>CAZPLA010000083.1:0-4291 GCA_964587385.1 uncultured Dehalococcoidia bacterium | reverse complement strand
TTGCAAAAAGGGTTACTCGCTGTTCGTCAGATAAAGACATATTCTCAAAATTATCAGTCTCAGTCGCTTCCGATACCGTATCCATGAACTCGCTCACGCCATTGATTTGGTCGTCGCAACCAATTGTTAATAATAAAATGGTCGATATTATAAGCAGCCACGGTCTATACATCTAGGAATCAGTCACGACCAAAATTAATGTCCGCACATTTCCTGCAGGTTTCTGCTGGAATCAAACCCCATTTCATAAAATAACCGAATACATAGCATCCTGTGCAAAAGCCCATCAGGGATTCCAACAAGGCAAAACCTGTTAGAGTCCCGAGGACAATCTCTGCACCCATAGCCGCATCAAGCAAATAATTTAAGACTAATGCTGCCACGGCAAACAGCAGGCCAATTGCCTGAGCGAATCGTTTCGGTGGCCCCGCTACCAGCTTAGTAGGATTACCCATCAAAGGAACAACTACTTTTGTTGCAATCAGGCCAAACGGACTCAATTTGGGTCCGGTTAAAACGCGTGCTAGGAAGCCATACGCCAATAAAATGGTTAGCCAGTAGTAATTAGTCAGTATTATGGTTAAGGATAGAGTCGCTACCATAGCAGCAACCCACCTCGCCGCTATTTCATTTACTGGATGTGGAAACGATAATAAGTTTTTCATGATATTTTTCAAAATAACAATTGCATCCCAATCACTTGATCATACAACCACACTTTGCCTCCTTGATTCTGTTACAGAGTCGGCCAATAGGCATTGACCCCTATTGGCTTCGCAAGCCCTGAGTCACTCAGCGTCCGTGCTTGCCTTTCTTTCGCATCCATTATAACCTTTTCCTCGTCGAATACGGTGCTCCTGCCCTGTCTGAAAATGACTTTTCCTTCAATTCTTACGGTATGAGCCAAATTCTTTACCCCTGAATAGATCAAGTTGCTAACCATCAAGGCTTCAGCTTATAAATAAGCATGATTCAATGCAAATATAGCTATGTCCCCTTTTTCCTGTTCCAATAAACCAATTTGGTCATCCCAATCAAGAATATGAGCAGCCTCGACAGTCATCATCTCTAATGCCTGTTACCATCCTAGAGATTCCATAAGGCTGACCGATGGCGTCGTCGTCCCGCGCCAACTTTCTATTCCATTGTGATCCAAAACCACGTAGGTTGGTACTACTTTAATATGGTATTTCTCTCGGACATGCCTACCCAAATTTGACTGAAAATTGATTCGCAATACTTTACCGTTATTCCCTATTCTACCTTCGAGCCTATCAACGAAAGGCTTCGCCGCTAAGCAACCAATTCAATAGTCCGAGTACATCATTATGAATATAGGTTGCTTTGCATTTACTTCCTTTTGAAATTCAACGATCGTATTGATCTCATTATTTTTTGTACTGAGCACAAGCTGAAGGCAAAGCAGAACCAAGAGTATAAGAGTTGCCGCTATTAGAGAACTTTTCATCCCATAATAGCGCCCAATTGTCCAGGTTGCTAAAAAAAGTAAGCTTAAACCAACCCAAATAAAAGAATATTGATTCAATAACATTAGTGGTTAACTTCCAATCTATTTAATTATACTCATTAAAGTAGCTACGTTATATAACTACTTACCTGGAGGTCAATTCTTTGGACGGCCACCAACTTAGCTTTCCACAGATAGCTACCATACTAGGCATCAAAAAGGGTCGTACGACGAATGTATCAATTAGTACCCCGAGCATAATAGCAAAACCCAGTTGCATAATATCTCTTAAAGGTAGAGTAGTTAGCACAAAAAATGTGCCTGCCAAAATTATGCCTGCCGATGTAACGACACCCCCGGTTTTTCCAACCGCCGAAGCAATACCGTCTTTGAAACCCCTGGATTCTATTTCCTCCCTGATTCGAGACATAACGAAGATATTGTAATCCGCTCCTAGGGCCACCAAGAAAACAAATATCCAAATTCCGTTAGCGTAAGCGACGCCACTATGACCAAGAACGGATTGAAAGAACCATATGGAAAGGCCATAGGTAGCCGCATATGAAATAATTATACTGAATAGCATGTAAAGCGGAGCTATAAGTGCTCTTTGTAAGAAAATTAAAACAATTAATATCGCACCGAGAATAATAGGAGCCAATACCCGTGTATCACGATCCAAAGCCGCCTTATCATCAAAAACGATCGCCGACTCACCACCTAGCAATACTTCAATGCCTAAATCACCAGACTCAATTAGAAGTTTATCTATTGTTTCTCGTAGTTCTCCTATTGTTTCTAATGATTTTTCAGAATATGGATCTCCATCCAGAATTGCATCCAATCTAATTGTAGTGCCATCAAACGAGTCATACCTACTAGCATATGCAGCCCCCATATCGATATAAGGAGGAGGGGGTGACGCCCCATTCACTCGACTTACCTGAGGGTGATTTTCAACCGTTTTCGCAACTGTATCTATAGTAGATTGCCATGCTCTTATTTCACCCTGTTCAGTAGTAATATAAATGTAGGCAGGCGCCAGTTCACCCTCTGGAAATCCTTTTTTGAGTAATTCGTATCCTATACGTGATTCGACATCTTCCGGAAATCCATCCATAAAATTAAAACTGGGTATCATGTAAAATATTGGTATGATCGCTACTATAAGAGCAAACGTTGTTCCCACGAATACGAGTCGAGGACGCTCTGTAACGAAGTGCCCAATAGAATGCCAAATTGTTTTCTTTTGTGCCCGACTAATGTTGGCTTCCATTGATAAGGGCCAAAATGTCCATTTTCCGAATATTACTAAAGTGGCAGGTAACACCGTCAAACCGGCCAAAAGAACTACCGCAATAGCCAACGCGAGCATGGGACCCATGGTTTTAAATGATCCGGAAAGGGCAAATATTAGAATCAACATCGCTACAATTGTGGTAGACGCAGACCCTGTAATGGAGGGAGCCACTCGTTTCATAGTTTCTGTCATAGCAGTGAATCTATTCTCTGCCGAACCAAGTTCTTCCCTATATCTCGAAATAATAAACAGTGCGTAATCCGTGCCTGCACCAAACAGCAAAACAGACATTATTGAAGTAACCTGATTGTTTATCGCTAAACCAAAATTATCAGTGACCAAAGCTGACAAGGCTTGAGCTAGGATCAAAGCAGTCCCAACCGCAAAAAGCGGAATGAATACAAGACCTGGAGCTCTATAAATAACAAACAAAATTACAAGGACCAAAACAACCGTGGCAAAGGTTACTTGACCATTAATAGATTGAAAGACTTTTACTGCATCAGTAAGAACGGATGCTGGCCCAGTGACACCAGTCTGCACCTGCACTTCACCTCCAATCGTTCGCGCTCTTTCTGCCATTATGTCAACTGCATCCTGGAAGGCCTTGCTGCTTGGGACTCCTTTTACGGTTGCCAATACTGTCATAGATTTCTGGTCTTCGGAAACCAATAGAGGGGTTAATTCAGGCATAGTGAATATAGATACAACACCATGGACTAACTCTGGTCCTTCCCTGGACTCAAGAAATTGTACAAACGTAGCAATTTTATTCATCTTGTCGGCGTTCAATCCGTCTTCGCTATAAAACACAGTAATAGCCGGAATGCCATCTCCACTAGGGTATTTTTCTTCCCCCAGTTGCATGGCCCGTACGGATTCCGCTCCGACGGGAAGAAATTCTTCAGGTTGCCCACTGCTCACATCACTCAAAGAAGGTGATATTAAAAACGTTCCAGCAACTACTAAAATCCATGTGAGCAGTACGAAAGTGGCTTTCATACGATTGGAAGAGATGTTTGCTATCCAGTTAAACATTAAGCTCCTGACTTAGATTAGTTAAGTGAAGGGCTGCCCTTGCGGACAAAACCCGATGTATTTTGTTACAAGAATGTGAACGTGTCAACCACCTGCAATTATTCGCCGTTGAGACAAAGCGTTATTCGGAATATAATGGACTAGTTACATCTGATTAAAAGAGGTTATTTATGACAAGTCCAATAACGTCCGACATTATATACCAAGTAACTACCGTATCATCTCCATCATTCTCTCCAGATGGAAGCAGTGCAGCATATGTCGCTTCGAATATAAACAAAGAAACAATGCAAAGTGAATCTCACATAAAGCTATTAGATCTAAAATCTCAGACTAGCGTAGCCTATACGGGGGGAAACAAAGATAGTGCTCCGAATTTTTCACCTGATGGAAAGTTGCTTGCTTTCTTCAGGCCTGACTCCGACGGTAGAATTCAAATATGGACCATGGCGACTGGCGGTGGCGAAGCTACTCAACTCACATGT
>CAZPLA010000082.1:0-28686 GCA_964587385.1 uncultured Dehalococcoidia bacterium | reverse complement strand
TACAACAGTCGAACACATTCGTGCCATGGTCAACGAATTACCTGATAAAATAGGTACTCGTCGCTAGTTAATAAAAGTGAATAGAAAGGAAGAGTTATGAAAATTATAATCAGTGCGGAAGTTACAAAAGGTTACGAGCTTTGGAAAAATCTTTTTTTGAGTACAGATTCTCAAAGAGAAAAATATGGTGTTAAAGTTTTGGCATATGGTCATGCCCAAAATAATGAAAATAAAATTTACCAAGTTCTTGAAGTAGAGTCTATGGAAAGAATGAAAGAAGGTTTGCAAGACCCTGAGATAGCTAAACTTAGAACAGATGCAGGTGTTAATTTAGATTCTCAAGAAGTTGTATTTTTAGTAGAGTGAGAAAAGGTGGTGCCGAAGATGAGATTCGAACTCATACGAGGTTGCCCTCACTGGTGTTTGAGACCAGCGCGTCTGCCATTCCGCCACTTCGGCATGAACAAATTCTAACGTAGAAACTATTGTTTATCCACGTCCAACATATTTCTGAGTCACGGGCAAAACTATTGCCTCGAGCATATTAACATATGGAGGCAATGCAGCCATGGTCACAGCGGTCATCGCAATGTCAGCAGGCATCATCATAGGCTCTTGATCTTTTTCTGCATTGCTTATTCTACGACGTTCAGTGATTACATTACCTGGGTGCAAACAACTAGCAGCAATTCCGAATTTCCTGCCTTCTAAAGCAGCCGACTTAGTTAGACCCACTAACGCATGTTTGCTAGTTGCATAGGCAGCGTCGTTCAATCGCGGGGTTTGAGCAGAAATACTCCCAATATTAATTATCCTTCCAAATCTCTGTTTTTTCATTATTTTCATGGCTTCCCTGCTACACAGAAAAGAACCGGTCAAGTTAACATCAATCACTTTCTGCCAGGTAGCAAGAGATATTTCATCCAAAGGACCTCCATCAAAAACCCCAGCATTGTTAACTAAAATATCAACTCTACCAAATTCTTTCATCGTTCTACTAAAGAGATTAATAACATCGACCTCAATTGATACATCTGTAGGTATCACCAACGAGGTACATCCATTTACCGTTAGATCATGATCAAGCTTCAGTAAATTCTCTTCATTCCTTGAAGCCAATACCAAAGTCGCACCCTCTGTTCCATATGCAAAAGCTATACCTTTTCCTATCCCGGTTCCAGCTCCGGTTATTATTGCAATTTTCCCATCTAATTGGCCCATTATGGAATCTCCTAGTAAGATTCGGTTTCAATTTTACAGATCAGGGTAGGCAAACACCATTGTTTAAGGATTTCCAACTAAATCATTATTAAAAAGCAGAAGATCAGAATCAGAACCCTTTACACGACAATAAGCAGATGCCATATAGGCTCCAAATAATACTATGTTGGCCGATAGATAAATCCACGCCAATATAGCCATAATTGCACCCAGAGAGCCATAAACTAGATTAAACCCGGCAAAATGGGTAACGTACAAACTAAAAACATGCCTCCCACTTTCCAGTAAAACCGCAGTTAAGATCGCACTTGCCCAGATATCCTTCCATAAAATAGTACGGTGAGGAACATATTTGTATAAGGCAAGAACTACGATAATGGTAACCATAAAAGATATCACTGAAATAAACATTTTAGTCATACCGGCTCCATCGATACCCAACCTCCAATCACCTACCCATGGTATTTCAAATAGTTTAGCTGAAAGAAGCAAGACCACCGTCGCTGCTAGCCCAAGTCCAATTAATATGCCAAAGTCTATAAACCTTTTTTTAAATAAGTTGGGCTGGGCTGATATCCCCCAAGCTTGATTGATTCCTTTACGGATCGCGGCGAAAACAGCTAGCCCTGACCAGAGCAATCCTAAAAGACCTATCAGAGAGATGGGCCCACGATTTCGAACTATGGTTTCAATATTATCTGAAAGATATTCAGTGGACACAGGAATAAGACCATGGATCTCATTAACCGCATCAAGTTGTTCTTTTTCATTACCTAGAAAAAAAGAAGCAATCGCAATGAAAGCCAAGCTTAACGGGAACAATGAAAATAAACCGAAATAAGCTATGCCGGCCGCCAAGATAGGGGCATTAGCTCTCGAAAATTCCTTTATTGCAAGACGAATGGTTAATGTATATCCAGAGCCAACTAGAACAGATTTACAGTTTGTTAACAGGGCAATGACCCGCATCTTCATGCAACTTCTTCTAACAAATTTTTCTTAGGCCTTTGCGTAAGGAGTAGAATTAGGATTACCTTTTATAAAACGAGCCCTGCCCTGTTTTCTCATTACACGCCCACCTTCAATAACAACCTCACCTCTTTGGATCGTCAATACTGGCATTCCTAATAGCTGAAATCCATCAAACGAAGAATAATCTGTATTTCCATGTTGTCCGTTAACTAAATGGGGCCTTGTCGGATCCCAAATAACTATATCTGCATCCGCGCCAGGCGATAATGACCCCTTTTGGGGATATAATCCAAAAATCTTTGCAGGGTTCTCACATAACACCTGGACCAGTCTAGGAAGGGTAATTTTTCCCTGGTTCACCCCATAATTCCAAACAACAGGAACCATAAACTCTATGGTATTCAAGCCATATGGAGCCTCAAAAATATTATCTTCGGTTTCAGGTTTAATTTTGCGTGCTAATGTAAATCCACCTGAATCACTGCCCACAACATCTATAGTCCCGTCAGCCAACGCATCCCATAACGCTTCACTATCCTTTAATTCGCGCAAGGGTGGTCCAACTTTAGCGATAGGCCCCTTTTTCAAAAGCTCTTCATTAGTCAAGGTAAGATAATGTGGACAAGTTTCAGTAAACACAGGTAGGTTTTGTTCTCTAAATCGCCTTACTACCGGAATAGCTTCACTTGTGCTTAAGTGAACAGGATAGAGAGGAGTTCCAACTACTTGAGCAAATGTTGCAGCTCGATTTACTGCCTCAGCTTCCAATAGGTTTGGCTGAGAGGGTAAAAACCACTCGGGTCCAGTTTTTCCACTTGCCACAAAATGGTCAGTAAGATATTCAATGCAACAGCCAGTTTCTGCATGCACCATTGTCAACCCACCATCATTAGATGCAGCCGCCATAGCTTTAAGAATTGCCTCATCGGAAAGCATCATCCCTCTCCGCTTATAAGCCATGAATAATTTGAATGATGGGATACCCATCTTTATAAGTTCTGGGATAGACCTTTCCAAGGAATCTTCATCAGCAGTACTAAACGCACCATGAACTCCAAAGTCTAGATATGATATGGCTTCAGATTCTTCTATAAAGGCTTTAACCACATCGGTGGTATACCCACTAAACCCCCAAGACTTAACGTTCCCAACAAACGGAACAATTGTAGTAACTCCTCCATATGCTGCAGTTATTGAATATTGATCCATTCGATCTTCATACACTGGATGAGCATGGGCATCAATAGCTCCTGGGAGTACATATAGTCCACCTGCATCAATCACTCTCACGGCATCAGCAGACAATCCTCTTTCAATTGTATCAATCCGCCCATCAACAACAAGAATATCTTTATGAAAGATACCTTCACCCGTAACTACCAATCCTCCTTTTATTAGAAGATCCGCCCGTTTTTTAGCCATTGAATGCACCTTCCAAAAGTTAATAGTGTTCAAGTTACCATTGATTGTTCAACGAAACAATAACGCATAACTTCCAAGCGCTCAAGCAGTCACTTCGTATCAAAATATTGTAAATCCAAAGTCGTAATTTAACCTTTTCAAAAACCGACTAGATTGAATTTCAATACAATGCTTAAAGCTCTTTATTCATTCCTTTTATACAAATCCAGCCATTGACACCCTCGATCAGAGAATGCTAAACTTACCTCCAATTAGCAGTCCGACGAGCGGACTGCTAAAAATGCGAAAGGGGAAACCCGCGGTGCCACTATACGACTACGATTGTCTGACATGCGGGAACATTTTTGAATTGAAGCAAAGCTTCAAGGATGACCCAATCGCTTTTTGTCCAAAATGTAACGGGCGTTCGCGCCGTAAATTCCATGCAGTCCCTGTAATCTATAAAGGAACGGGATTTTACACCACTGATTACGCCCGTTCAAAGGTTAGGACTAACGAAGGAGCCCCTCCTTCCCCATCAAAGGAAACAGATAGCACATCTTCTTCCGACAAACCATCGTCAACGTCAAATAAAACTGACAATGCTAAGAACGACGCAACCAGTAAAAAATCCGAAAAACCTGATTCTAAGAAACAGGACTAGCCCAGTTGCGAATATTGCTTCAGCGAGCATCTGAAGCGTCTGTATCGTCTCATGATCATCTAATAAATAGTATTAAGCAGGGCCTCGTTTTGCTCTTAGGAGTGGACAAGGAAGACACAGAGGAAGATGCTAAATACCTAGTTGATAAAATACTTAATTTGCGGGTTTTCCCTACCAATTCCAGTCAGTTCGACCGTTCAATCTTGGACATCAATGGAGCCCTTTTAATTGTCAGTCAATTTACATTGTCGGCTGATATTCGAAAAGGCCGACGTCCTGACTTCACATCAGCAGCTGAATCCTCTGAGGCTGAAATCCTCTTCAACAAAACAGTATCATTATTCCAAAGATCAGGGTTAGTAGTAAAAACGGGCCTTTTTGGTCACCATATGAGTGTCCATATAAGAAATGATGGCCCAGTAACCATAATTATGGATAGTTCTACAAGATTCCGAGCACGAAGGGGTTAACGTAAGTTTCGAATACTTTCACCTATTAGCTGTCTAACCCACGCATCACTTTCCGTTATATGAAGCCTTTCCAATGCAGAAATAACTTCTTTATTACCGATCTTGGTAATGGCATTTACCGCTGCCTCACGAACTCGCATATCTGTATCATTTCCAACAACTTCCACCAAATTCAAAGCGTCATCACTCGACCCGATCTTCCCCAAAGCAATCGCAGCTTCCATCCTTATCTGAGCATTAGGCTCTATGTATTCTTTCAATAATGGACTTAGGAATAAAACAGATTTTTCATCTCCCACTAACCCGATTATAAAAACTGATTCCCATCGGCGAAAAGAATCCAAGTCTTCAAGGCCATTGATCAATTCTTTCATTCCTCTATTATCTCCCATTAACGCTAGGGCAACAGCAGCATTACGAACCACTAGACCATCATCACTTTCCAGTTCAGCTAGAAACCTGGGAAGCACAATGCTTCCGTTGGGATCTAACCCCTTTAATATTATTGAACTTCGCCATCTTGGATGGCGATTATCATCATATAGAGCTCTTTCAATCAACACTGGTATTGACCTTTTGTCTTGCAATAACCCTAATTCATTAATCGCATCAAGCCTAGCTTTCCAATATGGATGACTAATAGATTCAAAGAGACTCTCAATCTCTGAGTTCTCAACCGGCATTTCATCAAATGGATCACTATCTTCTTTTACATCTTGCTTAAAATTATCATATTCTGTTTCATCATCTTGAGGAAACGCAGAAATAATGCTTTCTGTTTCTAGAACAACATTTAGAGGGCGTTCAACCTTTACATTGACATCTTCTTCATACATGTCCTCATCAACACCCCATGAATATAGAGGCATATCCTCAATATCTGGAGAACTACCGGATAAGGGCCAGAAAGGCAACAACATAGTGGAAGCCAAAACTATTACTGAAAACGCAATTGTGAAAATTTTCCAACTAGTGACGGTCATCGTTCTCCATGAGATCATTCACAAATCTGATATCACTACTACTCATATCAATACAACGCTGTTGCCCCTACCCGCATACTATCTGGAGCGTAACCTTGCTTGCCACATCAAATGATAAAGCAGGTGTCCATCAAACCCTAACGACTTAGCTTTTTCTGCATCCGCTAATGCTTCTTCCTCATTACCAACATAACGGTTAGCGATGGCCCTTATAGCGTACGAAGAAGGAATTCCTTGGTTTAATCGGATTGCCTCATTCGCATCTTCTATTGATTTCAACGGTTTATCAAGATCATAAAAAGAAGCTGCTCTATTATTGTATGCGTCTACATGGGCTGGATTAATCTCTATAGCTTTGGAAAAATCATGTATGGCTGCTAGATGTTCTTTAAGATGAACATGTGCTATCCCACGATTGTAGTGAGCCTCAGCATTATTAGAATCTAATACAATTACTTGACCAAAATCCTGTATGGCCGCCAACGGATAGTTGAGCTGACCATAAAAAACTCCTCGTTGATAGTAATGTTCCGCTACTGAAGGTTCTTTTTTTATTAAGTCTGTAAGGCGTTGTATTTTGTTCTCTAATATAGATATATCATCGGTCGGGTTATCTTGAGAAGGAGAATCTTTCATTGTTTTTCTATTGAACACTTATAAAGTGACCTGATGCCTATTCTAATGGCACCAATAGTCAAAGTTAACTAAAGACTATCAGTGATAACGATAGAGGTAAAGAGGATCGGCATCTTATATAGACTAGACATGAAAAATCTATTTGGTTACACCTGATAATTCCAGCTATATTTACCGCCTCGATTTTCCAATGTTTTATACAGCTGGCACTTCAAGTATCAGCTGGTTATACTACAATCCATTACACCTGAGCTATTTCAACATGAAATTAATCTCATTAAATATTTCAATGCCCGTAACAACTTCTTATATGGGAAGAACATTTGAAACTGGGATATTTAAAAATTCTGTAGACGGTCCAATCATGCTTCATAGCTGGCCTAAAAACCTAGATGGAGATGGACAAGGCGATTCGCGTTCTCACGGAACAGAACATAAAGCTGTCTATGCTTACCCATTAGAACACTACAGTTATTGGCAAAAAGAATTGGGATGTGGAAAATTTCAATTCGGACAATTCGGAGAAAATTTCACTGTTCAGGGAATGTTAGAGAATGAAGTTCATATCGGAGATATATTCAGGTTTGGAGATGCAGAAGTAGAAGTAACTCAACCCCGAAGTCCATGCTACAAACTTGGAATGAAGATGGGCATTCCCAATTTCCAAGATCTCTTCATAAAAAGCCATCTTACAGGATTTTATATGCGCGTGTTAAAGAAAGGAAATGTATGGCCCAATTCAGAGGTAACCCGTTTAAAAGTCGGTGATGGAAAATTAAGTATCCGTAATATACACACATTGCGTTTCCGAGGTCACAATAACATTAAAGATCTCCAAAAGGCCTTAGCGGTCCCCGCTTTATCTGAGGAATGGAGACGTCAACTTGAAGCCCTATTGCAAAACACAAATAGAACTAAATAAAGCCGTAGTATCTAATTCCCTTTGCTTGCCTTTTGATATATTTGTATTCGAAATCGTATTTCATCCACAACAAAAATTCTGCCTTCGCAGTCTGTTTCAATAGCAATAGGCATTTCGAAAAGATATTCTACTTCAGGATTTTTGACTAGCTCCCGAGCTTCCTTATCCTCAGAATTGACCTCTAAATAATCTATCGCCCACTGAGACAACTTAGTAGAATTTCCAACTAATGTGTCTAAATGGATCCCAGTCGGATCGAAAATCTCTACTTTATTATTCCACCAATCAGCCACATATATATCCCCATCTGCATCTACAGCAACGTCACTTGGAAGATGTAAACATCCATGGCTATTTCCTGGATTCCCTATAAAGGTCATAAATTCACCGTCTGAAGTAAACTTCTGAATACGGTCATTCTTCCAATCAGCAACATAAACATTGCCGTGCATATCTATAGATATTCCCCATGGGCCATCAAACTGACCCTGTCCAGAGCCCGGCATTCCCCAGCTATTCAAAAACTCTCCATCCTTAGTAAATTTAGACACTCGGTTATTTAAGTTTTCAGTTATATAAATATTGTCATTTGTATCAAAGGCAATACCTGCAGGACCCCCTAATTGACCCTGCTTGTGTCCAGGAATACCCCACTTGCGCAAAAAGTTGCTTTCCCCTATGTCCTTACCCTGCAGATCTCCTCCACCATCATATATAGAGATCCTATTAAGCCATTCATCTGCTATATATACTAAGCCCTTATTGTCGATTGCAACGGATGTAGGCCATATAAACTGACCGTCTCCCTTACCGTAGCTGCCAAACTGACCTATATATTTTTCGTTGGCTGTTAATTTGCTAATTCTATGGCAAGGCTCCCCTTCACTGCCACGATTCACAACAAACAATATGTCTCCGTTATCGATTGCCAAATCAACCGGATAACGAAAGCCAGGTCCTCCAGGAGACTGTTTCCCGATGGTGTAGCTATACTTGAATTTCTTTCCAATCATCTCGGATGTTTTCATATAACCGATCCTTAAATTTCCTCACGGAATTAAAATACGCTACTTCTAATCTTGTAGCCTGGTCGGGGCGAGTGGATTCGAACCACCGACCTCCACGTCCCGAACGTGGCGCGCTACCACTGCGCTACGCCCCGAAAAAACATTCTAAAACTGCAATATTTATAGAACAAGCCTGTCCCCGTAATCTTCTCTATCTCAATAACAACAGTACTATGCTAAAAATTAGAAAACAGAAATTCAGACGACCAAGTCGAACCCAACATTCTATGTTTTAATAGCTCCACAGACTGTGTCTGTCAAAAGCTTTGTAACAACATACGGATCCATATTAGCATTAGGTCTACGATCTTCTATATAACCTTTACCTTCACGCGCAACCTGCCATGGAATACGTATTGATGCCCCTCTATCTGATACACCGGACCGGAATTCTCGGTATGAGCAGGTTTCGTGCAATCCCGTCAACCTTTCCTCAATTCCAAACCCGTAATTAGATATGTGTAAGTCATGCTTATGCTTGAGTGCTTCTATTGCATCAAGGCACGGTTGATATTCATTTCTCATAGCTTCAGTAGAAAAATTCGTGTGTGCCCCTGCTCCATTCCAATCACCTCTGACAGGCTTTGGGTATAGAGTAGCGTTGACCCCAAACTCTTCGGCAATTCTATATAAAAGCCAACGAGCAACCCATAATTGGTCAGAAACCTCAACCGGACCAATTGGACCAATCTGAAATTCCCATTGCCCAGGCATAACTTCAGCATTGATTCCAGATATATCAAGTTTCGCTTTCAAGCAAATATCCAGATGCATCTCTACAATTTCTCTGCCGAAAACTTCATCAGCTCCAACTCCACAATAATATCCTCCCTGTGGAGCTGGATATCCTGTGTCAGGAAATCCTAAAGGCTTGGACCCGAGAAAGAATGTGTATTCTTGCTCTATTCCAAATATGGGCTTATGGTGAGCAAATTGATTAGCTATCTTCACGCAATCGGCTCTAGTGTTAGTGGGATGCGGGCTAAGATCAGTTAGTAAAACCTCATTCATAACCAATATGTCATCCCCTCCTCTGACTGGATCAGGGCATATGAAAACTGGGTTAAGAACACAATCAGATGACTTGCCTGTAGCTTGATTAGTGCTGGACCCATCAAATCCCCATAAAGGAGGGTCTTCGCCTGTCGGAACAATCTTGGTTTTTGATCGCAATTTCGGAGTTGGAACCGTTCCATCTATCCACAAATACTCAGCTTTATAAAAACTCATTTCCTTATTATTACCTCCGAAAACGGATATCTTATGCCACGTTTTCTATCTCGATTATCAGACACCAAGACATCACCAAAGCCCAAATCCAGGTCAATCTTTCGGTCCATTAAATTTACTCACAGTCTAATGGACTACATCAACAGGCCTTGAGTATAACATATCCGAATCATACAGGTTAAGAATTGCAATCAGGTAGATTTTGACACCCTGACATACCAATGATATATTCGCTTGAGGTAAATTTTAAGTCTTTAGTCCAAATCAGCATGTCTTTAAATATAATAGTCCTTGCTAAACAAGTAATAGATCCCGAGATGCCGCTATCGGCTTTTCAAATCGATCAAGAATCCCGCGAAATAATAACTCCTTCAACAATCCCTCCTGTCGTCAATGGATTTGACGAGAACGCTGTTGAGGCTGCATTGCGCATAAAGGATACTCAAGAAGCTAATGTGACAGTAATATCAATGGGTCAGCATTTCGCACTAGACGTAATGAAAAAGCCTGTATCGATGGGAGCTGATCAATTAGTTCTATTACAAGATGAATCTTTTCACAACGCTATGGACGCCCTTGTTGTAGCTAAAATATTATCAGCAGGAATTACTAAATTAGGCTCATTTGACCTCATAATTGGAGGGAGACAAGCTTCAGATTGGGATAATGCACAAGTGCCACTAGTGCTAGCTGAAATTCTGGGCTTATCATGCATCACGCTAGCCAAACAAATTGAAATCAAGAATGAAGCCGTTACTGTAGAAAGACAGATGCTTGATGGAGTGGAGGTACTGGAAGCTCCATTGCCTTCTCTCATAACAGTAAGTAACGAATTGGGACAGCCACGATATCCTACGCTTCGCGGTATTATGGGTGCAAGTCGCAAACAGCCAACGGTATGGTCGGCTGCAGATATAGGAATTAATTCAGACGATCTTCGACAGCAAATTGAAATTGTAGATCTATATTTACCAACATCCGACAAAGATTGCGAAATCATCCAGGGAACTGATGACTCTGATTCAGGAAGACTACTAGCTCTAAAACTGCGAGAAGCTAAAATCATTTAATCTACTTTAATAAATTATGGATGAATCCACCAAAATACTAATCATAGGGGAAATCGAATCCGGTTCGATTGCTCAATCTACTAAGGAGCTGTTGGCAGCCGGACGTTCCTTAGCAGACGAGTCTGGCAAACAACTTTGTATAGCCCTTACAGGGTCAAATATGGAATCTAATTACCAGGAAGCAATTGATTGCGGCGCAGACATAGTCTACATAATAAATCACACATTGCTAGAAAAGTACCAACCGGACTTATATCTGTCTGCTATATGCCAAGCTTCTATCAACATTCGTCCCAGTATCATTCTGATTAGTAGAAACACAAATGGACGAGAACTTGCACCTCGATTAGCTGGACGACTTAGAGTACCACTAGCACAAGATTGCTTAGAGGTAAAATTCCAAAAGGACTCTGGCAGAATGGTTTCTTACCGTCCTGTTCATGGAGGCAATGCCATGGCCGCAATAGTATGCAAAAGCGATCCTCAAATCGCCTCAATTAGACCAAAAGCCTACGAGCCAGCCGAAAGCGATCCTTCTAGAGTCGGAAGCTTTGAAACTATAGATGTAGAATTAAATGAAGAAATGGCAAAAGTAAAAATGATTAACTGGGTTGAAGACACAACTGAAGGAGTTCAGCTCGAGACGGCAAGGATTGTAATAGCTGGGGGAAGAGGATTAGGTGGCCCAGAACCTTTTGAAGACCTACAGAAGTTGGCTACACTAATGGGAGGCGCCGTGGGTGCTTCGAGGGCAGTTGTGGATTCAGGATGGGTTCCTCATCCATTGCAAATAGGATTAACTGGCAAGAGCATTTCCCCAGAACTATACATAACCGTAGCCATTTCAGGAGCTAGTCAACATATGGCTGGATGTTCTGGGGCTAAGATTATTGTAGCAATCAATAAAGACCGACAAGCTAATATTTTTAAGGATTCTCAATACGGAGTTGTCGGTAACTGGCAAGATATTCTACCTTCGTTTACAGAAACAATACGCGAATTGCTAAGCTAGTAGTCGCAGTCAAAATGCATGTTTAAATCTTAAACGATATATTATCTATAATTCGTATATTTCCAACCCACAGCGCAACCAACACTATTGCGTTTCGAGTCACAACTGCTAGGTCTTCCAACGTGGTTGAATCAACTATATTCAAGTAATCAATAGATGTAACCAACGGTTCTTGAGACAATACATTGAGAATTTCCGGTATTAATAAATTTGTCCTATGTTCTCCATTTTTCCAAAGCATTAACCCAGTGGACAACGCCCGATATACGATAGAAGAGGCATCTCTTTCTTTTTTGCTCATTAAAATATTCCTGCTACTCACAGCCAGCCCATCTGGTTCTCTTATAGTAGGAACCATAACAATTTCAACGGCCATGTTGAGATCAACTGCCATTTGATTAATCAGGGTTAGTTGCTGATAATCTTTTTGTCCGAAATAGGCTCTGCTCGGTCGTACAATATTAAATAGCTTAGATACCACCGTTAATACACCCTTGAAATGAGTGGGGCGATGTTTCCCTTCCAATATCCCTTCACGTTGTCCCGCCTGGACCCAGGTGTCGTATCCTTTTGGATACATCTCTTCTACATTCGGAATAAAAACCACATCTACGCTCTCATTTTTTAATAGGTCCAAATCATCGCACGTATTTCTGGGATATCCTGTAAAATCTTCATGTGGTCCAAATTGAGTAGGATTAACGAAAATACTAACAATAACTGAACTGTTCTCCTTCACTGCTTGTCGAATTAATGCTAAGTGACCTTTATGAAGGTAACCCATAGTAGGAACTAACCCTATAGGATGAGTTAAATTCTCACATGTCTCAAATACGTCTGCGGCCTTTTCAACTATTTTCATAAAAAAACACGAGTTTTATCTATTATTTGAATCGGGCAAGATTTGTTCATCCATATCAAAGCTCTCTAACATCGTTGGAAATAAACCCGCTTTTACCTCATCCATATAACACTTAATAGATTCAATAATCAGATCATTCAATCGCAGATATTGTTTAGTGTGCTTAGGAATAAATCCCTCAAAAAACCCCAATATGTCGTGTGCCACTTGTACCTGACCATCACAATGTGGGCCAGCCCCAATCCCAATCGTTGGTATAGATAATAACTCAGTAATGTGTTTAGCCAAAGGAGCCGGAATAAGTTCCATTACAATTGCATATGCCCCAGCCTCCTCCAACATCAACGCATCTTTAATCAATTGATCTATCTCTTTACGAGACCTACCCTGTACTCTATAGCCACCAAATCGATGCACTGACTGAGGCGTTAACCCAATATGTCCCATCACAGGCATTCCAGCCTTAACGATGTTTTCCACATCGTTAATTATATTTTCTCCTCCTTCAAGTTTAACGGATTGCGCTCCTCCCTCTTGGAACAATCTGGCGGCATTCTGAAGTGTTTGAGAAGCTTTAACCCCATAGCTCATAAAAGGCATGTCAGCTACTATCAGTGATTGCTTTGCGCCTCTAGCAACCGCCCTAGTATGGTGTACCATATCATCCATCGTAACCTTAATAGTAGACTCATAACCTAGAACAGTCATTCCCAAGCTATCTCCTACGAGTATAATGGGAATCCCTGCTTCGTCCGCCAGTTTTGCCATTGGGTAATCATAAGCAGTTATAACAGGAATTTTTTCACTGTCCTGCTTCATATTACTAATTTTGGAGGCAGTTATTTTACTCACAAACTAAGTCTCCTATTAATTTGGAATTTACGACTGATTCAATTTTTTTCTTGTCAGTAGTTCTTACTTGAGATGACATTAACGGCAGGCAAGCTTTTGACAAAGACAAGTACAAGTCAAGAATCTCCGGAAAGTCACTACTCAAAGCATATATATGACTCTCAAGACTAGTAACATCGCCTCTTTCCATAGGACCGGTAATTGAGACATCAACTCCCTGATCTACCACATTACGAATCGTAGAAAAAATCAACGGCATAATTGCATCTAGGCTATCTTTACTTGAAAACCCCATATGCTGCCATAGCTTCAGGACAGAATTTATCAATCCAACAACATGGCCACTAACCATCACCCCTGAAGCATGATATAAAGCCCGATTATTCTGGGAAATCTTTATATGCTGAGCGCCCAATGTTTTAACTATTGTTTTCAAATCTTCTAATAGTAATTCCTCAGCCTCAACTGCAAATGTAATTCCTAGGAACCTTTTTAATACGTCCTGGTTTGTATATAAACACGCAAAAGTCTGAAAAGGGTGTAAAGAACCAGTTTTAGCTCCTGCTTCTTTGGCTTTCCTAAGCACATCTATGGATGTCGCTCCACTACAATGAATCACTGAATGCTTAGGGCTCCACCTTAACTGTGAAACTAGTGGTTGAATGACATCATCTGGTGTAGTAACAAAAATCATATTCGCACGATCCAAGACATCCTGAGGGCTAGCAAAGGCCTCGCATCCATATATCTCTTCAGCCAGCCTATATGCCTTACTTTGCGTCCTGTTTGACACAGCAGACACGGAATATTTATTGCAGGACAACGCTATTGCCAAAGCCCTACCTAGAGTGCCGGTCCCTATAAATCCAATCTTCATGTTTTCTTGATCCATTACAAAAAAATAAAAACGCCCTTCCATCAAATGGAAAGGCGAATCGAGATACCGTTAAATATTCACCGCTTGGAATCCAATTGAACTCCATTCGGATTATTAGACGATTCCATGGCTCACCTCCATTCAGGTAGATGGCGGATAAATAATACCATTGTTGATTAGCATCATCAATTACTATAGATTCATCCCGATTAATGATATGAGTTTATGTCCAAAGTTCATCATTGGACTAATTCATCTTGACTCCACAGAACCCCTCTGATAGAGTTCGTCAAAACCTTTTCCCGACAAGCTTTTTACTATGAGGTTCAATGGATGAGCGAATTGCCCTTTAAAGAATTACGTAGAGCATACGGATTTGACGACGTAGCCATAGTTCCCGGATTAGTCACTATTAATCCAGAGATGACGTCAACCCAAATGCACCTAGACAATTATTCGTTTGATATCCCAATAATTGGAGCAGCAGTCGATGCGGTTGTATCTCCTTCTTTTGCAACCACATTACACGAACAAGGCGGTTTGGGGGTCTTAAACTTAGAGGGAATCTATACCAGATATGAAGATCCTGTTAGCATCCTTGACGAAATCATAAATGCTAAACAATCAGAAGTTACTCAATTATTTCAAAAAATTTATTCGGCTCCTATTCAACCAAACTTAGTGGCATCCTGTGTTGAGAAAATGAAATCATCGGGTTCAACATGTGCTGTTGCTGTCACCCCTCAAAAAGCAAAAGGAATTGCGCCTGTTGCTGTTGAGGCTGGGGCCGACATAATGGTAGTTCAGGCGACTGTAACTACGGCTCGCCATATTTCCAGCAGCCACAAAGGCCTTATATTTTCTGAATTTATCGATCAGCTCAAGGTGCCTGTCTTAGTAGGAAATTGTGTCGGATACAGCACAGCTCTAGAGCTGATGGAAACAGGAGTGACTGGAATCTTAGTAGGAGTAGGGCCAGGCCACATATGTACTACTCGAGAAGTCACAGGCATAGGGGTTCCACAAGTGACTTCAACCATCGAATGTTCGGCTGCTAGAGAGGAGCATTACAAAAGAACTGGCACTTATGTTTCGGTTATCACGGATGGAGGTATCCACTCCGGAGGAGATCTTTGTAAAGCAATAGCAGCAGGAGCGGATGGGGTCATGATAGGAACTCCTTTAGCTCAATCACTCGAAGCTCCTGGAAAGGGGTTCAATTGGGGAATGGCAGCCCCTCATCCGGAATTGCCCAGAGGGACTAGAATAAATGTAGGCACCACAGGAACACTAAACCAAATTCTTTTTGGACCGACCACTGTAACTGACGGCACTCAAAATTTTGTTGGTGCCCTAAGAGTAGCTCTAGGAATGTGTGGTGCAGCTAATATAAGAGAGATGCACAGTGCAGAAATGATAATTGCTCCATCAATAAAAACCGAGGGAAAAAGTTATCAATTAGCACAAGACTAAACAATTTTTTAAGCCGTCTCTCTAACACACCTTTCTTTAAGACTAACAAGTTCAAATCGCAACCCATGCACAAAAAATCCCGCTAGATTCAAAGTATCTATAGGGGTCACCCTCAATAATAGTGTAATGTTCATATTGTCTATCATTCCTATAACTACACCATATGTCATATAATCGTTCTAAGGTGTCACATGAGTAATACAATGAACCAAACGTTAGATCCTGACCCGAATCTATTAGAGCTACGGGCTAAAATCCGGCATTCAGCAGCTCACCTATTGGCAGACGCTGTAATGCAATTATTTCCTGAAGCTAAGCTGGGAATAGGTCCTCCAACAGAAGATGGGTTTTACTACGATTTAGAGATTTCACGCCCTTTTACTCCAGATGACTTGGAAAAAATCGAAGCCATAATGATCGATACGATATCAAAGGACTTAGAATTCGTATATGCAGAACACTCTCGGTCAGAAATTCAAAACCTTTGCAACAAGCAGCCATACAAACTTGAACTAGTAGATGAGATACCTGAAGGGGAAAGCTTAACTACCTATAGCCACGGCAACTTCACCGATTTATGCCAGGGCCCACACGTGCCGTCTACAGGCGCTATCCCAGCATTCAAGTTGTTGACTGTAGCTGGGGCATATTGGAGAGGTGACGAAAACCGCCCAATGCTACAGCGAATTTATGGTACGGCTTTTGAAACTACGGATGCTTTAGAACAACATCTTTCTAATCTGGAGGAAGCAGAAAAGCGGGACCATCGTAGGCTCGGAAAAGATCTTGAGTTATTCCTATTTGATCCACTAGCTCCAGCTAGTCCATTTTTCCTCCCCAAAGGCACAGTGATTTATAATCTCATGCTCAAATTCATGCGGGATTTATATGAGCGCTACGGATATAAGGAGGTCATAACTCCGCAGATTTTCTCTACTGAATTGTGGAAAAGGTCCGGTCATTACGACAATTACTTAGAAAACATGTACATGATATATGCTGATGAACGAGAGCTGGGAGTAAAGCCTATGAACTGTCCAGCCGCCTGCATTCTTTTTGGAACACAACTGCATTCTTATAGAGATCTTCCAGTTAGATACGCAGACTTCGGAAGACTTCATAGATACGAACGATCTGGAGTAACTCATGGCCTAACTAGAGTTAGATCCTTTTGCCAAGATGATGCCCACATATTTTGCCGACCTGAACAGGTGCCTGAAGAAGTATCATCTCTTATGAATATGATACAGGAAACATACACTGCCTTCGGGCTCGGTTCTCCAAAAATCACTTTATCCTTGCGTCCTGAAAAACGCGGTGGCAGTGAAGAGATGTGGGATAGTTCAGAGGACATTTTGCGAAATGCTTTAAAAAATTCTACTCACTCATTTGAGGAAATTGAAGGAGAAGGCGCCTTCTACGGGCCAAAAATTGATTTGTTCTTTCGCGACGCAGTCGGAAGAGAATGGCAATTGGGGACCATTCAATTAGATATGTTCCTGCCAGAACGTTTCGATCTAGAATATATAGACGAACATGGAATGCAGCAAAAGCCAGTGATCATACACAGGGCTATACTGGGGTCTATTGAACGGTTTTTTGGAGTGTTATTGGAGCACAGCGGGGGTTCCTTACCTCTATGGTTGTCACCTGTACAGGTAATAATTATACCCATAGCAGATCGCCACATAGAATATGCAACAGAAGTGCAAAAGCAATTTGTTAACAAGGATTTCCGGATAGAGATAGACTCCAGAAATGAACGCATGAATCTAAAAATCAGACAAGCCCAAATGAAAAAAATACCCTATATGATTATAGTGGGAGATAGGGAGAAAGAGGCTGGACTGGTATCTATCCGAGGTAGGGAAGAGGGTAATTTGGATTCTCTATCACCGGAAAACTTCATAAAGTTATTGCGGAACAAACTTTAGACTGCAAATTCGCCATTAATCACATAGTGCCTATCAAACAAATATCATGATTAAGTCAAGAATCGTAAGGATCATGATTGACTTGAAATGGACCCCATGCTAGAGTTCTACATTAGATTTTACGCATATATGGAGGAAATAGCGCTATAGTTCGGCAATATAGGGTTAACGAAGGAATCCGGTCTAATCAGGTTCGCGTTATAGATAGCACAGGACAGCAACTCGGCGTAATGACGCTGGTTGCCGCTCTGGAGGTTGCGCAAAACAGTGATCTCGATTTAGTTGAGGTCTCGCCAAACGCAGAGCCCCCGGTTTGCAGAGTTCTTGATTACGGAAAACTTCGATACCTTCATGCAAAAAAAATAAAGGAATCCAAAAAATCACAGAAATCTACTGAGATGCGAGAAGTTCGATTCCGCCCCAACATTGGTGCCCACGACCTAGAATCTAAAACAAGGAAATTGAAACAACTCCTTGATGATGGAGCGAAAGTGAGGGTAGCAGTTTTCTTCAGGGGCAGAGAGGTTACTCACCCTGAACTCGGACTAGCGCTTCTTAAGCAGGTGGCAGAACAAGTAAAAGATGAAGCTCGGTTAGAACGAGCTCCAATGATGGAAGGACGGGCTCTTGCGATAATTCTCGCACCATCAGGAGGAAAGAAGGAGAAAAAGGTTTCCGAGGTTAAAGATGCCAAAACTGAAAACACATAAAGGGGCAAAAGCTCGTTTTACTGTAACCGGGACTGGTAAACTCTTACGACGCAAGGGGGAAAGTAGCCACTTACGTCGGAAGAAGCCAAAGAAGGTGCGACGCACATATGATCAGAAGCACCCAGTTGCTAAAGCTGCAGTAAGAAATCTACGCAGGCTTATGCCAAATATCTAATAAATCAATGCATAAGGTGTACAATTGACTAGGGTTAAAAGTGGAGTCACAAAAAGACGCAGGCATAAGAGAATCCTTTCTCTAGCACGCGGATATCAAGGACCTCAAAGCAGACAATTTCGCAGAGCGAGAGAGGCTCTGTTGCACGCTTGGAGTCATGCCTATCGACATCGCAGAGAGCGCAAGCGGGATTTCAGGCGATTATGGATAATACGTATTAATGCAGCAGCGAGACAGGTAGGACTTACATATAGCCAATTGATAAACGGACTAAACAAAACTAATGTAGGATTAGACAGGAAAACTCTGGCCGACATCGCGGTTAGGGATCCCATGGCCTTTCAACGCCTCGCAGATGCAGCTAGAGCCCACGTAACGGCCTAACTAAAACAAGAAAAGAAAGCCCTCTTATAAAAACCAGGCTTCACTCCACTAAATGGAAAAGTCTTGACTGAGTTCCTTAAGTGAAAGAGTAAGTTGGCTTTTTAGTCCAATTCTAAAAGAAATGTTATAAGCGCTTCGAACTCTTCGTTGGTCATCTGCCCCCTTAGTTCCGGCATAACTGCGGCAAATCCTTCCACTACATAAGCACTAGGGTTTTCAATAGATTCCCTTATATATTCCTCAGACGAGTATCCTGATATCCTTTGGCTTGATCTATCTAACAGCCCATTCAATCCTGGGCCAACCATCCCTATTGCTCCAGTCATCCCCTCAACAACATGACAGCCTCCACATCCTTTGTTAATGAAAACTCCGGAGCCCGTAACAGGACCATCAGATTGACCTGTATCAACAGTTTGAACTGCAGAAGGGTCATAAAGCATCAAAGAATGTGGTGTTGGAGTTGGGCTAATCGCTGAGACATTAGGATCACCAATGTCAAAATTGCTAAAAAGGAGTAAAAATGCTAATCCCACACCCATTGCTAACAGAAGACTTCCCGTAAAAAGAGAGCCGAAAATACGATGGTCGTATCTCAAATGCATAAAATACAAAACCACCAAAGCAAATTTTGCTAGCGATAGGACTATAAACAGTGAAGCCAGAACTGCTCCAGGAATACTCAAGTAAAAAACCGCTACTTCAATAATGGTAACTATAGTAAGTATTGTCCCCACTCCTAAATATAATTTTAGTGATGGGTGAGGCTTTTCTTCGTGTTGATTATGACTCTGCATTTAATATTCCCTTAGATTACATTGCTTTAGAACAATCCAATTCCATAACACCTATCAAATACACCACAGTGAATATGACTATCCAGACAATATCAACGAAGTGCCAGTAGAGGCCTGCTATGTCTACATTTACCGGATTAGCTGCCTTACTGGGTCTGATAAAGCTTAGTACCAGTAGCGAGGTAAGCCAAATTACTCCGATCGTCACGTGAGCTCCATGAAATCCCGTGAGCGTAAAGAACGTAGAGCCAAACAAGTTGTTACGAATGGTCAGGCCATGATCCACGAACGAGATGAATTCGTATACTTGAAATCCTAAGAAAATAGAACCCAGCAAAGCAGTCATAAAAAGCCACAGGCGTGTCTGATTAAGGTTCATACGTTCTGTAGCAGCGACCGCCATAACCATCATAACACTGCTAATCAGCAACACGAATGTGCTTGCAGAGGTCAATGGAATATCTAAGATGCACGCTGGTGAAAGACCATGGAGAAGTGCAGCTTGTCCTCTATTCACCATATGGACCGCTATAAGTGACCCAAAGAAAAGACACTCAGAACCCAGGAAGGCCCACATAAGCAGTTTCCTATGATCTAATCCAGTAGAGGTGTAGTGATGTTCAGAATTTATATCTTTCATGTAACTCAATGTGCTCCCTGGTCATCGTGTGCCGAAGGAGCCGTAGCAGGTTCCAAAGCCCATAAATATATCGATGCAATAGAAATAAATCCGCCCAGGAAGCTGACAGCCAAATGTGAAACCAATCCACCGGCTAAAAGCGTAATTCCAAGAGACAAAATCATGGGATAATAGGACGGGGAAGGCATATGTATCTCCCCGGCGTTTTTATCAGTCTCAGTTTTTTCAATGCCCTCAATTCGCACGGGTCTACCATCATGCCCTTCGGAATATTTCTCATGCCAATACGCATCCCTATGGGTCACAGTAGGAATCTCCGCAAAGTTATATTCTGGAGGAGGAGATGGTATAGACCATTCTAATGTTCTTCCATCCCATGGATCGTTTCCAGCATTCTCCCCTCTCTTAAGGGTTACCCAAATGTTCTGTGCCAAAACCACGACGCTTAACCCAATAATAAACACACCTGCCGTAGAAACAAAATTCCATAAATCCCAACCTTGCCCTTCAGAATAAGTGTATATTCTTCGAGGCATTCCATTAAGTCCAAGGAAATGCATTGGGAAAAATGTTACATTCATGCCAATAAACGACAACCAAAAATGGAGTTTGCCTAAAAATTCATTCATCATTCTACCTGTCATCTTAGGCCACCAATAATAGAAACCAGAGGTTAATCCCATAATTGAGCCACCAAAAAGCACGTAGTGAAGGTGCGCTACAATGAAATACGTATCACTCTGCTGAGTATTTGATGGCACCACGGCATGCATTACACCACTCAACCCCCCAATAATGAACAATGCAATAAAGCCAATCGAAAAAAGCATTGCTGTATTTAGTTTAACCACTCCTCCCCACATGGTCGCTATCCAGTTAAATATTTTTATCCCAGTCGGAACAGCGATAAACATAGTCGTGACAGCAAAAGCGGAATTGGCTGCAGAACCTAAGCCTACAGTAAACATATGGTGGCTCCACACAACCCAAGCCATCAGTCCTATCACTATTCCCGCCACCACCAATGACGTGTAGCCAAAAATTGGTTTTTTCGAGAATACCGGCAGTACTTCAGATACTATGCCCATAGCAGGCAATATAAGTATGTATACCTCTGGATGGCCAAATGCCCAGAAAAGATGTTGCCAAATAAGAGGATCGGCTCCTGCAGCAGTGTTGTAGAACTGAGTCCCAAATTGTCTGTCAAACAAGAGAAGAGTAATCGCCACGGTTATAACAGGAAAGGCTAATATGATCAAAAATGAACTTACTAAAGTCATCCAAACAAAAACTGGCATTCGCATCATCGTCATTCCAGGGGCTCGTAAATTAATTATAGTAACAATGAAGTTAAAAGCAGCTGCTAAGGAAGCGACTCCCAAAACCTGAAGCCCTAAAATCCAAAAGTCCACTCCTGTAGTAGGTGAAAAAAGTGCATCAGTTAGCGGAGAGTAAGCAAACCACCCTACAGATGGAGCTCCTCCTGAAAGGAAACTGATGTTCATTAATATTGCCCCAAACAAAAACGTCCAATAACTAAAAGCATTAAGCCGTGGGAATGCAACGTCCCTTGCTCCAAGCATCAAAGGAAGAGCGAAGTTAAAGAAAGCAGCGGTCATAGGCATTACTACCATAAAGATCATAGTAGTGCCATGCATCGTGAATAACTGATTATAAACCTCGGGACTTACAACTCCAGCCTCAGCATGGCTAAGTTGTATTCGCATCAAAAAAGCTTCGAATCCTCCGAGTATGAAAAATATTAACGCACTCGCACCATAAAGTATGCCTATGCGTTTGTGATCTATAGTGGTTAACCATCCCATAATCCCCGTTGCCCCAACGGGTCTATTTAAGGATGCACCAGAAAAATATCTTACACCGGTTGACATCTTTAACTACCTATTAAATCCTTTATGTTGAGAGTCAATAATCTTCATTGTTTGTAACATATTATACATTAAGCTATATATGGCCCTTGTTATTTAAGACTCATTAAGTATGCTACCAATGCTGCAATATCCTCATCGCCTAATGCTAGCGAAGAATCGTTAAACGCTGGTGCTAATCTAGCCATTCGATTACCTGGTTTAAAAGATTCTGGGTCAACAAGCCATGAAGTTAAGTTTTCTTCAGTAATATTTTCAATAGCTCCAGCAAAAGTATTTCTACTAGCAAAATGAGTTAGGTTAGGACCATGGGTAATAGCCTGGCCTTGCCTAAATAGCATGTCCCGTGAATCTCTTATGGTAGTAGAATCCGCTCCATTGGTAGAATGGCAAGCCAAACATCCTTTAGCAGCAAAAACTTGAGCCCCCACTGCTGCTTGTCCAGTTGCGACAACTGGCCCTCTTTGCTGACCAATCATCCAATCTTGAAATCCCTTTTCGTCTTTCACAACAACTGTGAATTTCATCAAAGCGTGAGCAATGCCGCAAAATTCAGCGCATTGGCCATAAAAAGTTCCAACTTTATCAGCTCTAAACCACATCTTGTTAGGATGGTTAGGAACAACATCTTGTTTGCCTGCTAGTTTTGGAACCCAAAAACTATGTATGACATCTGGAGATATTAGAGTAATGTCTACATCCATTCCTACTGGAACTACAATATCATTAGCCGTGGTGACTCCATAATCCGGATATATAGCTTCAAACCACCACTGGTGTGCCACTACTTCCACTCTAAGAGGATTGTCAGATGGAGGAGAGTCTAGTTCAAATATAGTTCGTACAGTTATAACGCTGAGAACTATCAACATTAACGCTGGAATTAGTGTCCATGCAAACTCAAGGAATCGATTGCCTTCTGTTTGAACAGGAAGTTCTTGTTGATTCTTCTCTCTAAAACGAATCACCGAATAAACAAGAATCCCTCCTACTAAAACAAATATAGCTAATGCGCCCCACAATATTAACCAAAATAAGTCAAGCTGAGTTCTGGCTACAGGTCCAGATGCATCAAAGGTAGACTGCGGATCTGAAGTGGAACATCCAACCAATCCTAATCCTAAAATTAAGAGGGCGTGTAAAAACCAGTATCGATAGTTGAAAAGAATTGGAGGCACTGTTTTCCTTGTCTGATTAATACTACGAAATAATTGAAAGCATATGTACAAAAAGCTAACTAATACTCTACCAACGGCCTTATATAGAGTCAAGGTAATACACCTATACTTTAACCATAACCTTCACATTTTATAAACATTAATCTATTTCCTAAATGAATTAGTAGAAGACCTGATTTTAAACTGACCGGTTTATCCATCTTGCTTAAAGCGAAATTTTAACACGTGAATCTTCTCTTTTTATCCACATAAAGAATAAAATTATGAGAGCAGCAAGATACATCATCCCGCCAGGAATCCACATAATTATTCCTCCAAGTTGTTGATCATAATCAGTTGTTATACCCCAATGAGTTGGACTGTTTGCATAATAGGAATATAAAGGTGCCTCAGCAAAAGTTAACATGGCTCCTAAGATGGTATTCTGCACCAATGCTGCCAATATATATAAGCATCTTAAAGGGTATGGCAAATATGTTCTAATAGGTGCTGGACCTATAACAGACCACCACAAAATCACGCTTGCAACAAAAATTGTCATGTGTTCCAGCACGTGAACAGCTTCATTTTCTAAGGCGGCATTGTAAGCACTAGGAGAATGCCATAACCAAATACATACTACAAATACGAACCATGCAAATAGGGGCATTACAGACAAAGACAGTATCCTCCGTATCAACCCGTGGCTTTTTAATCTATTCCCTATGGATTTTCTTATTCCTTTTGGAAACGCCCAAATAAGTGTTTTCATAGGATTAGCTAATAGCAATAATGGCGCAGCCACCATCACAAGCAAAATATGTTGCAACATATGTATGAAAAACAGATCTTCAGCATAAACACTTATTGGAGATAGGAGTGCTAGCACTAATGCAAGTAACCCACCACAAAATGCTAATGTTGATGAATTCCTTACAACCCTTCTTCTGCTTCTACTCTCAAGTTTTAATCTGCCAGTGAAATAGAAAAGTCCAAAAATTAATAAGGACAATAGCACAAAAGGATCCGATTCCCAGTATTGCAAAAAGTCCATAAATGAACTGGCAATTGGCAGATGCTTATGACCCAAATGTAGCTGAACCATTATTATCCTCATCCACCCGTAATATTAATAGGACGGAATCTGCCCTAACTCACGTTTCAATTCATCTAATTAGATATTAATATTCGCATAAATTAGCAAGTTATTAGATATCTAATCAGGAAGCAATTGACTACACACATGAAGTTTTCAGGATGGTTTTCTATAAACAAATACAAGGCATAGAATCTACGTTTTTCGTGCCCTGTTCTTTTTCCCAGCAGTTTCTAAAAACCCATAATATTGATCTCTGTCAAGAATACGCTTTATATGTCCAATGCTCATCGCCATTGGATGAGTAGGACTAGCTAATTCCTCAGTAATTTCCCAGTGTAAGTCAATTAATGACATTGGTCTATTGGATACTTTTAACATCATTCGAAACAAACTTTCTTTCAATGGCATATAAGGGCTCAGGAATTCGATTTTACTAGCACAACATTTAGCAAGTTCTTCTATCTGTTTTTGCAAGGTAGGGTTAGACTCTTTATAATTTTTTTTGCTCATTCTAATCGTGCAAGTATTACAACGTCTTTCCTTTACTAGACTCACAAAGTCTAGTCCATGTTCTTCCATAGCATCCTTGCTGATAAAATAATAAACTCCAGCGTATTTTTGTTTCTCAAGTTCATAGGTTAGATCTTGTTCAGACATTCTACACCTCTATTTCTTCATTCCAGTCAAGCATTTTAACACTTACAGTTTGACCCGCATCCATCTTATCAATATCTTCTGGGCAGACAGCTAAGCCATTCGCATATACCAAGGACATCATAATATTTGATCCTTGGGGGCCAGTAGGTTCAGCAAAATATACACCATCCTCTTTAGTGACCACTACTCTAGCCAAAACGCGACGCCCATCCGGATTCATGATAGGGGATTTTAATTTAGCTTTAATCGTAGGCTTAGATAGACGTGTACGACCTAACATTTTTAAGATTGCGGGCCGTGCAAACTCTTCGAATGCTACCAGAGCACTAACGGGATTACCAGGTAAGCCCAGGTGAGGCACGAATTTGCCTCTAAGTCCTTTAAGAATTCCCCATGCTAGTGGTTTAGCAGGACGCATTCGAACTGACCAAAAATTGATTTCCCCTCTTTCAGAAAGTGCATCCTTCACAACATCATAGTCTCCTTTAGACACACCAGCTGAAGTAATCATTAGATCAGAGTCAAGCCCTTGGTCCAATTTATTATGCAAATCCTCAAGATTATCATGAGCTATTCCCAATAATATTGGATTGCCTCCATACCTTAATACAGCAGCGGCCAAACTATAGCTATTGCTATCATATATTTTCCCGGGCTTCATATCTTCTTCTAATGATAAAAGTTCATCTCCGGTAGCCAAAATGGACACATTGGGTCGTCTAATTACATTAACTTTATTCATTCCAAGTGCTGCCAATACGCCCATCTCTGCTGGTCTAAGAATTAATCCTTTTCTAAGAACCAAGTCCCCATTATGAACATCTTCACCAGCTAACCTAATATGTATGCCAGGAATTTGTTCAATTTTAATTCCAATAGTATTAAGATCGTCTCCTCGATCTTTTCGTTCCAATTCGTCAGTTTCTTCAAAAGGAACTACTGTGTCACACATTCGGGGAATAGGCGCTCCGGTCATAATTCTTATCGCTGTGCCAGGTTTTACTTCAGTAGTGCTGACCTCTCCTGCTGCAATTGCTCCAATAACTTTTAGCAACACAGGTTTTTCATACGTAGCATCAACAAGATCGTTGCTACGTAAGGCGTACCCATCCATAGCAGAATTATCCAACGGGGGAATATCAATTGGAGAATAAATGTCTTCAGCAAGTACTTGCCCTAAGCAGGAAAGGATTGGCTTCTCTTCCATGTCCAGCGGGTGGAAAGCAGATAAAATAGCCCTCAAGGCTTCCTCCACGCTTAGCATGTCTGCATGATAATGCCGATCCATCAGATTTAAATTATGCCTCCCCACGCAACGATGCCCCAAACAGTTCTATAAGAGTCTCAACTACTTTTTTTAGTGCTTCGTTCACTTCTGTAGAAGATAAGGTTTTATCGTAAGACTGGAAATATAATCTATACCCCAAGGAGCTTTTAGTTGGAGGAATTCCTTCGCCCTCATAGGCATCAAAAAATATAGCCCTTTCCACCAAAGGTTGCTGCTGAATAACTGATTGTATTTCCGACAATGGCACACCTTTATCTACCACTATAGCTATATCTCTAACTGATGCAGGGTAGCGAGAAATAGTTTTTAAAGAGGAATTTTTCTGAATAGCCTCACATAATTCCTTAAGATCTAATTCAAAGTATATCGGTGGTGGATTATCAATCTCAAAGCCCTTTTGTATCAAAGGATGAATTTCTCCTAGGTTCCCTATAATAGCTCCGTTTACATGTATTGTCGCAGCTCTGGTAGGATGAAAATAAGAATCATCGCAAGGATAAAATTCACCAACTCCTCCCAGATGTTCAAGAACCCCTTCTACAATTCCTTTAGCGTCAAAAAAGTCGAAGTTTTCATTAGAGCCTAACCATCCTTCTTGTGTGCGAGGTCCATGAAGGACACTAGCCACAAAATCCCGTTCATCAGGCAAATCACTGTGAGACCCTAAATAAACCTTCCCGACTTCAAATATCCCTACAGACTCTTTTAGATATCTAAGATTATAGGCAAGAGTCCTAAGAAGACTAGCCCTTAAAGTTGGACGAAGATATTCAAAATCCGTGCTCATAGGATTAGCTATTCTTAACAAAGAAAATCCTCTTTTAGTATCACCCGTCATTTTTAAATGATCCAAATTGAGCGCAGAGTAGCTAATAGTTTCCTGGAGGCCATGAATAACCATGAGGTCTCGCACACGCTCCTTAAAATCCCTAAGGGGCTGAGGTAAATATGGTGGCACAGGAGTGGCAAGCATAGTTGTAGGGATTAAATCGTATCCCAAAACACGAGCAATTTCCTCAATAAGATCATCTTCTATGACAATATCACTGCGCCAGTAGGGTGCTTCGGCTGTCAAATGAGAGCTTTTTAAATTTGAACAATTGAACCCTAGAGCAGTTAAGGCATTAGCCGCTTTTTTGATTGGAATCTTAACCCCTAATATTTTAGATAGCCTCTCGGCGCTCAGAGTTACAGTGGGAATACGACAACCTTTTTGATTGATGTCTATAATTCCTTTGGATATTGTCCCACCAGTTATTTGTTGAATTATTTGAGTAGCTCTTTGAAGGCCGAACAAGGGTAGATTCAGCCGTACTCCCTTCTCAAATCTCAGTGAAGCCTCTGTTTTCACTCGATATTTTTGAGATGTACGTCGGTTGTTGCCAGGATCAAAGCTGGCTGCCTCAAGGAAAACATCGTTAGTATTAATAGTTATATCACTATCTAAACCCCCTATGACCCCAGCCAGCCCCTTGGGAGAACGGTCGTCAGCTATCACCAATTGAGTGTCCGTTAATAAACGGTCCTCCCCATCCAATGTCTTGAGACTTTCCCCTTTTTCTGCACGACGCACAACCACTTTGTGATTAAACAAAGTGTCATAATCAAATGCATGAAGGGGCTGCCCATATTCCAACATTACATAATTTGTTACATCTACAACATTATTAATTGGCCTAATCCCTGACATAAAGAGCCTATATCTCATCCAAAAAGGAGAAGGTTTTATCTTCAAACCTCGTATTAAACTACCCGTATAACGATGGCATAAATCTGGGGCTAGCACCTCTACCGAAACACGATCTGCTATAGAATCATCGGCCTCCGTATAATCAATTTTAGGCTCATGCATCTTCTCTCCAGTCAAGGCAGATATCTCATATGCTACACCAATTACTGAGAGCCAATCCGGACGATTAGGAGTAGGCTCTAAATCTAATAGTTGATCCCCTAAGTATTTTGACAGATTGGACCCGACTGGAGCTTCTTCAGGAAGAACCAAAATTCCATCATGGTCATCCCCTAACCCAAGTTCGACTTCGGAGCAAATCATCCCTTCTGAGACAACTCCTCGTATCTTTGCTGTCTTAAGCGTAGAAACTTTATTGCTATATGGATCCATTAATTTAGCGCCTGGACTAGCAAATGCTATTTTTTGTCCAGGTTGAACGTTAGGTGCTCCGCAAACTATTTCTTTTATCTCATTTCCTATATCTACTCTACAAACTACAAGTCGATCAGCAT
>CAZPLA010000081.1:0-4816 GCA_964587385.1 uncultured Dehalococcoidia bacterium | reverse complement strand
GTCAGGGGAGTAATCGATCCCCCCAGTGGAGGCATGGTGGCGTAACCTTCGGTCCAAAACCACGTAGCTATCGAAAATTAATGCCAAAAAAGATGAGACATATGGCTTTGAGATGCATGCTGTCGCAGAAAGCTAAGGACGACCGACTTGTTCTGATTGATCAATTCGATGATTTGGTTGGCAATACTAAGGGTATGGTACGGGCACTGAAATCTCTTGATGTTAATAGCTCGGCTCTTTTAGTGACTAAGGGAAGTAATACGGATATTGTCAGATCGACTAGTAATATTCCAAAAATTAAGGCAATGCCTGTTAATTTACTTAATGCAGGTGCACTATTAAGTAAAGAAATATTGGTGATGACATTAGACGCGGTCCGGGAGGCAGAAGGAATGTGGGGAGACGGATTGGAATCTGAAGTCAGGCTTGGAAAACCAAAAACCGAAACGGCATCGGGTAAAACGGAAGGTCTAAATGATTCCGTTGCGACTCGGGTGAAACCAAAGAGCAGTGCTACAGCTAAATCCACGGATAAACCTAAGCCACGGTCTAGTGTAAAGAAAAAAGATATGGATACTGAGAAGAGTTAAAGCTAATGGAATATCAAAAAGTTTTAGTGCGCCCATTAATAACCGAAAAAACCACCATTTTACAAGAGGCTGGGAAATACGCTTTTGAAGTGGCAAAAAAGGCTAATAAGATATTAGTTAAAGAAGCCGTTACGAGGACCTTTGGGGTTACTGTTTTAGATGTCAATATATGTAGGACTCGGGGTAAGACGAAAAGATACGGGCCAAAACCACATAAGACCCCCGATACGAAAAAAGCTATCGTTACTTTGCAACCCGGCGAAAAAATTCAACTTGTTGAGGGGATATAGGCATGGCTCTTAGGATACCTAAACCTAATACCGCGGGTACTCGTAATGCTGCTCTGCCAACGTTCAAAGATTTGACTAGAAGGCATCCAGAAAAATCTTTGTTAAGGCCACTGAATAAAAAAGCCGGAAGGAATTCTCAGAATAGAATTACCGTACGCCATAGAGGGGGCGGAAGTAAGCGGCAATACAGGCTTATTGATTTTAAGCGAAACAAGGATGGAATTCCCGGCAGGGTTTTTTCAATCGAATATGATCCTAATCGGACCACACGCATTGCGTTAATAAATTATGTTGATGGAGAAAAACGATATATTTTGGCCCCTTTAGGGTTAACGCCAGGGGCTGAAGTGCAATCAGGCCCTGATGCGGCAATCAGGCCTGGTAATTGTCTGCCTTTGAGGCTTATACCAACTGGAACAATGGTTCATAATTTGGAACTTATTATTAAGCAAGGAGGCAAACTCGTAAGAAGTGCTGGAGTTGGAGCTCAGGTGTTATCCAGGGAGGACATATATGTTTTGGTCAGATTGCCATCTGGTGAAATCCGAAGAATTCCAGCGGATTGCAGAGCTTCTATAGGTCAGCTGAGTAACCCGGATCATAAAAACATCATATGGGGTAAGGCTGGGAAATCTCGTCATCGTGGCCGGAGACCTCACGTGCGAGGATCTGCTATGAATCCTAGGGACCATCCGCATGGGGGTGGTGAAGGTAAAGCTGGTATTGGTTTAATTCATCCTAAAACACCTTGGGGTAAGCCTGCATTAGGATTTAAAACCCGCCGAAAAAGAAAACCAACAGGTTTAATAGTTAGAGAAAGGAGAAGATAGGTTAATGTCTAGGTCAATCAAAAAGGGTCCATATGTGCATCCAAAATTGCAAAAAAAAGTGGAGATGTTACAGAGGACTGGTTCTAAAGTGGTAATTAAAACATGGTCGCGACCTTCCACGATCATGCCAGACATGATAGGATTGACAATTGCTGTTCACGACGGACGGAGACACATTCCAGTATATATAACCGAGAATATGGTCGGCCATAAATTGGGTGAATTTGCGCCAACCAGGACATACCGAGGATTTGGGAGGAATAGTTAAACAATGCCAGCGGTACAGGCAATTAGTAAAGATGTGAGTGTTTCGCAAAAGAAAATTGGCCCAATAATGGATTTGGTCAGGAATAAACCTGTTGACGAAGCTATTAATATATTAGATCTTTCTCCTTCTCCTTGGGCAAAACTGCTAGCGAAAACGGTGCGGTCTGCTGTGGCAAATGCTGAAGCAAATATGCTGATGGATAGAGGAAACTTGCGTGTAGTGCGTATCAGCGCGGATCTAGCTAAGCCTTTGAGGAGATTCAAGCCACATGCTCGTGGAAAGGTTGGGCGAATACGAAAACGCGCATCAAGAATAACTGTAATTGTAGACGGAGAGGCCATCTAAATGGGACATAAAACACATCCTGTCGGATTTCGTTTGGGTATAGTTAAAGATTGGCATAGCCATTGGTTTGTTTCAAAGGCTCGCCAATATCGCGAACTTGTACTCGGGGATATGAAAATAAGGCAGATCGTCCGTAAAGAATACGAGTTATTCAATGATGCGGGAATTGCTCGGATAGAAATTTCTAGAAGTACTCAGGATTTGATTGTGAACATTCACTCGGCGAGACCTGGGATCCTTATAGGTAGAGATGGAGAACGAGTTAAGAATCTTAGAGGTAAACTGGAGGGTGTTTCAAATAACAAGATTCAATTAAATATACTTGAAATTGCTCAACCAGAATTAAACGCTTATTTGGTCGCAAAGAATATAGCCGATCAACTTGGGAGAAGAGTTTCCCATCGAAGGGCTTTGCGCCAGGCGGTACAGAGAGCGATGCAAGCGGGTGCCAAAGGCATTAAAATTATTGTAAAAGGCCGAATTAATGGTTCGGAAATTGCCAGATCTGATAAAATTATGGAAGGAAGAGTTCCACTCCACACTATTGGTGCTGACATAGATTATGACTATGCGGAAGCTGCTACGACTTTTGGACGTATAGGAGTGAAAGTCTGGATATACAAAGGTAATGTGGAACCTGAACCAATTCCTGAGCGTGTAGAAGAAATGGAAACTATTGAGTTGACCGTAACGCAGGGAGAGGGTGAAGTAGAGTTGGAATTTGTGGAGAGTGACAATGCTTCAGCCTAAAAGAGTTAAATTTCGTAAAGTGCATAGGGGCAGGAGGGCTGGTGCAGCCACTTCCGGTAATCGGGTAACTCACGGCGATTATGGATTGAAGGCTTTGGCGGCATGTTGGCTAACTGATAGGCAGATAGAAGCCGGGAGGATTAGTATAACGAGATATTTAAAAAGAGGCGGAAAAGTGTGGGTGACGGTATTTCCAGATAAGTCCGTTACGAAAAAGCCGGCTGAAGTTAGAATGGGCGGTGGAAAAGCAAATGTTTCCCATTGGGTTGCTGTCGTTAAACCTGGTAAGGTTTTGTATGAAGTATCCGGTGCGAGTAAAACAGAGATAGCAGAGGCCTTGCGATTGGCCTCCCATAAATTGCCCATACCCACAAAAATGGTCAGCTATGACAGGTTGGAATCTTTGGCCGGAGCCGAATAGGTATATTTAATGCGCGTTAATGAAATTAGAGAATTAGGTAATGATGAATTAAAGAAGGAATTGGATTCTTCTTTGAGTGAAATGATGAATCTTCGCTTTAGACATTCGACTCGACAATTGACCAATACAAATGAATTGGGAGTTGTAAAAAAGAAAATCGCCAGGTTGCGAACCATCATGAGACAGAGGGCAATAGAGGAAGAGAACAATGAGTAGGGAAACTCGAAAAAGTAAAGTAGGGACCGTCGTCTCGAATAAAATGAAGGACACAGTTATTGTTGCTGTAAAATGGCAACAAAAACATTTGTTATATCGTAAGGCGCAGCGTCGCGTAACTAAATTCTTTGCTCATTCTTATCAGTCCGATTTGTCAATCGGGGATTTTGTAAAGATAGAAGAATGCAGACCTATTTCGCGTTTAAAACGTTGGAGAGTGGTTGATATAATTGAACGCAGGGAATTACCTGATGTTAAACCAGTCGAGTTGGATCGAGAACTACTGGAGTCATATTCGAGTCAAAGTAAAAAAGCTACAGCGGAAGTAGCGGAAGAGGCTACAACGGAAGTAGCGGAAGCTGTGGAAAAAAAGAGTCGCAAGAAAAAGAAGGAATCAGAGGAATGATACAGACGTTTAGCAGGTTAGTCGTGGCGGATAACAGCGGTGCCAGGGAAATAATGTGTATTAATATACCGGGTAGTAGCAGGCGTAGATACGCCAGAGTTGGAGATATTATTGTCGCCTCCGTCAAAGTTGCTATTCCAAACAGTCCCGTAAAGAAAGGGGAGGTTGTTAGGGCAGTGATTGTAAGAACGGCTAAGCCATATATTCGTCCTGATGGTTCCCATATTAGATTTGATGATAATGCTGCCGGCATTATGGTTGATAAACAAGGAAATCCAAGAGGGACTAGGGTCTTTGGTCCTGTTGCGAGAGAGTTGCGTGAGAAGGGATATATGAAAATTGTTTCCTTGGCGCCAGAGGTAGTGTAATGAAAATACGAAAAGGCGACACAGTGAGCGTTATCAAAGGCAAAGATCGCGGTAAGCAAGGAAGGGTAGAGCGGGTCATCCGTGGGTCAAACAGAGTAGTTGTTGAGGGAGTGAATATGATCACTCGCCACGTTAAAACCAATCCGGGAGTGCGACAAGGCGGGAGAATCCAACAAGAAGCGCAAATTCATGTTTCTAATGTAATGATTATATGCTCAAGTTGTAATACTAGCTCAAGAATCGGTGCAAAAACACTGGATGATGGGTCAAAAGTAAGGGTCTGTCGTAAATGTAAGGAGATTATTAATTAAAATGGCGGGCGATAAATTGGA
>CAZPLA010000080.1:0-8080 GCA_964587385.1 uncultured Dehalococcoidia bacterium | reverse complement strand
ATATTTCTGAAAAATAGTCGGCGAGCCACTTTGGTTATCAATGATAAAACAATAGTTGACGATTTCACCTTTGTCGTTGCATGTAACTCCATCCATATTGGGAAAGGCATGAAAATGGCCCCATTTGCTGAATTGGATGATGGACTGATTGACCTGGTAGTGGTAGATGCCAATATAACCAGACAAAGATTAATTTCTGTGCTCCCCAAACTCTTTAACGGTAGTCATATAAGTGAACCAGAGGTTACCTATTATCAGGCTTCCAGTTTTTCGTTGTTTCCAGAAACAGACGATATTTTAAACATTGACGGTGAACTAATCGGCACCACACCCATCACTGTAAAAATGCTTAAACAAGCAATTAAAATATTTGCATAGTTATGCAAATTGATATTTATTCACATGCACGTATTTATTAGAATTTATTAAAACCTACAAATATATTGTTGAGGATGACCATGAGTTACACAAAGGAAATCGAATCTCTCTCAATAGAACTTCGCCAGACAATCCTAAACCACCCGTTTATCACAGGTATCGGTGATGGAACACTGGATGTAGAATCATTTAAGTTTTACATACGGCAGGATTATCTTTATCTCATAGACTACAGTCGTGTTTTAGCCATAACCTCGTCTCGTTCTCCTGATTTGATCTCAATGGGCTGGTTTGCGAATCTGTTGAACGAAACTCTGAACCATGAAATGGCGCTTCATCGCGATTATTGCGCCCAATTCGGAATATCTAAAAAAGAACTCGAAGAAACTAAAATGGCACCAGCTACGGAAGCATATACTCGCTTTCTTCTAACACTAGCTTCCGACCATTCATATCCTGAATTGATCGCTGGATTACTTCCATGTCAATGGGGTTATTGGGAAATAGGAAACCATTTGAGCCATTCAGGTATGCCCAAAAATGCACCACTCTACAGACAATGGATAGAGATGTATTCAACACCTGAATTCCGAGACCTCGCCTTCTGGATACGTGATCATGTAGACAAAGTAGCTGCCAGCCAGAATAAAGATACTCTAGACAAAATGGAAAACGCATATCGCCTCAGCTTAAACTATGAGTATTCGTTTTGGGATATGTCTTACAAACAGGACACATGATTATAATGACTAACGCACAAGCAATTAAAGTATAAAGTTGATTCTAATCCCGCTTCCAACGAAAAACTAAGGGTGTCAAAGTCTTGCAATTGAGGAAGCTTTGTGGTCTTCAATCGTATTTAATCGAATATAATTATGAAACCTATTACCAGTTTATAACTTAGGATACTGGAGGTCGCAAATTAATCCATGGCTTCGCTTTTTCAAAAGCATATGAGGCTCTAAGCACTAGTGATTCCTCCCCACGTCTACCCACAATGTGAAGCCCAATAGGCATTCCGTCATGCGAAAAACCGCATGGCACATTAGCCGCTGGCTGACCCGTTAAATTAAACACAGGTGTAAATGGCAAATATCCCCATCTAGGATGAACTGATTGACCATCGATATATTTTGGTTGCTCATTAACCGGGAAGGCCGGAATAGCCATTGTAGGAGTCATTAACAGATCATATGTATCCATTAATTCATCTATTTTAGCCTTCATAATCTGCACGGAGAGGAGGGCTCTGGCATAATCAACTGTAGTGACCTTTCGCCCTAATTCCAGATTTTGTTTTCCATACTCAGTAAGCATGTCATTACTTGTATCGATTAATTCACCATATGAAGCATAATTATTAGCTGCAAATATGTTCAGAAATGTCTCCATAGGATGTTCCAAGCAGAAGACTGGCTCATCAACGTCAGCTCCCAAATCTTCAAAGATTGTAGCTGCCGAGCGAGTAACGTCTAGTGTTTCTCTATCTACAGCCGCATATCCTAGATCAGAACTCCAAGCAATTTTGATTCCTTTGATTTCTTTATCCAAACAATCCGCAAACTTAGCAGGAACATCTTTTAATGAATATGGATCTCTCTTATCAAATCCTGATAAAACGCCTAGTAATAATGCTGCATCGCGAACGGTTCGAGTCATAGGGCCTGCCTGAGACGTCAGGTTCGGAGACCGTTGTCCCAAGCCACCAAAACGCGGGATTCGACCCAGCGTAGGTTTGATGCCATAAATCCCACAATAACTTGATGGTATGCGAATGGAGCCTCCCCCATCACTACCTGTTGTTAGTGAGCAAAGCCCTGCCGCTACTGCAGACCCTGAGCCCCCACTAGAACCACCACTAGTCCGTTCAAGATTCCATGGGTTGCGACATGCCTCACTAAGACGGTTTTCGGTGGTCCCAGATAAACCGAATTCAGGTGTATTCGTCTTTCCCAAAATTATTTGCCCGGAATTCCTGATTCTCTCAACAACGGCAGTATCTCTATCAGGGATGTAATTTTCATAAACCAGTGAGCCCATAGTTGACCTAATACCAGATGTCAACTCCAAATCCTTAATGCCTATGGGTACTCCAAAAAACGAACCGCTGATATCATTAGCTACAATCTTAGCTTCAGCCATTTTTGCGTCGCGAATTGCATAATCCGCGGCAATCGTAATAAAAGCGTTTAGAGCAGGATTAAATTCCTCTATTCTACGGATATATAACTCCGTCAATTCAACTGGGGAAATTTCTTTGGCTTTAATTAACCTGCCAAGTTCCCAAGCCGGTAAAAAGGCTATATCTCTCTCATTCATGTGATAACCTCTCTCGGGGGTTTATCCTTGTTAGGTGGTTTTGCTACAACCGCCGCTATTATTCCAGAAAGAGGTAATATCAAGAAACTCAACATTGCTGAATTGTATCCTCCAGTAATATCGAACATCAATCCAAATGGTAGAGGTCCCAAAGCGGCAAATGCAACCATACTGCTCGAAACCACTCCTCGTATGCTTCCGAGTCGATGCCTGCCGTAATAATTTGGCCAAATCACTGAATTTACAACCATATTCGACCCTCCACTCAAACCAAGTAATCCACCATAAATGAATGCATGCCATCCTTTATTCATAACAAAATAGAACATCATAGTAGCAGCCAAAAATATCTGTCCAACTGCTAACAAATATCTATTCGGAAGCCTTTCAGATAGATATCCAATGAAAAAACTTGCGGCTAAACTTGCAGGTGCTACCGTTGCCAAAACAGCAGCCGCCAATTCTGGATTTAATCCACGATTGACCAAAAGTGACTCATTATGAAAAGTCATAGCCGTACTAATAAGTGAGGGGGTAGAACCAACAAATAATATTAACCAAAATGACCTTGTCCGTATTGCTTCACCTAAAGTCCACTTTGGTTCTTCGATCATGGATTTCGAATCTAAATCGCTCTGATTGTTCAAAGATGCCTTGATGTCTCCATCCGGCAACAACCCAATCGCCTCTGGAGAGCGTCGAACTAAAATCAATACAGGAGCCAACAAAGATACCCAAACTATAATTCCTAACGCTATCCATGCATCTCTCCAGCCGAAATCGTTTATCAGGTATTGTATTAATGGTGGAAATGAAGCTTGACTTAACGCAGGACCTATAATAGCTATTGCCATCACCCTACCTCTAAGCCTAACAAACCACATTGCAACCATAGTTGTGGTTATAAGCATTATTGCTCCCTGGCCTAAAGTTCTGATGGCAGCAAATCCCAGATAAGCGTCAATTCCACTATTTATCCTACTCATACCAATAAGAACCAAGCCAAACAGCATAGTGACAATGGCTAAAACTAGGCGCGCACTATATCGATCTAATAACTGTCCTACAAAAATCATTCCGAAGGAAGCCGTCATAGAACCAGCACTATAAAGACCTGATATTCGCGTTCTTGACCAACCAAGACTATTAATCATTGGATCTATGAATCCAGATACACCATATGTTTGGCCAGGCCCTGACATAAATCCGCCCAACATAGCAACTGCTAGGATTATCCAACCATAGAAAAACTTAAATCCGGATTTATTTTTACCTAATGACAACTTTATTAATACCTAAAAACAGAGGAATATAACTAGGCCCACCTGAAGTCAGTTTATTTGTCAATCAAGTTCCTTTCCAATAGCTTAGCACACGAATAAATATACCTTGTGGTATTTACGGGTACTCCTAATTTATCACCCAGCTCCACAACGGCTCCCAAAATGCTATCTAATTCCATTTTCCTACCCTTTTCCACATCTTGCAGCATAGATGTTTTATGAGGTCCTACTTTTGATGCTCCAGCCATACGCTGCTCTATCGATATCGGAACATTAACACCAAGCGCTCTCGCGACAGAGTCGGCTTCTTCCATTACAACTCGGGCTAGTGTAGCTAGTCCTTTATCACTGATGATAATATCTAGAGTCGAACGTGTTAGTGCACTAATTGGGTTAAAGGCAACATTGCCCAATAATTTCACCCATAGATCCTCTCTAATTCGACTCCTAATAGGACACCTTAACCCAGTTTTTTTTATCGCATCCGATAGCTCTTTAGATCTCTCCGAATTAGAACCATCAAGTTCTCCAATAGCTAAGCGGTCACCCTCAGTGAATCTGATAACTCCAGGCTTCACAATCTCAGTTGACAAATATAGGATACATCCAATAATACGTTCTGGTTCAATATATTTAGAAATAATGCCTTCCGGGTCCACACTTTTAAGTTGTGTCCCATTCCAGACACCTTCATGACCGAAAAAATACCACCATGGTATACCATTTTGGGCCGACACAACTGACGTATTCGGTCCCATCAATGGAGCCAGTTTACCCACCACTTCTATAAGACTATGTGCTTTAACTGTCAGGAAAACAAAGTCTACCGGTCCAACTTCATCATAATCATCTGTCGCTCTTGGGCAAGCTACAAAATCTTCTAACGGGTCAAGTATTTTAATTCCATTCTCTCGCATCTTATTTAAATGATCACCTCGCGCTATAAGAGAAACGTCGTGCCCTGATAGCCAAAGTTTAGCTCCTATATAGGCGCCTATAGCGCCAGCTCCTACAATAGCGAATTTCATCTTAAATACCCCATATCCAATCAATCACGCCATACAACTATTAACTACCAAGCTTTGCAAGAACATGTTCAGCAACTATTTTTCTCTGAACTTTTCCTGTAGCAGTTCGCGGAATATTATCAACAACATAAATAGTTCTAGGACATTTAAACGGAGCCAGATGTAATCTGCAATGAGCAACTAATTCTTCAGTCGTAACTGGTGAATTAATTACGACTGCCGCAGATGGATCTTCCCCCCTCACAGAATGTGGAACACCAAATGCCACAGCCTCCACTACAGCATCATGCATCATCAATATCTCATCAATTTCTCCAGGCGCAATCTTTTCTCCGCTACGATTAATGATCTCCTTAATGCGTGCCTTGATAGTCAAATGTCCATCTGTACCAATAATCCCTTGATCCCCAGTCCGAAACCATCCATCAGTAAACGAATCTATATTAGCTGAGGGATTATCTTCATATCCATTAATTACGTTTCGCCCTTTAATTACTACCTCGCCTAGTGTATTAGCCCCTAATATGTTCCCGTTAGTATCCATAATACGAATTTCTACATTTGTTCCCTTACCTACAGAACCTGGAATACGCTTATCTGGTGGTAACGGATTCGATGACATTTGATGAGAGGCTTCTGTCATGCCATATGCTTCTAATACTGGAACTCCAAACCGCTCTTCCAATTCCAACATAATCGAACCAGGCAGAGCGGAACTACACGACCTGAGAAACCGCAACTGATTAGGTTTACTTAATATTGCATCTTTCCCCTTAATACGATTAAGCACCGTCTGGTATATCGCTGGAACAGCAGAACACCACGTTGCACCGTAATTACTAATTAAATCCTTGAATTTAATTACATTAAACGGCGTGGGTAGCAAAAGAGTCCCACCAGACGCAAATGTAGAAAGTGAAGAAGCTATAAGTCCATGCACATGGAATAAAGGCATCACGCAAAGAGCAACATCTTCTTGAGTTAAAATATAAGTGCCCACTATATTGTCAACTGAAGTCAAAAGGTTTCCATGTGTTAACGGTACTTTCTTAGGTCTACTAGTAGTACCACTTGTATGCAGTATAAGAGCGATATCATCGGTTTTAGAAGACAAGGTCTCTTGATTTGAGCTATTACCCGGCAAGGCAAGACTCATATCCCCGTTATCATCAAGAGACACTTTTATATGTTTTACGTGCCCTGGAGTGCTTTCCCTAATTCCTGCTCCAAATGCTTCTGATGTTATTAAGGTGGTTGCCCCTATATCTTCAATATAAAACTTGATTTCTTCCGAGGTATATGATGGATTTAGAGGAGCTACAGTCGCAACAGAAGTAACTGCAAAAAAACAAATAAGTGCCTCTATACTGTTAGGTAATACTACTGCAACTCTGTCCCCTCTTTTCAAACCCGTTGACTCTAAAGACTCTTTAACCATATCTATTTGTTTGACAAACGATCTATAGGTAATAACTGGACCATTAGGAACGCCGATCGCTGGTTTATCCAAAGAGCCAGATTTAATACAGTGAGCAATAATTGCCTGATTATTACCGTCACTCATATAACACCTCTCATTTATACCTGCACTAAGACACCGTTGATCTATGTTAGACGCTTATAAAAGCCTATTGTACTAGCGAGTGATTCCTCTAACTATAGGAATTACCGGAGGATATATTTCATCCACAGATTTACCTGGGTGATTCCTCCGTACCGTCCCAGTTCTATATCTAGCCCAAGCATTGGTGACTCTACTTAAAAGCTCCTCTTCATCAAGGCCGATCACGCGTCCTTCATCAACCACTAATCGCCCGTTTACCATAACTTTCTCACAATCAGACCCGTGCCCGTAATGGAAAAATGTGCGCATTGGATCGTCCAAAGGGCCTAGTGCAAGTGATTCCAGGTTAAAAACGCTAATATCAGCCAAACAACCTGCCTCCAAACGCCCAATATCATTCCTTCCCAGAGCTTTAGCGCCACCAATAGTAGCAGCATCATAAAACTCTTTCACAGTACCAGAATCCTTACGATGATCCAGCTCCTTATTAACCAAAGCTCCGACACGCATCTCCTCTATCAAATCAGGAGGAAAAGCATCACATCCTATTCCTACATTAACTCCAGCAGTTACATATTTACTGAGAGATTGTAATCCACCTCTAGCATTCCTCGCAGATATCACAGGACAATGGCAAACGCTCGTCGAAGAATCAGCCAATATCTCCAGATCTTTTCCAAGCGGATCACCAGTTAAGCTATGGCCCGCAATATATCTTGCATGCGTCAGACACACTTGCGGACCTAAAAATCCAATATCTTGAAGCCATCCAATCATGGACTTTCCGGTTCTCTTTTTTGCATCCTCGAATTCATCCAGATGCTGCGAAAAATGCGACCGCACATGGGTATCTCCCAAAAGCCTAGATTGACGCATAGTTTCCCGTAATAAGTCATCAGAACATTTCTCCGTCCGATATGGGAATAGAAAACCTGTCAGGCGCCCATCTCCTCTACCATCAAGAAATTTATTAAACTCAATCGCTCGTTCGAGTCCACGTTGAGCCTTTTGGCTATCCCATATAGTTGTCATTTTGCCATTCACTTCGGCAAAATCCTTGGCTTCTTCATAAAAGTGCGCTAACCATGCACGTACACCCAAATTATCTGACGCCTCTGCCAAAGCGTAAGGTTCCTGAATTGGATCCTCCCACATTTTATTCAGACCTGTAGTAACTCCTGCATAAGATGTGTTGCCTGCTTTTAGAAGGGTCGCAACACAAAATTCAGCACTTGTCCGAAAATCCTCATCTGCAAATATATGAGTTTTATCTGGGTCCGAATCCTTCATTGATATCGGCAAGCCAGGGCCAAGCGATCTTCCCGTATCAATGCTCAAGACCTGCAGGTCTAAATTAGCTATACAATGTAAATTAATTAAACCAGGAGAAACCAGTTTGCCTTTTGTGAAAATAACCCTATCAGCGGGCGGGCACGCCGGATCATCAGGAAACCCTACAAATATGATTCGATCTTTTTCAACTACTACTGTTCCACCTTCCAGCACTT
>CAZPLA010000079.1:0-16032 GCA_964587385.1 uncultured Dehalococcoidia bacterium | reverse complement strand
CCCAGTTATATTGAAAATAGAATATACCGCTAGAATGATAATCCCGATCCAAAACCACTTCTTGTTGAATGAGCGTTTTGTCCTGGGCGAAGCCAAGTGCGGTTTCGATTTCCATCCCGCCGTAGGGTCATACGGTATCTGAGGCCCTGGAATATACATTCAGCACCTAGAAGGGAAGCATGAATAATAGAACTCGTTCATCTCTAATATAGTCGAGAACTATCGGTAAAACCATCCACTTCTTCTTCTCTCTCCCCTAAGAACACTTCCAGTTTCAAAAGACCGTCTTCTTGTAATTGGAGCAAGACACCGCCTGTAAATCTGGTTCCACCAGTTACTAAAACTGCCAAGTTGTCCTCCTTTCGTGCAACAATTAGTCATTATTTGTCTTTGATACAACATCACCTATGTTGATAATACCATCGCATAATATTTCACAACTAATACCGCCTTTGTCCCAAAGTGCTTCATATAAGCCTGGTTTATCTAGAAGTTTTTCCAAATAAGGACATGGCTGTGTTATTCGATGGGCTCTTAATCGTACAGATCCAACTAGGAATTCAGTGTCAACAAGCTCATTAATATCTATACCTTTCGTCAAAACGTTCCTACGTAACTGTTCAGGTTGAACAGTTATATCCAATGTATCACCAAGCCATTCCAGAGTTTCACTCTGTATTAGGGTAACCTGCCGGCCTGGTTGGGGGTTTTTAGAGTAAGTCCCTGTCCCAAGAAGATACCGATCCCCTTCAATCCCTAATCCGGCAAATGCCTTAAGATACGAAACCTCTATCATCGGCGCTGATCTGCGATCTACCTTATATAATCCAATAACACTGCCATTTTGACTCATCTTTGTACACCCCACATGCCCTATTTATACACCTAGGCGTGCTTCATTTCTACTGTACCTAGTTGGGTTAAAGTTGGGTTTTCTGGAAAAAGAAAAAGGGCGGAGTTACCGCCCTACAGTAACTCTGCCCTAATTCGTGCCTAGATATTGGTGCCGAGGGAGGGACTCGAACCCACACGCCCTTGCGGGCAACGGATTTTAAGTCCGTCGCGTCAGCCATTCCGCCACCCCGGCTTGAATCAACCAAGTTCTAGATCAAAAATACAAAATTCAGAAAAAAGAAAACCCTACATACTCCTGACATACAACAAATATTTTGGAGGCGACGGGCGGAATCGAACCGCCGAATAGAGGTTTTGCAGACCTCCGCCTTAACCACTTGGCTACGTCGCCCAAATATTCTTCCTCTGGTGCCGAGGGTGGGACTCGAACCCACACAAGCTTTCGCTCACAGCCCCCTCAAGACTGCGTGTCTACCAATTCCACCACCCCGGCTCTGTGGCCACAGCATACTATAACAGACCTAAGGGTTCTCAAAAAGGGGTGCTACTCGTAACATCATTTTACCATCGCTTGGAAACACAGCAATAAATGATTACTATGATGCTGCCATACCTAAATTAGTATCTAGGCCGTTTACTAAGTTAAGCAATCATTAATTAAGAATGGATGGAGGGGCAAATGCCAATTGAAAGGATATTTCCAGGCTTAGAAAACATAGTTTCTATGGAAGCCGACATTGAAATATTAGGAACGGGATACGATGTTGCTGAAGGACCTCTTTGGTTCAACGATCTAGAATACTTGCTATTTAGCGACATACGTAACAATCGTAGAATGAAATGGACTACAGAAGAAGGTGTTACATTAAACCGACAACCCACTAACCATGGTAATGGCCTCACAAGGGATCCTCAGGGAAGATTAATAGCCTGTGAACATTTAAGTCGAAGTGTCACAAGATTGGAAAATGATGGCAATATAACCGTTGTAGCTAACAAATTTGGTGGAGTGCAACTAAATACCCCTAACGATGTAGTAGTAAAATCTGATGGAAGTATCTACTTCACTGACCCTACATTAACGGGTCAGGTGGGAGATATGGACTACTCTGGTGTGTACCGAGTATCCCCAGACTTAAAGAATATTGATTTAGTGGCTCGAGATTTTCCATCTCCAAATGGACTAGCATTTTCCCCTGATGAGAAATTGCTCTACATTAACGACTTTTCTCATTCACATATACGCGTTTTTGAAGTCCAATCAAATGGTTTGATTACAAACGATCGCTTGTTTTATACATTAAAGGGAATACGGCAAGGTAGCACTGACGGAATGAAAGTGGATAAAATTGGAAACGTATATTGCACAGGACCAGGTGGAGTATGGATCATCAACCCTGATGGTCAACATTTAGGAACCATTCTTACCGGTTCTGAACTCCAAACTACCAATTGTGCATGGGGAGAAAAGGATGGCAAAACCCTTTTTATAACCACTAGAGACAGCCTTATGCGTATACGGTTAAAGATCCCTGGAGTGGAGGTTCCCGCAGTACCACATAGTAAATAAAACCCGTTATTCGATTTTCATTCAGCAACATTCTCACTTATGAAACAAATAAATCGTTGCCTAGAATAAGGGAAATGAAAGCTGGATGTCCGAAGAAAAATTTGAAACTCCGACTCCTAATAATCTAAATTTACGCGCATCTTTCAATTCTTTTCTAAGTAGCTTTCTTACTACTCTGAATATTTCGGTATGATCATCAACTGGAACCATAAGCGTAGTTTGCCTAGTAAATGTTGTGAAATCCGCAAGCCTCAATTTCAGCGATACTGTCCTGCCCTTTAAATTACTGAGACTAAGTCTTTTTGATACATTTCCGGACAACTTAAATAGTTCTTTCAAAATTGTGTTTTCGTCTCCTATATCCTTAGGAGGAGTCGTTTCTGCACTTACGGATTTAGTAATCCTAGTGCTATTCACTGGGGTATCGTCCAATCCCATGGCTCTTTTTTTTAATCCTGAACCTCGGACTCCAAAGTTGAGCCTTAACCAAGTATCATCACACTCCGCAAGTTGTCCTATGGTTAAAACACCGCAAGGTTTTAGCACCTCCATGCTTTTTGGGCCAATGCCTGGAAGCATTTGAACTCCCAACCGGGATAGGAATTCCGCTTCCATGCCAGGAGCCACAAGCATCATTCCATCAGGTTTTGCCAATTGAGATGCTATTTTCGCCACTGTTTTGGACGTACCTCCTCCAACGGTTATCGCTAATCCAGTATTATTTCTGACAATGTCCCGCACATTAGTCGCAACATGATTGCACATCTTAATGGTTTTTCGACTACTGACATCAAGATAAGCTTCATCCAAAGACATAGGTTCAATGGATTCGGCAAACATGCCAAATATTTTCATAACTTGATTTGATATATCACGATATCTATCAAATCTTGGTGAAACACGAACTAAGCTGGAACACATTCTCATAGCTACACTCATCGCCATCGCAGATTTAATTCCGTATTCCCTAGCCTCATATGACGCAGCAGCTACAACCCCACGTGTCTCAGGAGGTCCTCCAACCACTAACGGTTTGCCTTGCAATTCAGGGTTATCTAATTGTTCTACAGATGCATAGAATGCATCAAGATCTCCGTGAAGAATATATCGAAACGACTTATCATCCATTTTTTCATTTTATACTCTACTAAAGTCACCTTAAACTGTTTTCTAGACTAGCACTTGCAGATATTCCTCCCTTTAACTGAAACGTTGTGGTTTATTTAAGCGTAGCTATAATATAAATCACAAATTAGATTGGGATAGGTGACTCTCCGCTATTTTGCTTGTCCATATTGCACTAAGAAACTCAAAGGACATCTGACGTGAAAGGTAAATTCTGGCTAATTAGGAACTTCTCGAAATTCCATGGCTGCTTGTATCGCATTTCACGGGGTAAAATAGGAACCAGCATTGGAAAGATTCAGTTTGTAATGCTGACAACTATCGGTAGAAAATCTGGAAAGAAGCGAACTGTTCCACTGGCTTCTTTCCATCAAGACGATGAATATGTGGTTATTGCTTCATACGGGGGAAACTCTCATCACCCTGCGTGGTTTCTAAACCTACGCGAAAATCCTGATGTTGAAATACAAATCGATGCCCTTATCACAAAAGCGAAAGCCTCTATAGTGGAAAAACACGATAGTCGATATCAAGAGCTTTGGAAAAAAGCTACTGACACTTACCATGGTTTCGATAATTATCAAAAGGCTACTTCACGAAGTATCCCAATTGTAATAATTAAGCCTTGCTAGCAAAATAATAGATAAATTGTTCACAACCTCTGGGTAATCGCTAAGGATAACTCCTCGTGATTTTGGGAGCCGATTAAAATCGTTTTGCCTTTGCTTAACGTCAGGAGTACACCTTTATTACCACTAACGTTATATGCTTTACCGTTTTTACCAAATCGTATGCCCCAACCACCATATTCCATGATTGGCCTATATGTCAGAGCTTCCGCCTTTTGAATATCATTAAATTCAAAAACTACCCAGTTGATATGCAAGGTGTTAAATCGCACGTAAACGCCATCATTTCTGACTTCTGTACTTAAAGTAGTCATGTAAATAAAAGCTGGCATTCCTGCACCAAAAATTAGGCAGATCACTATTATCCAAATGTTACCCACGAACTCATTGTTTGCCGACTGGTCTAAAACTATAGTTTGGAAAATGAGCCATAAAAGCATGGCTGGCGCTATCAGAATCAATGCCCACAGCCACCATTGGCGAAATCTTTGTTTTTCAGAGTAGTGCATATCCTTGTTGCCAAATCTTATATTAATTCATTGATTAATATTCAAAATCGAGATTCCAAATTAGCCCTTGGAAGTCGATAAAATTAAATTGGCTATTTTTTGAAACGTTTGCCAATGTACCGGCAGATAGTTTTTATACGACTGAGAAATAGTCCATACAGCATGTTGAGGACCATGCCATTTTATTCTTGTGTTAGCCGTAGCCATAATAAGTTGTTTTACATCGACATCTTCCGTTAAAAGCCATATTAACCCCTTTCCATTATCGTTACCTCTCCAGGTTACATTAGTCGTTTTCCCAAATATCGGTATAGATTTATGCTTGATGGTTTTGATTTCTATGCCCTTGCCATCTATAACTGGCTGCTTATCTGGTATAGCCAGGATAAGTTCTTCAATAAGAATTTCACCATATCTCCCACCTCTAGTCCAAGTAACTTGGGCCCATTTAATCGGCCCATCATTTATATCGATGATCCCATATGATGTATGGAATTTAGGTTTACCTATGTTTTCTTCGTATCTTTTCTCACCAGACAACTGGGAGCTTACCCCGAAAGAAGCAAGGAAATTGTGGAAGTTATTTGACTTGGCATGACCTCTTTTCCCCCTACGCCTAATGCTGTACATAATCCACACAAACATAGCGGCGAATGGCAAGACCATTATTAATAACCAAATTTGTGCCTCTACTCCCTTCTCACCTCTATCAATCAGAAGAAAAGGAATCACTAACACCACTAGTAGAATCATCATCATTTTTCCAGACATAGTAGACACCTAAGAATACTCTTACCTATTGATAAGCTTATCAATAAGTACTATACCTATCATAATGAAATGGTATCAATATATGTTTATGCAGCAACCAACTAATATGAAATTCAATTTGGTAGTAGAAAAAAGACTCTCATTAATTTCCCTGAGTGTCATCGCAGCTATGTTGCTAATCACTGGATGTGCCACAAATGACAACTCTTCTTTAACTGAACCTACATTGACTAATCGTCCACCCTTAGAGGCATCTCCAGACAATCATCAAACTCCCACGCATGAATTAGATAGGGTAAAGAAATTAGCATCAACCTCATTGTCAAGCCAATTAGAGATCAGAGAAATCTCATTAACCCCAATTGGCATCGAATTAATCGATTGGCCCGATGCTAGTCTGGGTTGTCCCAAACCCGGATATTTATACGCTCAGGTAATCACCCCAGGCTACAGAATTACGTTCGACCTGAACGGTGTTATTTATAAAATTCATTCCACACTCGACGGAACTCATATGGTTAACTGCTAGTAGTCGACTGGAAACATAGTTGTCACAACGTTAAGGAGCTAAATTTGAGCATTTTCAGGAAACGCCTCTTAATCGCAGCAATAGCGTGTGATGTCATTATTATCGCTATAATTCTCATATATTTTTTGGGTTGAAATTTGGTAAGGAGAGATAGTTTGCCCATTTTTAATTTAGATGAGACCAATTCCACCAAAGGAAAGGTTGCCATAGTAACTGGAGCCAATAGTGGTATTGGATTTGAAATAGCAAAGATCCTTTCAGATCGGGGAGCCACAGTAATACTAGCCTGCAGAAATATGAATGAGGGTATAAAAACGCAAAATAAAATTAAAGGCAAATCCCTATATATGAACTTGGACTTAGCCGATTTTCAAAGTATAAGAAATTTCTGCAAGCTTCTGAAAGCAAAAAGTGACGGAGTAGATATCCTCATAAATAACGGTGGGGTGATGTTCCCACCATTAACAAGAACAATCGATGGCTTAGAACTAACCTTTGGGGTGAATTATATTGGAGCGTTCCTATTAACAAATACTTTGATGCCTATGCTACAAAATGTAGAAAAATCAAGGGTAGTAAATATGTCTAGCATCGCTCAATACAGAGTTAAAGATATTGATTGGGAGAATATAAATTCAGAGAACTATTACAGTAAAGTTAAATCATACGGGCTAAGTAATTTATTTAGGGTGATGTTCACGTTAGAGCTTGAGAAACGGCTTCGACTCAAAAACTTTGAAACTATTTCGGTATCATGTCACCCTGGGGTTACTTTTACCAACCTATACAGAACAATCCCAAAAATTATTAGAAACCATTTTTTAGCCGCAATAATTAACAAAACTATTTTCCATACCCCATACAAAGGTGCCATGCCAGCGATAATGGCGGCTACTAGTCCAAACATAATGGGAGGGGAGTTCGTTGGGCTGGATACCAAAAATCAGTTCCGTGGGAATCCTACTATAGTGGAACCTAACGGGTTAGCTATGGATACAGAATTAAGAGAAAAGCTGTGGCAAAAATCAGTAGAAATTACCGGGGTTGACCTAAAATAAAAATTATCTAATTGTCTATTCGGACCTCCTCAGTTAATATATTAGCTTGGGTGTCGGTATTGGTGTGGTGTTTGTACTGCGGAGTTTTCTCCAGGCTGATCAGGCGACCAGTTAGATCGCGGAGTTAAAAGCCAATATCCACGGTCCGGTTCAGATTTCCTCTTCTTCTCCGGTGCCGGCACCCATATATGATGAAAACCCTACAATCACTGGAAATAGCTAAAGGATAATGAAAAACGCCAAGCCACTCACTCTAATGCTGATAACTTTCCTCATAGGATGGCTAGGTAGCGGTTTATTAGCACACAAGGTATTCTTTCCAGGAACATCAATGTTTTATGCAATACCATCGTTTATCATATGGGTGTTCGTTGCGTGTTTTTTATGGCGCAGAAGGCTTATTTAGGTAAGCCTGCGGTTTCCAAGAAATAACGAGATTACTAAACCAGCCCTAAGCCTAGGGCAATTCCGATAGCCACTAGCATAATCCCAACAACTCGCCTGATGACTTTCATTGTTACTTGCTTTAAAAATCTTGAGCTGGCATAAGTGCCTACGAAAGCTGCAATCGTAGCTACACCAACCAAAGCAAAACTATTCCCTCCGGAAACATCCGTGAAGTCATCAGAAAAGAAAGTAACCCCGTAAACCATGAGTCTCGATACGTCTACCATGAAAGCACAAACCGCAACCGTCCCAACAAATGCAGATGTCCCAAGCCCCGTCTTAGCAAGTACTGCCGCTCTTAAGGCGCCCTGATGCCCAGATAAACCGCCAAAAAATCCCGACAAAGCACCCCCGTAAGGCACCCAACTCTTCGGGAATTCTAATTGCCTAAGCCTTGGTACTAATTCAAATGCCGCAAAACCTAGTATCAATACAGAGATAACGAGCTTAATCGTTGTAATATCAAACTCTCTTTCGCCAATATTGTAGGTATGCAATAGAGTGACATCTAAAACCTGTACCAATAGATATGCTCCTGGAATCGCAAATATAGCAGCAGGTAACCCAAAAGCTAATACAATCTTCCAATCAGCACCCTTTCCAACAATTAGAATTTTGAAAACATTATTAGCTAGATGCACTACGGCAGTGGACGCGACCGCTATTGGTATAGGAAAAAACAAGGCAAATACAGGCATCAAAAGCGTCCCTAATCCAAATCCAGAATAGAGAGCCAACCCAGATACTATAAGAGCAGCTATGCCAACTATAAAATAATCCATGTTTCCTTCCTCGGATTTCTAATTTGATACTATATTTACGGAGTTGGGGTTACAGCGTTTTATTGATTTTGTCAACACTAAATTAATTAAAGCCCAACGTTTCACGTCACGCCACTTAAAGGTATTTGTATCTCATCTCTTGTGGCAGCCTTTCAATAGCGTACCTTAGCATAGTCCTAGGCATTACCTCGGAATACCTATTCAGGAAATCCAGTTCGCGTTCGAGATTTCTTTTGCCAACTTCACGTAGCATCCATCCTACCGCTTTATGAATTAAATCTTCGTTGTCCTTTAACAGTAATTCAGCGAGTCGGATAGTGTCATCAAAATGCCCATTGCCTATAAACTTCAATGTAGCAATCATAGCTATCCTTCTTTCCCATAAGTTACTTGAACGAACCAGTTTATAAAGTGGTGATTTGTCCTTATGCTCCAAATAATCGCCCAGGATTTTATGAGCCGAAGCGTCCACCAGGTCCCAGCTATTAATACATTTGGTATTGCTTAAATATAGATTCGCTATGAACTTCTTTTCTTGTTCTGAAGCTTTGTTATAACGCTCTATTAAAATAAAAAGTGCAAGTAATCTAACCTCATGAAAATCACAGGCCAATAACTCTGTAATCTCAGTGAACTCGACGTTGATTTGTTCTTTAGCTATTTTTCGAAGAACAGGTACCCTAATGCCTAAAAACTTGTCCCCTTCACCATATTCCCCTTTACCCGTTTTAAAGAACTTTGCAGATTGCCAAGCAATGCCTGGATCTGAGATTGTTCGCAAATGTTTGATTAAGTTATTAATGTTAGATTTAGCTATACCCGATTAATAATCGGACACGACTTCCTAAAATTTATAATTCAGAATTAATTTTACTTATGTATTTTCTCTGCCGCCAGACATTATTATTATAAAAGCAATAATTAAACAAGCTAAAAAAGCGCCACTTACCCAAAAGAATCTAGGCCATTTTGAGGCCTCTCTAATAGAACGACTCTTTCGCCCTCCAAGCAGAGCTCCACAAGAGACACAAGAAGAGATATCTATCCCCATATCTTTTTCACAAACTAAACATTTCATGTTATTGCCTTTTAAACAATTTAATTATGGTGGTTATTTAAATCCATCAGCTATAGCTTCTCTGGCAGCATTACGACCACAAGCCCCAAGTACCCCACCACCCGGATGTGTTCCAGCTCCACAGAGATACAGTCCTTCAACAGGAGTCCTGTACTTGGCCCACCCACCAACAGGCCGCTGAAAGAAAAGCTGGTCAGGAGTCATGGCTCCGTGGAAAATATTTCCTCCAGTCAAAGCAAATTCTCTCTCCATATCTAATGGAGTAATGGCATCATATCCTACAACACTTTTTTCGAATCCAGGTGCATAGTTGTCCATAAGTCGTATGCATGTCATAGCAAAATCGTCTCGCAAATCGTCCCATGAGCCTTTGGCGAGTTCATAGGGTGCATATTGAACAAACATACTCATAACATGATGGCCCTCTGGAGCAAGTGATGAATCAAGAGATGAAGGAATTGTGCATTCCAGAATAGGTTCGCTTGAAGGAATGCCCGATAACGCCTGAGTATATGCACGCTCAATATAATCAAAAGTAGGCGATATATGAATTGTTCCTCTATGCTGCGGGCCTGGCTCATTACCTGGATAAGCTATAAAGTTGGGCAATTTATTCAAAGCAAGATTAAGCTTGAAAGTGGCGCTGGAGAAATCCAAGGCTTCTATAGAACGACGAAAGGGCTCTTCCAATATGTCGTTAGGAAGTAAGTCCAAAAATGTTATCTTTGGCCCAGCATTAGAAAAAACCTTTCGTGACTCAAATTCATCACCGGAAACCGTTCGTACTCCAACGGCTACACCATCGTTTACCAGTATGGAATCAACTTTGCAACCTGTGCGAATCTCAACTCCAAGATCCCTGGCAGCTGAAGCTATAGATTCACTAAGAGCTCCCATTCCTCCTTTAACATAACCCCAAACGCCACGAACTCCATTTGTTTCTCCCATAACATGATGAAAAAGAACATAAGCTGTGCCTGGAGTGCTAGGACTAGCCATAGCCCCAATGATAGCATCAGTAGCCAAGGTTACCTTGAGTTCTTCGCTTTCAAACCATTCATCGAGCAACCGGCTAGCACTTCCTGTAAGCATTCTTAGGAATGGATATATTTCATCTCCAAGACCACGTACCCCAAGCCCCAACTTAAGCATACGCAAGATTTCAAATGGATGGCGTGAGAGTGGGTTTGGAGGTACGGCATCTAAAGTAGGCTCTAGTACTTCAACCATACGACCAAGCATAGCCTCATATAACTTGTATGATTTTGCATCCCTTACACTAAATTTTGAAATCTCATTATAATTATGTTCTGAATCAGGACCAAGAAAAAGATGTTCTCCGTTAGGGAAAGGCGTAAAAGATGAAGGAGATCTAGGCAGCATCTGGAACCCATAATCCTTGAGCTTAAGGTCTCGTATGATATCCGGACGAAATAGAGAATTAACGTAGGCCAATCTCGAAAACTTGTAGCCAGGTATAATCTCTTCTGTTATAGCGCATCCACCAACTATCTCTCGGTTTTCTAAAACGAGTACCTTTTTGCCTGCCTTCGCAAGATAGCATGCAGCAACTAATCCATTATGCCCTGCACCAATGATTATCGCATCATATTTATGCATTTATATTACTTCAGGTTCATGCTTTTGTTTTAGAAAACTAATTAGTCAAGACAAAATTTAAGCCTGTCTCAATATAGTTATTATGATACATCAATAACTGGACATTCATACACTCTAAATGAGTAACATGCTTCTCAATCTATTATCACATTCATAAGGAAAAACGTGGTATTATTGGGCGGATGCACGCCCCTTCTATCTAAGATAGTTGGGAGTCACTGGAGGTGTTTATGAACTCACGCTCGTTCACAGGATATATGTTGATGGCTGGACCACTGCTAACGTTCCTAATCTTTGTTGTGTGGAGTCAAACGGTAGGAACTTTCGATTGGGGGGAGTCTTCAGAAGTCATCCCAGCTTTGGGCGCTGAATACGGCATGGTCAAAACTCTGACTGCATTGTGGTTCGTAACATTCATGATGATACTTGTCGGATTAAGAGGAATACAGCAATCTATGGGATCCGGCTCTGGGGCACATTTTGCCATGGCCGGTTTTATCGTTTTAGTAGTAGGAATGACCTTATCATTAGGCCAAGGAGCTATTAACGTTGGAGTTGCTAAAGCTGGTGAGGGAATCATCGCATTAACACCTGCTGTAGCCGCTGGCCAGGCTCCCGCCGCCGTCTTAGCAGGAGTTACACAAACAGCTAACACCATGTATGCAGTATCTGCTTCCCTTGATGGGTTCGGGCAATACTTAATGTACATTGGATTTGTTATGCTTGGCCTAGGATTCTGCATACAGCAAGTATTTTCCAAGGCAGTTTGCGGATTAGTAATCGTAGTAGGACTTCTAGGGGTTATCTTAGTCCTCATCGACAAAGACGCCACTATTGCAATTGTACCGTTCCTTGGAATGTTGATCATGAATCTGGTTATGGGATTCATGTTTTTTACCGCTAAAGACTAATAACCAGTTTCAATAGTTTCTTTACCTGAATTATTAACAGCGATAGGGAGCGTCAACATTAAAGGTGAATGTTGACGCACTTATCTCTGGTAGAGTTCTTTACACTTAATCTCAGATCCTATGGACCTATTTTAAAACCACAAACTATTACTACCAAGAAGGTTTAAAAAATCATGGCAAAAACCGACTACCGCATAGTAGACTTCCTTTCCCGAATAGTTCTAGAAAGCCCTGGAATGCCTGACGCTGAATGCCATATGCATATCGTTAGATTCTGCAAGAGATTGCAATTCCAAGGAATCGACATAAGAATTCCTACTTTAGTAACCATAGGCCGACTTGTTTCGAATATAAAAAGCCCAGTTGAGTTTCAAAAGACGCGTGATCTTATGACGGCTGACGAGCAAGAACCTTGGTTATTGATAGAAGAACCGAATGTGGAAAAAGCTAAGGTGTTAAAAAGAGCTTATTACTCACATCACTTTGAACTAGGATATTTACCTCGCCTATTGACCAAGTCGCAAGCGGAGTATATATGGAAGGTATATCAAATCGTGCCAGACCTACCACCTCATGAACAGTATCAAATAGGAATGGAGTACTATGTTAGAGCCCTGACAAAAAAACCCACTAGAGACCTTGATAATTATCTAGGTTTTACTCCATGGAAAAGTGACAAGCACCAAGCCTATTACTCTATATCGACATCTAACTTTAGGAAACCATTCGCTCAAGAAATATGGGAAGCTGAGTTTGTGCCTCCAATCTAAGCCAATTGGAACATAGGCCAAGAACTCAAACACAAATTCGGTTATCAAAACAGAAATACCTGGAGGCATAAATGGAAAAGGTCAAAGTTATTTCATCTGATTCACATGTTGTTGAACCTCCTGAACTATGGGTTGACCGCATGGACAAGGCCAAGTTTGGTGATCGCATACCTCATCTTATAACTTTGGACAACAATGAAGACTGGTGGCTCTCAGATCACAAGCAAACAGGCCCGGTAGGAGCCGTTACTCAAGCGGGGCTAAGGTTCGAAAGACCAGAAGATATTGTCCGTGAGGGAAGTTTCGCTGATGTCCTCCCTGGAGCCTACATCCCAAGTGAACATGTCAAAGATATGGATGCAGACGGAGTATATGGAGGCATAGTTTATCCATCTATAGGACTAGCTCTCTACAGAGATATGGAAGAACAGGTATTAACCAGGGCAATATTTGAGGCTTACAACGATTGGTTAGCTGATTTTTGCCGTCCGTTTCCTTCTAGACTGAAAGGCATAGCAATGATTCTAATAGATGACGATGTTCCAAAGGCTATTGCAGAATTGAAAAGAACACAAGATGCAGGCATGGTCGGTGCCATGATAAGTAGTCATCCAAGACATGATCAAACATACGAAAACAGTATGTATGAAGCTTTTTGGAAAGAAGCAGAGGAACTAAGAATACCACTATCCCTTCATGTAACTACTAACCGTCCAGATGCAGTCCCAATAAGACCTGATGCGCAAATATCTGACTTCGGAAATTTTGTGCAGGTTGATTACTGGGTTCGAATGTCATTAACTCAAATAATTTTCTCCGGAACTTTAGAAAAGTACCCAGAGCTGATTATAGCCAACGTCGAACATGAATTAAGTTGGATACCGTTTTTCGCTTCCAGGATGGACTTCGCCTATAAGGAACGCCAAAGATCGGCTCCATACCGTTTCAAAAACAATGCTATGCCCAGTGATTTCATGCGCAGCAATGTATATCACAGCTTTCAAGAAGATCCAGTGGGAATTCAGCTGCGTGATTTAATCGGGGTAGATAGGCTTATGTGGGGATCTGATTATCCCCATGCTGAATCAACTTTCCCCAAATCTCTCGAAATCCTTGACGAAATACTAGAAGGAGTACCATCGGACGAGAAGGCGCTTATAGTGGGTGGGAATGCAGAAAGATTATATGGATTCTAACTTTTCCTTCGTTAAGTAGTCCAAATATCTTATTCAATTCCCGCAGCAGGTCACTAATCTTTAAGCGTTGGTGGATTTAAGTCTACTTATAACAACAACAAATCCACCAACTATTCCTAGGTATAAAGAGGACATTCCGACGGTGCCCAGGAATACTTTTGATACGCCTGCAGCTAGCAATATGCAAAACCCTATAGATATAGCAAACCTCAACGCAATCTTTAGGAACATAATTTCCTTCCTCTATTCTTCAATTGAGCCAATCTTAGAGTTAAACAACTCAATGAAACTCCGGACATTCCCTTTGCAATTCCCTAATTCTTCCCTATCCAACATCATACTAAATTGACCATTCGTTTTTGAAATAATGCACGGCACTTTCCCTTCCGTGTAGGCAGCCATATCTAATGGCTGTTCATTCAAATGTAACAAGGTGAATGGAACAGAAAGTTCATCAATAAATTGTCTCCACAGTTTCTTTGTTAGCAATAAATTATTGGTTATATCGCATAACTCGCAATGTTGACTCCTTGTGATTTTGCCAAGGAAATACTTTATTTCTCCGGCAATACCACCATTAGCATTGTAAACGCCATATATTTCAAATTCCATTTCTTGATTACACACCTGATAAAGGTTTATGGATTTACCCTGTTAGGAACAGTTTTCCTAGAGTAGCGTTTTCCATTCAACAAAACACCAATTAGAGTGAAGCGAACTAAATAAATATAAGTTATAAGACAAATTGCTGAGGTGACAATTATTGCTAATAGAAATTTAATTTCCACTGGTATTGGCCAACCAAACATCATAAAGGTCATAAACGTAACGATTGGCAAATGTATCAAATATATCCAATATGAACCATCAGATATAAGTCTCAATGTCGGATTATATGACCCCAATTTATCTTCTGCTAATCCTATTAACGAATAGCAGAACAAGACAGTACAAATCATTTTAGTCAAGTATTGTAACCCTTGAATAAATTCAGCGTCCTCTTTAGCCGGTATCTTTTTGATGTCTATGTCCATCAATATTAGATTCATTACAAAAACAATGGACGCTACAAGCAAATAAAACATCCAATACGATTTCATAAATGAAAGTAACGGCTTATTCTTATAAAGAATGTAGCCAAAGAGAAAGAATAATCCACTTGCGATAGGGTTAACATGTAATTCTCCCCATCCCCATATACCAGCCACTACGCAAATAATAATAAAACCTATTGGAAATCGCGAGGTAAGAAAAATACTGGTAAGAATTTTCTTAACTGTGTTTAGGCTAGTATCAATCAAAAAGCCACAATAAGCACAGTATCCACTGCCAAATAGATTTTCCTTTTTGCAATTTTCGCAAACAATATCTGGTTTCTTATTTCTCGATCTTATCATTAATTTCCAAAGCAAATTAAATGGTCCCATTAAAACCGTAAACAAGGCAAATATAATTAGCTGCCATAAAAACCATAAGTGATGTGGTTCACCGTCACGCGAATAGAAAATCTCTATTTCTCCAGTCCTGCCATATGCAAAAATCCAAGGTAAAGTTGCGGACATTATAGGAGTGAAGACAACTATAGGTATGGCAATTCGTAATAATCTATTGCACCACCAATTTTTCCAAGACTTTCTAGTAACAATCAAACATGAAAAAAACCCCGCCATTATAAAGAATAGAGGCATTCTCCACATATGTATAAAATGAAAAATTACGGATATCAGCTGAGAAGACTCTTTGTCAGGGGGCCAAAACTCCTTGATATCAGGTATATAAGGCAATGCCGCATGAATGACTATGCCAAGCAACATTGCAATGCCTCTAAGGGCGTCCAATCCATGGTATCTAACAGGAGATGACGTCGCCAACTCAGGGCTAGTCATTTTATTTGAGAACCGTCTTTTGATATATCTGTATACGCCATCTCATACAATCCACTACCCATATCCTCCCATCACTATCTACCTCAACAGCAGCAGGTTGTAAAAAGTATCGTTCCAGTTCCTTGTTAGCTTTGTCGTGTAAAGCTTTAATGTCTGGATTAACTGCCAATGCTTCATAAGCCCATTTAGATAACTTAACGGCATCTCCATAAAATGTCGTCAGATGAATTCCTGATGAATCATATATCTCAACTTTGTTGTTCCACCAATCAGTAATGTATACATCTCCTTCTTTA
>CAZPLA010000078.1:0-24772 GCA_964587385.1 uncultured Dehalococcoidia bacterium | reverse complement strand
GTTAAGAACCAACCTGGGCTTTATTTTGTTGGAGAAGTCCTAGACGTTAGTGGGCAACTCGGTGGATTCAATTTTCAATGGGCATGGGCATCGGGTTTTGCTGCAGGTCAAGTCGCATAAACAAACATTAATCACCAATTTTAAATAAAGTACCCTTTCTAGTGTTACCAGTATCTTATGAGAACCCACAAATTTAGTAGCTACAACAAGGTATAGCACCAAAACAATGTAATGCAGTTAAAATCAGTTCGTGGTTAATACGTTACATATGAGACAAATCATCTGGATCTTCTGCCGAAGGAGATAACCCTAGAATATCGCCATCCGTTGTTACACCTAATCCCAAAACCACTCGATTTGCGTAATTAAAGTAACTAACGACCTGATTAATTTCGAGGATTTCACCATCATCAAATCCAAAACTTCGTAAATTCTTAATGTTATCCTCTGTAATCTTAGAAGGAGTACAAGTTAAAAGCTTCGCGTAATTGACAGCAGCAAGCTCCTTACCTTTTAAAGCTTTACTTGGGTTATCCTCTAGAAAAGACTCCCAGATCAAGACCGCAAGATCTTCCTTTTCAATAAGTCTACTCATTCCTTCATAATGATGTTGGGCACAATAATCACAGTTATTTATGAGACTTACATATAATCCGATACACTCAAGGAACCAACGTGGAAGTACATTACTCCTATGGTGTAATACAGCCTTATACAAAGATAAGTGCCCCTCCATAGAATGTACTCTTAAACTATGAGCCATCATTATGTTGTCTACATTATTATTAGGGCCTTTTATTCGTTGATATAAGTCCCTAAGATTCTTGTCAGCTTCATCAAAGGGTACTGTATAAATCCATGTCATATGATCTCCAAATCATTTCTATTATTTATAATAGGAAACCATCAAATTAAGCATCAGTTTCCCAAATGGATTATATAGATCGGTGTGCTAGTATTCTATTATGAGACTATTTCAAAATACCATTGTATTTATGTTGACGTCTGTTTTGATACTGGTAAGCTGTACAACTTCTTCCAGCTCAACAAAAAGTTCAACAGAGGTACCAAGTCCAACCCCAGACATTAAGGCTACCGTAGAGGCATTAGTAGCGGCGGCACTTGAAGATATGGAAACGCCAACCGAATCACCCTCTATGCCCATGACTCCAACCCCCACGTCTACTGTAGCACCTACCCCGACTCCTAATCCTAGTCCTACTCCTACCTTTACTCCCACTCCACCCAAGCCACAGCCAACACAAACCCCTACATCAACTCCTATTCCTACTGCGCCGACCGCTCCTCCGGTAACAAGCGAACCATCCGTTTCTTCAAATCCAGAACTTAGTCTTGCAGAGGTGGTATCACTAGTTAGACCATCGATCGTAAAAATAAAGACCAACATAGCTTCAGGCTCAGGATTCTTTATTGATACAGATTCCTCAAATAACCAAGGACAAGTTTTAACTAATTATCACGTCATAGAAGATGCCAGTACCATAAATATAATTGTAAATGACTCCGAGAACTATGAAGGAATAGTAGTTGGAACAGACCCACTTAGAGATTTAGCATTAATCAATATTTGCTGTAATCCTGATTTCAAAAAATTAACCTTTGCTAAAAGCGAACAAATTGTTTCAGGTGAGGATGTAGTTGCGATCGGATATCCACTTGGAAGAGAAACTGCGGTAGTTACTAAAGGTATAATCTCGGCAAGTTATTTTCAAGATGAAGAAAAAAGGTGGGTTATCCAAACTGATGCTCCAATAAACCCAGGCAATAGCGGAGGGCCTCTCCTTTTACTAACAGGAGAAGTTCTAGGAGTAACCACTTTCAAAAGTATCTATAGCGCTGACGGAGTTCCTGTAGAAGGAGTAGGATTTGCAGTTTCAGAAAAAACCATAACATCCATTTTGCCGGAACTAAAAGAAACTTCTTCAGCGGCAACTACTATTATAGAATCGCCATCAGTAGACGCACCTAGCCTATATACTAATGAAAAATCATGGTACACCATTGAGGTCCCGTCAGGTTGGAAAGTACAAGAATATCAAGATTCTGAGATCGTTATGATCGTCCACGAAGCATCCGGTGCACATGTGAGAGTAGTAGCAACAGAGTTAGATTCAAAAAGATTCCAAACTCTAGAACAACACGTCTTGGAATATAGAGCAACGCCGTCTTCCTCTATGACAGATTTTAAGACTCTGAATGAGACGTGGCAAATTGGAAACCCTAATCTAATAAACAGGCACACCACCACAAATAGATGGAAGTGGGCTAAAGATACAACTGGAACATGGCAGATAGGTGTTTGGGACAGATATCTATTAGGGAAAAATTTAATAACTGTTATGGCAACAGGGCCAAAATATATATATGAGTCAAAACCGAATGACGATTCCCCATATTTTAAAATCAAGTCTGCAATGTACAAATCCCAAAACTCCTTTCAACCTGTTTCACACACCAACACAGAAGTAGGATATTCATTAGTGATACCTTCAGACTGGACGATAAAACCTACATTTAACAACCTGGATTTTGTAGCTAAAGGACCAGGTGAAAGTGATTTACTATATGTTCAAACTGCCCCAAGAGCAGGTCATAATGATATATTCACCTACGGATCCAGTGCTTATATCCAAAATCGGAATGTTTTCCTAACAAGTATTGTATTTGATTTAAGACCTGCTCCAAGCTTCAGAATGGACTACACCACTACTAATAGCGGTTTGCGAGGAGCAGCTCTAGTAACTTTCACAAAAGAATATGCGGTTTGGGTTTTCATAGAAGCTGATAAAGATAATTGGAAGGAAATTTCACCCACAGTGGACGATATTTTCCTACGAGTATCATCAGAATTAAACTATAAAACCTAAGCAAGTATCGCGTATTTTAAATAATAGCCTATTCATGATTATTAGAGTAGAATTTACCTGCAGTAGTATCCTTCATACCAATATTTGTTCATGAAAAACGTAGTCTGAGCATACTTATGACACTTCAGCATCCCAACCTATCTCCAAACCAAATCCCTGCAATACAAGCTATAGGGCTTTCCAAAACATACGCACGCTCTCCTAAACCAGCTGTAGAACCCATGTGCTTGGAGGTTTATCAAGGCGAGATATTCGGTTTCCTGGGCCCAAACGGTGCCGGTAAAACGACTACAATAAAAATGTTACTAGATCTGATTAAGCCAACTTCTGGTCAAGCCCGCATTTTAGGTTATGACTGCCAAAAGTCGTCGGTCAAAAGTAGGGAACAAATTGGATACATTCCAGGAGAATTAAGATTGTATCCTAATTATAGTGGCACTAAAATCGTCGATTTGCTTATGTCAACTAAACCAGAGCCGGTCTCAAATCAATACATAAATTATTTATGTAAAAAACTAGATGTCGAAATGGATACTCCAACGGCTCGACTGTCACTTGGAAATAGGCAGAAAATCGGATTGCTTCTGGCCTTGATGGCCAAACCAAGTCTCCTCATATTAGATGAACCTACTCTAGGATTGGACCCTATAATACAAAATCAAGTACTAGAATTATTGCGAGAGGTTAAGGATGAAGGACGGACAGTTTTCCTCTCAAGCCATGTTTTATCCGAGGTAGAACAAATTTGTGACCGCATTGGAATTATACGTGACGGGCATTTAGTTGCGGTAGAAGAAATAGAGTCTATGCAAAAAAGGCTCCTGAAGTACCTTCACGTGACATTCTCAGAAAGTGTAGATCCTAAAGTTTTTGACGCATTACCCAATACAACAGTCACAGAATCAACGGATAAAACATTATCGATAGCGATAAGTGGAGATATAAACCAAGTAATAAAACTTATCTCTCAATACAAAGTTGAATCCCTAGAATCCGGACAACCTTCCTTAGAAAACGTTTTCATGGGTTATTACCAAGATAATGGTAAGGAATTTGTTTAACTTAAGGTAATAATGTTTAATCCAATTCTAGGCAAAACTATTTTTGACTTTAGGATCCAAATATTTGGATGGGGTATTGGCATGGGGTTGCTTGCCCTTCTTATCGTACTTGTATATCCCAGCATCTCTTCTACTTATGGAGATATCATGAAAGAAATGCCAGAAGGGATGATGGCATTCTTTGGGGGAAATACTTCGCTCCACAATTTTGAAGGATATTTAAGTCAAGAATTTTTCAACCCTGCTCCATTAGCGTTGTCCGTATTTGCAATTCTAGCCGGCACACAAACAATCGTTGGTGAAGAGTCTCAGGGAACTCTGGAGCTTATTTTAGTGCAGCCAATTTCCAGATTTAAAGTATTTATTTCTAAAGCGTTAGGGCTACTAATAGCTAACGGAGCAATAATATTTATCATGTTGGCCATATTTTCATTTGGGGTACTAGTAGCTGACGTGAAAGTTAATACCACACGTATATTGAACGCATTTCTATTGCTATGGCCATTTCTGGCAACCATATCTTTTCTATCTATGCTCCTATCTCTACTATTTTCCAGCCGAATCTTTGCAGGAACCGTGATGGCCGTATTAATAGTCGCATCTTTTATATTGCATGGACTTTCTAACCTTGTTTCATGGCTTGAGACATATCGTCATATTTATATAACAGCATATTTTCAAGGTCGTAATGCTTTAACATCTGAAGTTTCTTTTGGGCACATTATAACCTTACTAACCGTGTTAATAGCGGCATCACTTATAAGTTTGTACCTATTCATAAAACGAGATATAGGAGTAGCCAGTTCTATATCTATTCTAAAATTTCATAAATATGACTCCTAAATAGAGTGGCATAGACCAATTAATTTTGCCTGGACAAAATATAAAGACCGAACATAGTTAGTGTCCGGTCTTTATATTTTCCTAACCTATTATCTAAGTGTTCAAATCTCATCCCTTCTTGTGAATAGCCATTCCAATCATTACTGACCAAGCTGCAACTACTATATAACTTATCCCACCTATCATACCCATAGTATTTGCTTGTGTATTATCTGATGTCCCAATCACTGTAGTTATCAAAAGCACTCCAGAAGCTAAGGCCGCTATGATGGCCATATTCTTGTTAAAGTCATCCCTAGTAGAAATAGCTAAACTAAACGCAAGGAAACCTAGCGCTCCAGCAAGATTACCTATAATGTTAAAACCACCGCTAGCTTGAAATACAGATTTTGCAATGTCAGTGTTATCCGTATTAGCTACTATATGACCCATACCTGAACTCATAACCCATCCAATTACTCCAAAAAGAAGGAAAATGATCCCTAATCTAGATAGAGAGTCTCCATTTCCACCTGTCCTTACAAGGCCTTGTAAAGCATAGAAACCAAACAGCATCATTACAAGTCCAAGAGGTATTACAAACGACGTTAAGTGGGTTAAAACTGCGTTATCCTGCATCACTTTAACGAATCCTGCAGTATCAGTTGGATCAGTTTGTTCTACTAGCATTTGACCAGGTGCCATAAAGAAAAAAACGAGAGCTAACACCGGACCAATGATAAGAGATAAACCTCCTAATCTATTGATACTTATAGTACCCATAGTAGTCCCTCCAAAAAAAGAATATCGCTATACCTTGGCATGCTCCACTAAGAAGCTGTCCTATTAAATTTTCCTCCAATTCTCGGCCTGAATACAAGCATTTGCAAATCGTTTATTGGTGAACTTAATGACAAATGCTTCGTTATACGTTGATTTATATGACTTTAACATACCTAAAGTTAGTCTTTTTGGGCATCCAACCAATTATATTCGTCATATCTATTCTAGTAGTTATAGTCATTTATCGCATAATGTTCCAATCTAAATTTAATTAATACCCTGGCACCGTATTTGAAGATTCCATTCAACAATCTATAATTACGATTTCGAACCCCATCAGAAGGCAGATTAAAACATGCGAATAATTTTAATATCACTAATTGTGACCATAATGCTCTCATGCTCAAATTCTGATTCACCCGAAACTAAATTAGTCCCCGTGAATTCTCCCCAGCAAAACATATATTCAAGTCCTACACCAGTAGTCCCATTCAACACACCAGATTACAAACCTAGTTCCAGTTTTATATCCCTAGAAATAGGAGATGACTCTATAGCCAGTTACAGCGTAATGGAACAGCTTCTTAGACTCAGTGCACCAAATGCAGCCATCGGAAAAACAAAAGAAGTTACCGGATCCATTATTTTCAACCAATCCGGTGATATTCAACTAGGATCTCATATGACAGTGAATGCCGATTCGCTAACAAGTGACGAATCAAGGCGCGACAGATATCTCAGAAACAAAACATTAGAATCAAAAAAGTTCTCCGAAATTAATTTCAAGATTGTTGAATCTTCAAATATTCCATGGCCACTACCAAACGAAGGAACGTTTTCATTCCAACTTGTAGGGCAATTAACTATCAAAGATGTAACCAAGATTGTTGAATGGAATACAATAGCGGTATTTTCAAAAACAGGGATTCAGGGTACAGCTAGTACAACAATCACTTTTGAAGATTTTAAAATAGAGAAACCTAGTCTGGCTTTCATACTTAGTGTGGATGATGAAATTGATCTTACGTTAGAATTCCACATTAGTCGGAAATAAGAAATCAACGAATCTAATCACTTTGCAAAAGAAAAGTATATCGCCTCTGATAGATCTGCGATTGCAGATTGAATTCCAACCATATCTGTAATTTCCTTGGCCATAATAGCTACGGAATATGAGAACTTACTTGTGTACACTATTCCAACATCACACTGAACTCCGAAATAACCACCAGTCTTGTGAAGAACCTTGGTTTTCAAGGAAGGCAATTTCTTGGGAAGCATTGCCGTGAGCTGTTGACGACTTAAAATGTTAAGCATCTGCTCGCATGCCTTACTGCTTACCACCTCCCGTCGCTCAATTAATTTTAGTAAATATGCCATATCCCTAGGTGAAGAAACATCAGATGTTTTTTCCTGAAATCCCTCAGCATCGCGAATCCACTCCTGACTTCGAAGTTTCTCTTGTACTTGCACCCATGAAACAGAATTGTCCTTGGGATTCAGGCCAACTATGCTACATAATAATTCTTTAGTAGTCATAGGAATCTTAGTATGAGTCAATCCCAACGAACCCAAAAGATCTCGTAGATTTTCTTTGCCAACCCGGTTGTAAATAATGTCAGTCGCAGTATTATCACTAACGATTATCATTAACATCGCTAAATCATGAATAGTTAACTCAATCCCAGATACCATTTCTTTCAAAACGCCTGACCCTGCAACCTTCATGTCTTCATTCAGTTTAACCCGCTCCAAAAGTTCAATATTGCCGCTTTCTATCTCTCTAAATAAACCAACCAACAAAGGAACCTTGAAAGTGCTAGCTGTAAAAAACGTTTCGTCAGCGTTATAGCTTAACTGCTCACCCGTGGTTAAATCTTCTGCATAGAACCCCACTGTCCCAGGTATTCTAGTAATTGCGTCATCTAATATTGGCATGTTTCTTATGTTAACCTACATCTGCAAAAGTTAGGGGGCGGTTTAGAGGATGTTGTTATAGCAGGCTAGGCAAATTAGCATTTGCAGGTACATAATTAAGCATCGCAACTCTGCCATCATTCAATTGCAAATGTACGCCTGTATATCCCAACATATTACCAAATCTACCAGGTTGAACCGTAACGGATTCAAGTTCATTTTTCGGTATTCTTATCCTCTGGTATCCCGTAATTGAGCCTTGTTGAATGATCAACTCATTCGATGTAACAATATATTTAGTTCTGCGTGTAGCTAAGAGGCGAGGAATGATTACAATGGAAGCAAACACTATAGGCAAAATCCCAAAGGTCAAAAAATCAAAAACTATAGACAATCCGAACAAGATAACCCACGGAGTAGATGCCCACATCCAGGCCCAGTTGGACTGCCCTACAATAAAGGCATCATTCGGAATCTCTACGACTTCATTATGATTTTTGTCATCCACAATTCTTGGTTCCTACAAAATAAATTTTGACCCACCATCCTATAAGTGTAACTCATAGATAGCATTAACGGTTAATATAAACCATAACCATAGTATACATCCATACTTATATACCCATCTCTGGGGGACTTCGAAGTATTAAGACTTTTTTGCATATTATGGTTATAATTTGTCTATATATAATCTAAGATGGCGATTATTATCTTGAGAGTTTGGTTGCTTAAATTGTCACGAGGACGGTGATTTTGCAATTGAAATCACTATGATAATCAACTACTCTGTCAAGGAAATCCGTTTTAAGGCGGTCATCTCGCGTTGAACTGTACATCATGTAATTCTGAGATTATACCAGGGTCACAATTTTGCGGAAATTGTGGGTCTGCTATATTAATAGAATCAGAACCATCAATTCAAAACTCAGTAAAAACTAGTGTAGGGTTCTCTAAAGCCATTAAACTAGGATTGTCAAAATGGAAGGACTATAAAGGGAGGTCTAGCAGAAGAGAATATTGGTGGTTTTACTTATTCTCTTGGTTGGCACTGTTCGGCATGGGAACACTTTGCACTACAGGATCTATAATTCTACTTGCGGGAGGACCACTTGTGGTTGGTGCAGTCTTTATAGCAACTGCATTACCACTAATGTTAATCCTAAGCATCGTCACTATTCCTCTATGCGTTAGGCGCCTTCACGATATAAATAAATCCGGATATTGGCTAATAGCCTTCTTCTTATTATTTTTAACTTTCATATTCATGGATTTATCTAGCAATTCAATAATTTCTAGTATGCCAGTATTCCAACCAATAATTGGTATTGCTTGGTGGCTTATTTGGTTTTGCAAAAAAGGTGATCCTGATACAAATAGATTTGGACATCCACCAACATATCAGCATGGCTCATAAAAATCATCTCTATTTAAATACTATTTGTTTGACACATTAATTAACGAACCTTGATACGTAACGCATATAGTACTGCAATAACCAAAAACTATTTACAATTTATTAAGGTGTATTGTTATGTCTAATAGTCAAATTTTTCTTTTTGTTAATCTGATTGGTGGTACTACTGTAATCAGTAGTTATATATTCAGTATCGCCTTTTTCCCTGACCATAGAGAGGCTTTCTGGGGAGGTATCGATGGTAATTTAAGACGCTTTTTCACCGTATCTATGATACCGGCGGCTGTGGGTTATTTGGTATTTGCATATTTTATGGTATGGAAATCGCAAGTTTTAGGATTTAACCAAATTAACCTTATGAGTGGCTTACTACCGCTAATTCTATGTGCCATATTTCTCATTGCATCCACAGTTTGGATGCCCACTTTGTCTCTATATCTTGATTCAAATCAACCTATTTGGTGGAACATCTCTATAACATCCTTATGGATTACGGCGATAGCTCTAATAACTCTCACAATTTTCACTGGAGCAAAATTTGCCACATACCCTACCACTCAGGGGCTATTCGCTATGATAGGACTAATTTACATTACTTTTCATTGTGTCGTTTTAGACGCGATTATATGGGTCAATAAATTTCCTACCATTCACTAACCCAAAAGTCTAATTAAACAATTTTGCAAAAACGTTCTTATGCAATTAAATCACAACTCTCAAGTCCGATTGGTGAAATATAACCCTTTCTGGCCTTCTCAATTTTCCAGAGAAGCAAAAAAACTGTCAATCTCTCTTGGTGATTTGGCTCTAAAAATTTCTCATGTTGGATCCACGTCTGTTCCAGGAATGATAGCAAAACCTATAATCGACATTAATATATCGGTTCAATCATTAGAACCCATGGAACCCTATAAACTTCCTCTCGAAAAGCTTGGCTATACCTTTGTTCAAGATCATGAATCTATCGATCTTCATTTTTTCGCCAAACCCTCATCGTATCCCCGAAGTTATCATATTCATGTATGCAATATAGACAGCTGGCACGAAATTAGTGACCTAGCTTTCCGCAATTTCTTGATCAGTAATCCTGCAGAAGCCATCAATTATGGCAAATTAAAATCAAATTTGGTCTCTCAATTTAAAGGCGATCGGGAGTCCTATATTAAAGGCAAGGATAGTTTTATAAAGAGGATTAAGTATCAGACCATGGCCTCTATCTGACTGAAAAGTGGAGCCAACGGGCGGATTCGAACCGCCGACATGCGGTTTACGAAACCGCTGCTCTGCCGACTGAGCTACGTTGGCCTACTATTTTCAAAAATCTTTTGTGCTACCAAATTCAGGAACAATATCTTGTATTTTCTCAGGACAATCTGCACTAGTTAGATTACAGAAACCGCAGTCAATAATGCTTGGTACTTTCTTCGCAGGGGTATTTGACGCTATTCGGCGTATCAAACTCGCAAGATTATCTATAAAGGTAGAACCAATGGTGTCGCTAGGTATAACTACTTCATGATCTTCATAAATAACTTTGCCTTCAAAGCTAACCCCGGAATATTGCTTCATTGCTTTTGGAATTGCATACATATAAATCATTAACTGCACGTTATGAGCTGGATTGGGCTGCCCAGTTTTCACATCATATATCGTTCCTAAATTATCCGCGCTACTAATAATATCGGGTTTCCCACCTAGGCTAGCCGTTTTCCCTCTGAGTGTAAATTTATTTTGATTTTCAACAAATACGGTTTTCCCTTCACTTTCTAAGTCTCCTCTAATTCTATTCAAAAGCGCAGTATGACTAACCTTCCAAGTGGTTGAATCAAAATCGGATGGCATTTTTTTATAGCTCCAGCTTTCATTCCAAGCTTTGAACCAAACTGCCCACTCACACATCGATTCCCCGACCATCAGTTTTGTAAGCCAGCTTACCCATATATATGGTGTCACCCGTTCTTCAGGCATAATTACTTCTCATAACTTTCAACTATTTCATTCATGACAACAATTAATTTACCATATCTCGCATTAAAAGCGCTCAACATTCCTAAGTTGTCATTAAAACAAATGAAGTAAAGGACCTGTCGAATGACCAGGTCCTTATTTTTGACACAAACACTTATCGATTACTACATCGATAGTACACTCTCGGATTAACTTCCAATAGCGGCTGTGAAAATCTTTGTTAATATCCAAGCCGTCCCGAGACAGATTGGGTAAGTCACCACCCACGCTGCAAATATCGATCGAACAACATTTAGGCTAACCGCTGAAACTCCCCGAGTGGCACCAACTCCCATAATAGCGCTACTAGCAGTGTGTGTAGTGCTAACAGGAAGTCCAATATTTGAAGCAGCTTCTATAACCACAGAAGCAGACATGTTTGCTATGAACCCGCTAGTAGGTTCTAGTCGTGTAATTTTTGTTCCCAGGGTACGTATGACACGCCAGCCTCCCAGAGCGGTACCAATACCAATAGCTATGCCAGCTGTCAGTTGCATCCACGGTTCCACAATCACATCAGCAGAATAATAAACTGCCCATCCTAAAGCCATTATTCCAACAGCATTTTGGGCATCATTCTTTCCGTGCGTATAGGAAAGCAGGGCAGCGGATAGAATTTGCAATTTAGTAAAAACCTTAGTCACCCCTACAAGAGTTCTATTTCGTAACATCCAGTACATGAGAACCATAAAAACAAATGCACCCAAAAATCCCAAAATCGGCGAAAAAGCCAGTGCCATCATCACTTTAGTCACGACAGTCTCGTTAACTTTGGAAACACCGGCAGCAGATATTCCTGCCCCTAAAACTCCGGCTACAAGAGAATGACTAACACTGACCGGCCATCCAAATCGAGTAGCTGTGATTACCCAGATAACAGCAGAACATATTGCCGCCAGAACTGCACTCTGGGTCATGAAATCGGGGTCAACGATTCCCTTGCCGATAGTCTTTGCTACAGCTGTTCCGGTTAAAGCCCCAAGCAAATTCATAGAACCACCCAATATCACCGCAGCCGTAGGGCTGAGAGCACGTGTAGAAACAACGGTGGCTATTGCATTTGCGGCATCATTTAGACCATTACTATATGAATAAGCAAGGGCCATAAAAATTGTTATTATCAGAAGAATTAGACTTTGATCAACCATTTTTTATAACAATGCCCTCCAAAATTACAGCAATCTCTTCACATCTATCAGTTGCCCCTTCTAATTGCCCGTAGACTTCTTTCCATTTTATGATTTCAATTGCTTCGTATTTTTCAAAAAGCTCTGCCATAGCCTTGCTAGTCACCTGATCTGCTTCATTTTCGAGAGCATGCAATTGGTCTTTTAGAGGTAGTAATTCAGAGAGTTTGCTTTTGCGATCCAGTATAATTCTCGTGGCTTTATCTAAAACTTCCGTACATCTCAGTATGATACCTGCTAGTTCCTTTGCGCTCTCCGTAGGAGTATCTATACGATATTCCAACATGTATCTTGCTGCTTCCTCAATACTATCTATTACATCATCCAGTCGTTCCCCCAAACTCGATATGTCGTCCCTATCTATAGGCGTAAAAAACATTGTTCGTAGGTTTGTCCATGTCCGATGTATAATTGAGTCCCCAATATCCTCTAGTCGTTTTATTTCGGCTACTTTTTCTTCTACATTTTCGTAGTTCTCCATTAAATCTAGTAGTTTTTGTGCCGCCTCATTAACGTTTGTAGAACTCTCGACAAACAATTTAAAGAAAGTTTCTTCCCTAGGCAGTAATGAAAACTTCATTGGTTATTCGATTCCTCCAAATTTCAGTTAAATTTCTCGCAAAAAAACCTCTCATTTGAGAGGTTTTAATTCTTATATCCAAATCCAAAACGTATAGTGTTTCGTAAAACAATCGTATCAACAACGTATTCAATCTAGTATTTATACTCCTCTCTCACTGGACTAAAAATATCTAGAACGCTGGCTCCAATTTCAAGTCCTTTAGCATAGTGTTCAACATCACCAGGAATTATATACATATCGCCAGGATGTAATATCTCCACGTCTCCATCGATTCCCATTTCCAACGAACCTTCCAACACTATTCCTGACTGTTCGTGGGGGTGCGTGTGTATAGGGACTTCTACCATGGGCTTGATTTTTACCATTGAAAGGAGGGTATTATCACCCCAGAAAGTCTGTATAGTCGCTCCTGGGAGGATCTCTTTTGGAACCCTATTTACTAGTTTATGAAAAGGCATAATTCAATAATTTAGCGTCGATAATGATTCTCATAAAATTTCACGCTTTTGTCAACATTTATTATTTATAAGTCTTTATTGGAGCATTTTACTATCCATGACAAATTTAAATTCCTCCTATACTGATAGCCTTCCCCTTGACCCACGGCTCCGTTTGGTTTTAAATCAGTCTAAGGTAACGTATTATAAAACTCGATTCTTAAGTGTCATTGACTGTTGACGCGAGGAGTGCCAAATGGCAGATGCTGGACATATATCAAATGAAACCCTAGGAATCCTTCGGAAGATTCCAACCGAAACTATTATAGATGCACTCTGGGTAATGAAATGGCCAACGACATTCATTGAAGGAGCCCGTCCACTTCAACCTGGCTATTCAATGGCAGGTCGCGCTGTCACATTACGTTTTGTTCCTCATAGGCCTGACATAGCGGAAGATAAACCCAAAGGTATCGAATCCCCAGAATATGTAGCTTTTGAACTCTGTGGACCCGGTGAAGTCCTAGTCATTGACGCAATGGGATGGAGTTACAGCTCCATAGGAGGGGATATTAAATTTTTCCGCCTAAAGCAACTAGGTATCGCTGGGTTAGTTACGGATGGTGGAGTTCGTGATAGTAACGTTATCAAAGAATATGGATTCCCAGTGTACTCGTCAACTATCACTCCAAAACAAGGGCCTTCTGAATTTTGGCCATGGGACGTAAATCATACAATTCAATGCGGTGGGGTCGTTGTGCGCCCAGGTGATGCCATAGTAGGAGATGATGATGGAGTTGTAGTAGTACCACAAAGTGTGGTTCACGAAGTAATTCGAATTGCACAAGAGCGCGAGGTAGTCGAAGAAATCATCAAAGCTCAATTAGAAATTGAACAATGCTCTCCTGGAAAATACTATCCATTCAATGAGGAAACCTGGAAATTAGTGGAGAAACATAAGAACCGATCCGGCAACTAAAGCTAGAAAAATATTTAATCTCACCTAAAGATGGGACGAGGTAATTTTAGATAATCTAGTGTCTCACGTTTAAACCAACCAATTATATCTGGAATATATACTTTATTGGCGACCACATTTATGGTGCCTTCTCTTCTAGACACAATACCATCAACCATCATTATAGGACTTCGGAGTTCTATTCGGAATTTTTCATAGACAGAAGGCCATATTATAATGGGAATAAATCCATGCTCATCTTCCAGGGACACAAAATAAGCATTAGCTAAAGGATGTTGCAAAGGACGTGCGACTAATCCTCCTATAGTTATATTTTCTCCATCATCACATGATTCTAAATCATAACTACTTATGAAATTTTTAGGCAAATGAGGCCTAAGCATTCTCATTAAGTGATCTTTAGGATAAATACCCAAAGTTTTATATTCCATCAACATGGATTCCCAATCATTAAGCAGATTCAGAGAAACCATATTAGGAGATAATGGAAAACGGATGGAAGGCTGCTTAAACTTAGGTTTATTAACTAATCCCAATTCCCATAAAAGTGCACGCTTATCTTTATTCAGGGATTCAAACGCCCCAGATTTAATCAAGTTTTTAGCATCATTATTTTTTAACCCTACTCTATCCACAAAGTCACTAATTGAATTATATAGCCCATTAATATTTCTCTCGTTAATAATAAGATCGGAGGTTGCCTTACCAATTTTCAAAACATTCAATAATCCTAATCTAATAGAATTGTTTTCTATGACACATTTCCTATAACTCAAGTTTATATCTGGATTAAGGATTGTAATTTTATGTCTTCTAGCATTCTCTTTAATTGTTTCAAGTCCCCAGAAACCCATGGGCTGCTGATTAATTAATGCTGTAAAAAATTCGAGTGGATGATGATATTTAAGCCATGCTAATTGGTAAGCAGTGACACCAAAAGCAACTGCATGAGATTCTGGAAACATATAATATCCATTGAATTTCATGAATATTTTAAGCGCACTATTTTCATCCACTCCTTTCTTGAAAGCTCCATTTTTAAATCTATACCAATATGATTGTATAACCTCCCTGTTATCATACTTTACCCCAAAAGATCTACGTAACTGGTCCGCTTCGAATGGACTAAAGCCACCAATATCTATGGCTAATTGGTTGATCTGGTCTTGATATAGAACTATGCCAAGAGTACGTTCAAGTGCACGAACTTCTAGTGGATGGTCAAAGGTAATTTGCTCCTTACCATTTCGCCTACGTATGAAATGTCTAACTCCATCATGTACGCCTACTCCTGGTCGAACACAGGCAACCTCATAAGCCATATCATTGAGATTGCGAGGTTTAATACGTGTTATTGTTTGCATCTGAGCAGCAGATTCGACTTGAAAAATCCCTACTGTGTCGCCAGAGCAAAGCATGTCATATACATTGCTATCCTCAAAATCTACTCTGGAAATATCTATGGTCTTTCCCAATCTATCCTCTACTAAAATTAGTATCTCCTGTAATTGAGACAACGCTCCCAAGGCCAAAAAATCGATTTTCACAAAACCTGCATCATCAATATCATCTTTGTCCCATTGGCATATATATCTACCATCAATAGCTCCTCTTTGTACCGGAACTACATCAATAACAGATGGTGACCCTATGATCATTCCTCCAGGATGTTGCGCTATATATCGGGGAATCCCTTCTAAATGAGGCGCAAGTCGCACCAAATCCTTCCATCCATTTAAACTAACTCTACCTTTAAGTTCAGGCAAATTACTCATTTCTATATCAAGATGTTTTGCACTAGACCGATCAGCAAATTTAGCTAATTTATCTATCAAAACAAATGGCAATCCTAGTACCTTACCTAAATCTCTTACAGCACCCTTAAGTTTATAAGTGCTTTTCATGCCAACAAGAGCAGTTTTATCCCATCCCCATTCCCTAAGTACATCCAAAATCAATTCTTTTCTAATATTTCTAGGGAAATCTAAATCTATATCTAAAGCAATTGCCATCAAATCATCGGGGAGAAAACGTTCCAATGACAGGTTATATTCTAAAGGATCAATATGAGAAAGCCCTATTAGATATCCTACCAGCATTGCTACAGATGACCCTCTACCTCTACCCGGAGGTCTCTCTTCAATTGGAGTCTCATAATCTGAAATCCCTAATCTAACCATCACCCTATGAGCCATAACCACTATGTCATGGTAATACAAAAGAAATCCAGCCAAATTATGTTTTTCTATTAAACTAAATTCCTCATTCAAACGCTCCATTATCCTAGCGCTAATAACACCATAACGACGAATAGCAGCTTCATAACAAAGCTTCCAGAGATATGTCTGAGGCGTATATCCATCCGGAGGGACATAATCTGGAAACCTATACCTTAAGTCTTTTATTAAATCAAATGTGCACCTATCCGATATTATTAATGTATTTGAAATAGCATTGGGACATCCATCGAAAAGCTGTATCATTTCCATAGGGGATTTTAAATAAAACTCGCTATTAGCCCTCCTTTCCCTATGGGTATTATCCAATGTTTTGTTAAGCCTTATAGATACAAGACAATCATTGAGTTGATGATGTTTTCTTTCATGATAATGCACATTATTAGTAGCTACTACTTCTGCTCCTACCCTTAAAGACAATTCCAATAGCTTACGATTACGCTGAGTATCACCTTTAACTAAGTTTTGTTGAAGCTCAATGTAGAAGTTTTCAGACCCCAAGCAATCTATATATTGGCTTGCAATTTGGTAAGCCAGTTCTGAATTCCCTTCTTCTACTAAAGTAGGAATAACTCCATTTTTACATCCAGATAAAACTATAAGGCCTTCAGAATTCTCAATTAAAAGTCTCGGGTCAAGCTCAGGATTACTTCTCTCACTAGCAAAAACATGGCTAAATGACAGCAATCTACAAAGATTGGAGTACCCCTCTGCATTTTGGGCCAAAACAGTGAGATGATGTCCTCCTGAGAATGTAATCTCTGAACCAATTATTCCATGAATACCTAGACCCTTCGAAACCTTAGCAAACTGCATAGCACCAGATAGATTATCGTGATCCGTCAAAGCCAAAGCCTTATAGTCCAAACTCTTAGCCTGAGACAAAAGTTGGCCTACAGATGACACTCCTTCTTTGAAGGAATAATAACTATGACTATGAAGTTCAGCATATTCTTTCATCGATATCGTTGTTGAAACCAACCTCCATTGATAAGATCTTTAAATATTGTTAAATGACTTCCATCAATCAAAATACAATCAAAATACATTCTAGATATAGGATTCAACCTCCACCATTCATCATCTATACGCCATCTATCTTCTAATGACACATATAACATTTGATTGTTAATAATTATGTGATCTGGAAAGCCTAAAGAGTTCTCTTTAATACTGATAGGTTTGAAAACATTTAAGTACTTAATCTGACTAGTGCATATCTCCGTTCCGGAATTCTTGACCATGGTTCTACCTCTCTAATATGAAATATAGGAACAGGTTTAGCTAAAAGAACTTCAAGTTGTTTCACAGCTTCAGATAAACGTTCAGTATTTCGTAGATCCCTAAATAAACTAATTTGATTACCAACCACACTAGTAAGGTCCTTAAATGTAACCGCTATTTCTGAAATTGAACCTGGCATATGCATTTTCTGAAGACCCACTTTTAAACGTGCAATTATTCTATTTCTATCGCAAGTTGGTGTTTTAAAAGTAAATCTACGTTCCCATACGGACCCACATTCCGATTGTCCTGAAATGATTATAGTGCTAGTCCCACGTCCTTTACGATCTGAACGCATAAGTAATTTTTCAACTAAAAGCTCAACTCCCATTAACATATTATGCACAAGGATAATTGGCTCTGAAAATTCCAAGAATTCAGTAATCTCATCATTGATATTTCTTGGAATTAATGGACGCCTATCAATACCATTAACCAATTCCCATATTAATTTCCCTTCTTTACCAAACTGCGCTTGCATTGGGCCAAGAGGTACTCTAGCAACATCTTTTAAAGTATTAAGATTGAACTCATATAGTTGATCTATTGTGCTCTGCTTTATGGGTAATACATCTATGGATGCATATTTCCAAAACTCCTCGGAAGCAAAGGAAGTTTTCATTGAGAACCCTATATTAGCATCCATATAAGACAAAAATTTACTATTCCCAAATCCTATCTTTGGATTCCATTCCTCAGATATAGCTGATTTTAATATTCTGCATATACTATTATCATCTCCATATATATCAGCCAATCCATCTACACCTAGATAAGCAATACCAGGCCCAGCATCTTCTATGGTATGAACTACATTTTCCAATGAATTCAGGATATCCTGAAATAAAGAATTGTAATAAAATTTATCCGATTCTAAGATTTGAACTTCTTTAACCTCGGTAAGAGCTTCTTGCAATGACATGCCAACCCTAAGACTAGTAAGATCAGAAGAAAATGCCTCTACCGTTCTTTTTGATCCATAAGTTGTTACAACAATAATCGAATAATCTTTTAATAAGGGGGATCTTCTAAGTTCTGCTCTACAGAAAAATTCGGGAATAATGATACAAGCTACTTTCATTGATATCTTCCAATGTTATTATTGAAAGAACATAATAGAACATTTGTTCTATTATGTCAATGTTTCTGACCAGCTGCATGGCATGAAGGTGCTGACAGAGTGCATTTACTTAATTTTTATGATTTGAAACTCTACCTTATTAGCTTCGACAATATCTCGAATATGACGTTGATTCTTTGATAGCTGACTATTCCCCGTCTTAAACTCAACAAAAATAACCTTGTCATCTTCAAACTGCACACCATCTATGGGAGAACCCAGAAATCTAAATTTTTGAGAATTCCAAGGATAGCTATCAATTAAGGGAAGGAATTGCTCAGTAAGCTTTCCATATTTACTACTTAAGCTTCGATTCCTGAATTGTTCTTGCTTCAATTCCCTAGACATTCTAGATATCCATATCACAGTAATTACTAAAGCAAGTGATAATACGAGAATTACAATTTCCATTTTTGTCCTCCGCAAAACATGGATTTTTAAAAAACCCATCAATATTCCAAAACGGATAAATGTAGGCAGGATAAACAGAAACTAAAATAGCGTCATTATGTCCACATACAGTTGTAAATGTGAACTGCTCATAAAATAAATTCTTAGCTTTGCTTATTCATCTCCTCAACCTGTTTGTTAAAGAATTCTTCCGTCATCCCCATCTCAATCGCCTTATCTATATCCGGAGTAGCTGCTTCAATGTCACCCATGGAAATATAAGTTAGAGCTCTATTAATATAAAGAACTACATCTCTGGGATTTATTCTGATCGCTTCATCAAAATCACTTAAAGCTAATTCTGGGGACCCTGTACTATAATATATCCATCCGCGATTGTTATACGCCGCTGCATTTTCAGAATTAAACTTTATTGAATCTCCATAAGATATTATCGCTTCTTCGAAATTCGCAAGTTCATCATAAGCAAAAGCCCTTCCAAAATGCGCATCCGCCATTCCAGGATCTAATTCTAAAGCGGCATCAAATTCAGCTATCGCATCTTCCCATTGTTCGTCATAATTGAATTCCACACCTTTCAACTTGTGTGTATCTGCGGGACCCGGTGTCGGAGTGGGAGTAGATGTTGCTGGCAAAGGACCGCCTCTATTGTAAGTATCAGGTTCTTCATCATTGGAGCAAGCGACACCTGATATCGTCATGATAAACAAACCAAATACCAATACCCATCTCATAACACGTTTCTCCTATTTCAACAAAACGCCAATTAGTTAATTGTTACCACTGTACAAACATCGGCATAACCAAATGCATGTAGTGATCTGAATCAGTAGCTTTAAAAACGCCAGCACGAGATGGACCACTAGTAGTTAGAGATACATTATCAGTCTTGATCGCTGATAATACATCTAACAAATATTTACTATTAAACGCGATTTGGGATTCTTCCCCTGTAACTAATCCGTCGATTTCACCAATATTTTCGCCAAGTTCTTCAGCTCGTGAAGAAATTGTAATTTGCCCAGAATTATCTCCTTCACCCGGGCTCAATTTCATCCTTACGATACCGCTACTATCTCTAGCAAATATTGAAGCTGATCTTGTGGCTGAAAGAAATTTATCCAATTCTACATCAACGGTGGTTTTGGTATCCTTCATAGCGTCTTCAAGAATCTCTGCAAAGGTCGGAAAGTTACCGTGAATCAACTGAGTTACAACTTCTACATTAGTCAACCTAAATAAAGCCTGAGCTCCTGAAGGCGAAACCACTACATCTATTAATTCTTGCTGGTCTCCAATAAACCGGCTTATCTCAGTTAGAGTTCTAGCAGGTATAATTACTGAGATGGGTTCATCAACTGCACGTTCCACATTTCCTTTATAGACAGCTAGGCGAAAACCATCAGCTGCAGCTAACGTAAACTGATCCTCATTGACTTCCAATTTTATTCCCGTTAATACAGGACGGGACTCCTCAGTTGCAGCGGCAACAACAGTCTGATTTATACCTGTTTTCAATGTTTGACTATCTACCTGAACTCTAATTCCTTGATCTACTGAAGGTATAGGCGGAAACTCTTCTGAATCTGTCCCACTTATAGTAGCCTCAAAGCGCCCACATTTGATTTCCAAAACTTTAGCGTTATTTTCACTATCTAAATCAATCGATTCTGAACCAAGCGACGAAACAAATTCGGTAAGCAACCGAGCCGGTACTGTTAAGGAACCTTCGACTTCTATAACACCGCCCACCCAAGTACTAATAGCCAATTCCAAATTCGTAGCTGAAAGTTTCAATCTACCATTATCAGTACTCATTAAAACGTTATGAGTAATAGGCAAAGTCGTCCTTGTCGCCACTGCCCTACCTATCACAGTGAGACCTCGATTCAGATTTTCCTGCAAACACGAAAGCCGCATTTATTATTCACTCCTTATAAGTGCAAGTATCATAAGGCGCATATCAATAACCGTCAATAAAAATTGTATGAGCCTACAATAAATAAAACACTATAAAGTACACGCAAAAAACGGCAAAAGCGGTATCTCAAGCCTTGCCGTTTCTGTTGAAACTAATTAATTTTCTAGCTAATTCTTTTAACTTCCAGAGTTTCGCCTGGAGCCAAAGCCACACGCCTGACATTGATTCCCAATTTCAGCAACCAATATCCCAGCGTCGCCTTACTAACTCTCAACTCTTCAGCTGTCTCTGAAAGACCCAATTCGTTTACCATTTCCGGGAGTAATCTTTCCAAATCCCTTTGGTGATCCGTTTCAACTCTTTTCATAAGTTTAGTTTTTCTAGCCAAAGTAACACCCCCTCATTCGTCAGATACTAGTAGAACGATTTAGATGTTAGCACCATGTTCTAATCAATGTCAATAGTTTATTCAAACAAAATTTAAACTTTTTTTAATTTTGTATAGAACATCGCCTGTAGAGAAAAAGTATAAATGTAATAATATCCAAACGCAACGCATGGCCCGCAGTCCCATATATGCAACTTATGGTAAAATTTAGCCTATCTGAAAGCTCGATTTTCACAATGGTCTCTTGAAACTTAAAGGGATTTGAGTCGTTATAAGGGAGGAAAACTAATGCAACTTGGTAAAATCCCCTCAGACCTCCTAGAGGTTCTACTGTCTAAAGTAGATATATCTGATCCCAGGGTTATTATGGGTCCATCCGTTGGTCAAGATAGCGCGTTAATTGAATTCGGAGACCAGATATTAGTAGCTAAAACAGATCCCATAACGCTAGCTTCAGAAAATATAGGATGGTATGCAGTCCAAATCAACGCGAACGACGTTGCATGTTCTGGAGCAAAACCACGTTGGTTCATGTGCACAATGCTTCTTCCCAAAAGTTACATGGAAGATGATATTAGCAAACTATTCCAACAAATTTTAGAGTCCTGTCATCAACTGGATGTATCCTTAATAGGTGGACATACAGAAATTACCCAAGGAATTAGTCAACCAATCGTAATCGGATGTATGCTAGGAGAAGTCCATAAAGATAGAGTAGTGACTACTAACGGCGCAAGGCCAGGTGATTCTATACTAATTACCAAAGGCATATCCATTGAAGGATCAGCCGTGTTGGCAAGGGAATCAAGAGAAAAGTTACTTAACTCTGGCGTTGAACCAAGTTGTATAAATAAAGCAGCTGATTTTCTTTTTAGCCCGGGAATTAGCGTAGTCAAAGATGCAATCACAGCCTGTTCAACATCTCAAGTTCATTCTTTACACGATCCTACAGAAGGTGGATTGGCAACTGGATTGTGGGAAATATCCAAGGCCTCCAACACAGGAATGCTTATAAGTGAAAAGGATATACCTGTTCTACCTGAATGTGAAACCATATGTAAGTCTTTGGGAATCAATCCATTGGGGTTGCTGGCATCTGGAGCACTTTTGATTACACTTCCTAATTCCGATACAGAAAGACTTATAGCCGCATTATCAGAAACAGGCATTTCGGCCACTCAGATAGGAACTATCAAAGAGCCAAGTTTTGGAGTCATGATAGAAGGAAAGGATGGCCTGAAGCCCCTACCCACATTTGAAAGGGATGAGTTAGCCAGATTCCTAGAAGATTTATGATTCCATAGAATAGCAGTCTGACCTAAAACTTATTACTATTTTACTAATCTACTAACTAAGGCTTTTGGATCTCACTATCGCATCATTCAAGCGTTCCAGTGTTACATTGCTTCCGCTTACAACGATAGCTACCTTATTGCCGCTGATAGAATCTTTTACCTTCAATGCGCCTGCCAAAGCTGCCGCACCCGATGCTTCTGATAAGGTATGAGCCTTTTCAATCAATAGTGTCATGGCTAGTTCGATTTCTTCATCACTGACCAATAAAAATTGATCCAATAAATCCCACATTAAAGATTGAGGAACCTCAAAGCCACTATTAGTGGCTAATCCCTCAGCAATGGTATTCATTGAGGCGCTCATCAGTTTGCGATTTTTCCATGAAAGATATGCAGCTGGCGCCTGTTCAGATTGTACAGCTACTACTTGAATAGACGAATTAACTGCATTCACTACCATGCATGTTCCTGCCACACCACTACCGCCTCCACATGGCACAAATATGTATTCCACGTCCGGAAAATCCTCTATTATCTCAAGTGCATAAGTGGCTACACCCGCAATTATTAATGGCTCATTACCAGAGTGAACATATCGGTATCCTTCCTCTAGTGCTAATCTCTCGCAATGACCTCTAGCCTCATCAAAATTGCTTCCGTAGAATACTACCTCAGCCCCCAGGTTACGCATTGAATCTACTTTTAATGGATTAGCATCATTAGGAACAACAACTATAGCCTTTGCACCAAAAATACTAGACGCACTGGCAATAGATTGGCCATGATTGCCGGTGGAAGCAGTGATCAAGCCTCGCCCTCTATCTTCAGAGGACATATTAGCCAATAAGTTTATGCCGCCTCGTATTTTAAACGATCCCAAAGGATGATAATTTTCATGCTTTAACCGTACTTCCGCACCCAGATATTTTGAAAGTGCCGCATAAGAGATCAAGGGAGTTTTAGTTACATATTTAGATATAGTTTTACGGGCTTCTACTGCACTTTGAAAAGTTGGCTTTTCCATGAAATTAATTCCATCATATAAAAACTGTTGTCCATGGTAAGCGGTTTCTCATAACATCGCAACTTTGTACCGTTTCGACTCTAAACCTTTCTACAATATATAAAACACAACAACAAAGTACACTGAAAGAAGCACAAGTCCGATGGGCACAGCTACGCGAGCCCATTCACGCATACCAATTTGTAATTTATCAGCAGCAATTATATTAGGAATATTACCAGGAATTAGCATGCCCCCAGATATCATCAAAGATATTAGGATTACCTTTATCTGAGAAACTGAAAGAGCTGGGCCTATTTCGGCTGCAGCTAATGTAGCATTATCCAATATTGCAGATACAGTATTAATCCAATACAGAACCCATGGATCTAGTTTAATGAAATATTTTTCAATTAAAACGCTGAAGCTCTCGCCCAAAAGAACCAAAGCGGCTACAAAAACAAAGATTTTAATGCACCATTTTATAACTTCTCTATATGACTCCCTTAATTGCAACCCTCCTGAGACGTCGGTAGACGAACTACTTAATATTAAAGGTGACGCAGCAAGGAATCCCATAGCGACCACTCCGGGAACCACCAAATAGCCCAGTAAATCGGTCAAGAAGAAAAACCCAGCGTAGTACGGTTCACCTTCTAGGGCTGAAACAGTAATAGTCGAAAGCGGTTCACCCAAAGGAGTTAGAACGGCGCCCATACCTATGGCAAAACAGGCAATAACAGTTATGTTAATCCTGCTTCTTCTCACCAATGGTAATATTTCAAGAACGGTGACGAGAAAAAGTGCCGCTATAATAGCGGAAATTATACTGGATGCTAATCCCAGAAAAACTACAACTAAGAATATAAATAGTCTAAGGGAAATCCTATCTGATATCCATAGTATCAATCTTTGGAGTTGTTGGTGAAATAAATGTACTAATGAACCCGCAATTAAAACAGCTGCAGTGATGGGAATAGGTGTTGTCGCAGCTTCTTCTACCAAATGCCAATCCCACGACCATGTAACCGTGGC
>CAZPLA010000077.1:0-1618 GCA_964587385.1 uncultured Dehalococcoidia bacterium | reverse complement strand
GGGCGCTAGATGATACAATAGCGAAGCATGCTTCTGATTTAATAGCGATTGGAACAGAGTTAAATGAGACTAAAGATCTAGGCGGAGAGGGTTTAGCACAATTATTACAAATAACTACAGCTTTTCAGCTTGATTATGCACCACCTGGAACTTTTGTTACACTTTATCCACCAGAAAATGATGAAGGTCAACAACCAAGTGACTCTCTTTATATCGACTTTAAGATACAGTTTGGGTTATCGGGTGTTGAGAGTATGGACGTTTCTATTGATTCGGTGGGCCTTGGAATTGACGCGCCAGAGATCCCTTTTGGTGCTTCGGAAAATGATGATGGATCATCTACAAGCCTTGAGCTCTACAGAACTGTTCTTTCTTCAGAGGGAGTACCTTACAATTCTAATCGATTACAAATACTTAACCTAAAAAATACGTTTCCTTTTAATATTAAATTTTTAATGGACTATAAAAACTTTTTCATTCCTGAGGGAAATGTTCCGGTGAAGATTGATCAGATTCTAGTTCCTGGAGAAACATACAATTTTGATATTAGTCTTAAGGGAGATACGATGAGAGCGGCTAACCCTGACTCAGCGATAGATAAGCTTGACCTCGAACTAGAAGTAAGTATTCCAACACAGAAAGTGACCATACCACTGGATGGTTCAAGCCTGGGTGGAATGGGTCTCACCATTCGATTTGGATCGCTAGTGTTTAAAGAGCTAGAGGCGAATATTGTTCAAGGATTTCCATCGGTACCGCAAGACCAGGAAATGCCTCAAGGTTTTAAAGGTGCCAAAATTGCAGATGTAAGACTGGCGTTAATAATGAAAAGACAGATAAAACTTCCAGTGAGGATGAATATGGACTTTGCTGGCGTGGACGTTTTTGGTGACACAACAAGGATGAGTTTTGCCATTGATACAATAGGCTATCCGCCTACCTCCTTAGACACTTCAATGACCGTTATTGAGTTAAACCGTTGGGGCACGCGGATTCAAATTTATGATAGGACTACAGACAGCATTGCTACCTATGATACTTTAGTGGCACCAGCAGAAGGTCAGGGTACCATTATTGACCTAATGGCCTCAAATCCCACCAAACTCACTATTGATGCTTCGGCTAGGATTGATGGCAGAGGCACTATTGTTGCTGGTGCTGGATTAGGAGGCGGTTTTAGGCTGGTAGCACCATTTTCTTTAATACTTGATGAGATGGTCTTTCTATCTCAGCCTACGGTTATTGAAGAGATGGACTATGAGACAAGGAATAAAATTAGAAACTCACTTATTAGTGCGGAAATGGTTTTTGATGTGACAAATGCGATGCCTATTGGTGCAGAACTTGCTATGCTACTTTCAAATAGTGAATTTTTTCCAACAAGTCCTACGTCTGAGATGTTATTAGCTTTTAGAGACACCATGGCGCTAAAACAGGGCTGGTCTCCAACAGATAATGTCTATATTATAAATAGTTGTTCAGATCTTTCTCCTAAGACAAGTAATCTCTATATCTATGATGTGATGACAGATTTTAGCGAATGTATTGATGGAATTCCTTATATAGTAAGATCTGATGGTAGTGTGATTGATACCGTAATAAGTTATGTAGACACACT
>CAZPLA010000076.1:0-1743 GCA_964587385.1 uncultured Dehalococcoidia bacterium | reverse complement strand
GGGGCGTAAGATTCAATCCTCGCCGAGCCCAAAAATGGATTAGAAAATCGGCCGACCAACACTACACGAATGGCGAATTTGCCTGGTGTGTCATCATCCAAGGATGTTGGTCAGGGGGTACCTTTAACTAAACGAACCTTGTATTCAGCAAGCCTTGGAAGAATTCTAGCCAAAATAGACCCTCTTAATCAGGCATTTTGGGGTTTCTTTTTATATTTTGAACAAATCCAATATGGTCCAAGTATAGAAATCAACCAATCCTAGCACATTACCCTCAAAAATTAACGCAGCTATCCACAGTGTTACTTAAAGCGATAGTTTCTGTACATACATAAGACACTGGATAACATATCAATACATTCTTGATAATGGGATATTTTTTAGCAGGCAAACCGAGAAACAAGACTTTATGCGGTCCCACCAAAAGGGTACATTGCAGTGGGCTTTGTGGACAAAGGGTTACCAGTTCCTCGCCCCCAGAGGGCCCAACAGTTTAACCTGTTAACGACCTGTAATCATCTCGTCTGTAATCAGGATATTGTTTTATAATTTAGGTATTTAGCAGAATTAATTTATGCGTATTCTAGTTATAGGCCTCTTGTTTATTGCAATTATAGCTGCCGCGGGCACCGCGGCTTTGGTTAAAGGTTTTCTCGAATCGAAACAAACGTTAGGGCCGGAACTTCCAATGGTCGAAGAGATGGCTCGTCCCCAACAGCCAATAACGCATGTATTAGTAGCAGAAACTGCATTGGTACCTGGAGATGAAATTTCTGCAGGGGATATCTCCTTTAAACCTTGGCCTGAGGATATGCTGGGCAAAAAATATGTGATTTCGGAAGCCTCAGACAGCAAAGTTGTGGCTGACTTTGTGGGCTCCATCGTACGTGTCAATATTCCTTCCGGAATACCGGTTACGGAGGATATGGTGTTTAGACGGTCGGAAGCTGGTTTTTTAACCGGAATCTTGTCTCCCGGTATGAGAGCTGTGTCAGTCGCAGTCCAACCCCAAACTGGCGCTTCAGGCTTTATTATGCCCGGTGATTATGTAGATGTTATAGTAACATATAATTTCACTTCACCTGAAGAAGGACAAGGAAGCAGAACCCGTCAAGCAGCTGAAACAATTCTTGAAAAAATTCGTGTCGTTGCCGTAGATCAAGAGTTACAAGGCGATAATGAGGAAGCAATAGTAGCTAAAACAATTACTTTAGAGGTTACTCCCAAAGGAGCAGAAACCATCTCCCTTGGAACCACAGTTGGGAAAATCCATCTTTCCCTGCGAAGCCTTTCTGCGATCGAGGCTGAGGAGAAAGAAGTGTTTACGCCGGACTATGAAATCTTTGAAGCGCTTACAATTGTGGTGGAAGAAGAAGAAATGCAACTAGGTGATACCTATAACGAACCTAAGCCAAAGGGGCCACAAATCAAGGTTTACCGAGGTGGAACCGAAAGCGTGATCTCTTTACCAGGTCAGTTGTAATGCACACGCCACAACAAAACTTTAGAAAATTCTGCTTAGCAGGCTTACTGTGGGCCCTAGTCTCTCAATCAGCCTTATGCCAAACCGAAGTAGAAGTCAGTCCATTGGCTGAAATGGGCCTTCAACAAGAAGGTCAAATCATTACAGTACCGCTGAACAAGGTTAACACCATTCGGGTATCTCGCGATATAGCGGAAGTTATTATTGGCAACGCTGATATTGCTGACGTCATAGTAAAAACCCAAAACCGCGCTTATATC
>CAZPLA010000075.1:0-5796 GCA_964587385.1 uncultured Dehalococcoidia bacterium | reverse complement strand
ATCCCCAGCGTGGGGTACACCCATTTCCCTACCAAATTCTGCGGATGGTTGTACTGCAATTTCAAAATTTTTAAATCGTGGTTTGGAAGCAGTCTGCGGGTCAACACCACCAGTTTCAGCACCACCCTGTTTAATACCCTCTACATGTGGCATCCAATCCGTAGAACCATTAGCCTTATCCACAGATATTTTTGTGGGGTCACCTATAGGCGTAGCCCTATTGGAACGTACTGCCTCATCCCTAGCATCCCCAGTTAGTTGATTCCCACGGTTGGGTCTTATGGGTCTTTGGGTTTTATCACTTATTGAACTCTGAGATGCTGGTTGGAATTTAGGAGGTACATTTTCTACAAACCTTCGTTTAGTTGCTGGGGTTCTCGTCCTCCCAGGCCTATGAGGATTTGCTTTTTGTATAATTTCAGCAAAAACATCCACAGACTTTTTAAAGCTGGGCGCATCTTCATCTAACTTATCACCTAAATCTTGACCAGCTTCATTCACAACCCACGGGGGAATAATGTTAATGGGCTTCCCATCATCATCTGTTTCAGTCTCAACTACTGGAACATATCGCATAGAATCTAGTGGAACTTCGGAAGGGAAGCCGTACTCCTGAAGAAGGCGGTGGTGTTCGGCCTCCCTCCCAGCAAAATTATTAAGAGTAGCAAACGACTTACCACTCTTTAAAGGGTCTTCATCCTTCTTCTCTTTTTCCATCCAATCCAAGAAAGAATTTTTAAAGTTAATTCGTCCCGTACCGTCTTTATGCATAATGACAATCTTCCTATGAACAACGGCCTGTGGTTTTTTCTCTTCACAGGGAGCAAATAAACGACAATAATCCCCAGGCATTATATCGCCTACTACTACATCGCATGTTCGGGTTTCAGAATTAAAATACTTACAATGCCCACAGTTAATCCCCATCTTCATTTCGGCGGCAGTAGCGGCTCTATATCCGCATTGGTCTTTATCCACCTTACCTGTTTGAGGGAGTTCCGCTTTCAACAATTCAAAACTTGCTCCCTGATTTACACCTTTTTCACAAATAGTAACTTCTGCAAGCTCCATTTCATCTACTTGCATATAGGGAGTTTGACCTTTCTTCATGTTCTGAATTTTAGTAGCACTACCAGCAATGGAATAACTCTTTAACATGCCTTGATTGATTTGGTCTGCTACTTTTTTAGATATAGCTGTGTCATCCCTAAGTTCACAAATAAAGAATAGGCCCTTATCACCCACCCCAGATTTAAATATCTGTCCACCTTTAGAAATATACGCGGGTAACGCCCAACCTACCTGAACATCTGAATGCAATACCATAACGTTACGGGTACGTTGATTATCCATGAATTTTTGAAATGCTTTATCTAAAGCCTGCGTAGTAATTAAATGGCCTTCTCTATCAATCATTTCTACAGAAGCAGGGCCACCTATAACTAGAGGGTCAACCATATCCATTTTTTGAATCCCCACCGCAGCTTGTTTATATGTGGGACTGTCAGGATACGCTCTATGTAAAGTCAGAATCTCTGCTTTAGACACGTTTCCTGCATTAAAATTAGTTCGGTATTCCTCAAGAGCATCTTTAATATCTTCTAGCGTAGTTTTCCCTGGTTGACCTTCTCCCTTTTCCAACCAAAGAATACACGCAGGGTCATTTGCTATTCGTGATGTAGGTATATACGTAGTAGTCATTATCCTCCATGTACTCCCCAGATAACTCCATAAACCTGAGTTCCTGCCCCAGAAGCAATGGCAGATATCTTAACCCGTGCATCTATGGGCCAACTGGTTTCTATGGTTTCTCCTGCTTTCAAGAGAATCCCTGTTGAAGAAGAACCCGCAGCCGTTGCATCTATATCTATGGCGATGTTAGCTGTCTGACTTCCATGCCCATTCTTTAGTTTAAATCCCCTAACCGCAGAAATTCCTGGCCTACGCTTAGACTCCGATAGATTAGCGGTTCCCATCCATTCGTAGTTAATGCCTTGGGCACCATCAACATAATCGCTTAGATTACCATCTCTACGTTGTTCTATCATGATTTTATCTACATACATGTCAATATTGTGTTGCGTAACAGTAACAACAGCAACTCTATATTCCGCTGCTACACGCTCCACAAGCTCATGTTTAACTGATATACGAGCAAACGAAGTAGTAAGGCTATGAGTAGCACTGGCAGCTAGCTCAACACCGTCACTATTTTGAATTACTATTTTTACATCGCCCGATGCTGAAGCCCCCCTAACTTCACATTGGGCTACGATGGAAGTCCCTTCCGTATGTCCCGCAAAGGTATGCGCCCAATAAAACCCCTCTCCCGCAGCACTATTAGCTGGGTTAACAAGAAGGGAATTGCTACCTGTGGCAGCTTGGGCACTACTTTGAGAAATTGCGGAACCGGACGCAGTAAACTCGCTAATAGTAGCGTGTTCAATAGAGGGGTTTTTAACAAGGTTGACAGCTGGCTCTCCCCGTGATACAGTTAATAAATCAACTGCTGTCGTACCAACGTTAGTGTCAATAGGAACATATTTATTCCAGACATGTACACTTGTTCTAGTACTAGGGTCTATTTCCCATTCAGGCCAGTTCTCAGGAAAATGTTCTGAAGTTGGCATATAATCTCCTAATCAGTTGAGAACCAGTTCATTATACCAATAAGGCTTCCCAGCACTATCGCAGAATGAACGAATATTACGCCCATTACGAATAAGGCTGTTTTAGCCCCATACATACGAGTTCTCCAATGTTTTATTTCATCGAGTTCATCATTAAGTTTCTCTAAACTATTGCAAATCGTTGCATTTAATTGGGTTTGCCCTTCAATATACCTATCTAATCGCTCTGTATAGACTGCTAAGTTAACCTCAATAGAGGCATCATTCAATACATGCATAAGGCATATTATCTACCGTATGCTAGGACACGGACATAGACAGCGGATACATCGGTTGTGTTAGCAACCTCATCCAATATCGCGCCATCAGCACCAGCTTCATACAAAAGTACCTTTTCATTTGCATAATCATACTGAGCTACATAACCACTTTTTTCCATTGATATTAGAACCATATGTACTGATTCTAAACCCATTTGTGTAGCAGTAAGAGATTCGCCATTAGTAGCATAGCTATCATCAAACTGAACCCTTTTAATAACATATTTATTGTTGCCAGGAACACCCGTCATATCTGAAGCATTGCCTGGAACTGTAACGGTAAGTGCCATAGTTTATCCTCCTTAAATAGAACAAGACGAGAGGGTAGGGGGATCTTTCAACCCCCACCCCCTCAACAAATTAAGCGTTTAGGTCAGCTATTTTAGCCTGAACAAAGAAGTTCTTGCAGCGCAACTCACCAAGAGTGTACAGCAAGCCCCTGACAACCAAGCTGTTAGCAGCGAAGTAGTCACGGTTCTCAATGTATTGGGTAGGTTGGGCAATTGACATCTCAAGATAGTCAGTGTCCAAAACGTAGACGTTACTACCCAGAACTGCGCCAGCAGCAGAAACTGACTTTGGCACATCGGCATCAGGTAGGATTGGGATACCCATATAGGTAGCCAAAACCAATCCAGTTCGGGTACCAGGGAAGGTTCGTTCAGAACCTACACCAACTTGGTACTCTTCCTGGCCCATATAGCGTTGCTGCGAATTAAGCAGCCGTTCCAGTTTGAAGTACTGGTCATGACCCATGAGGATAAGCTTTGGCTCTCCACCATTTTCCCGAATCTTCTGGATACAAGTATCAATCAGATTGAGGGAGAGGTCACGGCCTACACCAGCGTTGTGGCTGACGTTAGCAGCAGCATTCCAACCGCCAGCAGTTCGTCCAGCCAACGTAAGGTCAAAGGCCCTAGCGTTAGCAGCCAAACCACCAGAACCAGCCCCGTCCTCAGCTACGATATCATCCAAGCTGGTAAATCCAGCGCGGGAATATACGTAAGCCAAGTCACCCGCAGCCCATGCTGGGCTAGAGGTATCGACGGTTACAGTGCCACCACTATGGGCAGTAGCCGAAGCACCACCAACTGTGACACCACCAGTTAGGTCATGAGCAGATGCGGTACCATCGTAACGAGCAAGTTCATCACCTATGTGGAAGTTATCGGCAATAGCACCACTACCAAAAACAGCAGTTGTACCACTACCACCAGTAGCCCTAGCAGCAGCCAAGGACAACAATTCAAAGTTGACCTCTTTCATGTGGTCTAGCTGGGCGTTTTCATTCTCCAACGCCAGCACATCACCAACACCGCCTTCTAACTGGGCGGTGAAGACTGACTTGACCGATGCACCGAAGGTTGTAGCAACGATTCGGGGCAAGCTGGAAACCGTCTGGATAGCAGAAATGTCTACTGTCGGGAGGTTACCAGTTTCTAGAATAGGCATACTGCGGTTAGAGCCACGGTCAGACCGAATCCTCCAACCAGCTGTGTTACCCCACACTGTGCGTGGGATAGCATTAAAAAATCTTGTTTGGTTGTTCAAAGCCTGCCAAACCTTCCGTCCATACGTGGTATTAAAAATACCAGTAGCGGTATCAACCGTAAACGGGGTTCCGACACCAGCACCAGCTTTTTTCATGAAGCCAGGGCCGAATACACTCTGATACAACCCTCTTTGTGACTGAGCAATATACTCAGCAAGGGATGGATTAGACATAAAGTATCTCCTTAATCTTGTTTATCAATTTAACCTAAGAGTTCCCGTGGAACACCATCAGTTTCGCCGTTCTCTATAGTTTCCTGCAATCGACGCAAATCCTGATAGGACAGTTGCATCATTTGGTCTACGGTATCCGCACCAGAAGCTTCCTTCTGAATGGGAGTAGTTCCATCTAGACCAATGCTATCTTCATATCGAATGACGGTAGGACGGGTAAGAGAAGTCTCTTCTCTAAAGCCCATCTTTCGTAGACGGCCTTCCGTCTCCTTCTGTACGGCTTTCTGCATGTCAAAGCTTCCGCTCATTGCAGACTTCAAAGCATCAATTTGCTTTTGCATATTTTCCAATTCTGGATACTCAGTCTCGGCGTTCTCCAAGGAGTAACGCATATTTGTTATCTCGTCTTCCTCTTCCTCTCCATTCTCTTCTTCCATGTCATCGTCTTCATTTTTCGGCAACTCATCTTCATCATCACCAAATTCTTTCTTCAGCATATCAAGCTGCTTCTGCATTGCTTGAATAGTTGCTTGCTGGTCAGCCATAGCTTTTACAGGGGTGACTGCCTTTTCAGCGTCATCGTGGCCTTTTGCCATTGAACCCGCTTTGCGAACTTTATCGCCATCCAAGTCCAAACCCTGGTCAGCTTTAATCAGACCATATACTTCTCCAGCTACCGCCTTAATTATTTCCTGCTTCTCAATTGCGTCCTGTTCGTCCTCAGCTAATTCCATCTCATACTCTTCCTGCTTACTTATTCGGGAGTCCATCTTGTGTAAGACCTCCGCAACAGCAGCAAGAGCAAGATTGGAGCCTTCTATCTGCTTTTCCAACCTTTCTACCACATCGTATTCGTCTGCCATATTGTGTCTCCTTTCTCTCTCAGAAAGTTGGTCTAAGCCACCTCCGACTTCCCGATAAATAAATAGATATTGTACGAAATTCGTACTAATATATTATACTATGAATTCCGAAATATTTTCGATTTTTATAGTATAATTTAGGTCAATTTTCGTCTTCTTCGGGAACTTCTCCCGTCACCGTAAGCTTTAAAATCTCATTTCTAAAGTCATACAGAGGTATTTGCACCAATTTCTTAAATTTTTCACATTGAGTACCCT
>CAZPLA010000074.1:0-3884 GCA_964587385.1 uncultured Dehalococcoidia bacterium | reverse complement strand
TGTATTGGCTTTAGCTTGGATAGTTGATTTTCCTCTATTAGAATGGCAACCGGACGAGAAAAGGTGGGATTCTCCTCATAACCCGTTTTCTTCTCCCAAAGATGAACATGTGGATATCATATCGAGTCAACCAGGGTCGGTAATAGCCAAACAGTATGATCTAATATGTAAAGGATTCGACATCGGGGGCCGGAGTATAAGGAATCATAAGGCAAACATGCAAAAGAAAATATTTGAGCTGATGGGGCATTCTGAAGAGCAAATGTATTCAGAGTTTGGACAATTATTAAACGCGTTGGAATACGGTGCTCCTCCCCATGGAGGAATAGCATGTGGTGTTGAGAGGTTGATTAAGTTATTAGCTGATGAAGAGAATATTCGAGAAACCATGGTATTCCCTAAAACGCAAAGTGGTAGTGACCTGCTATTTGGGTCTCCGAGCCCTGTTGATGAAAGCCAGCTTAAAGAATTGTGATTGCAAGTTGTAAGGTAATCAAAAACCATTAGTCATGATATGCCATGAATTGGACTAATTAATAGGTTGGCTTTGTATAGGCTGATCCCGGAGAAAAACAGGGATATAGATAATTCCTGGGCGGATGGTTTCAGGATAGCAGGCATATTGTTATAATCGTTATATGGAGAACAAAACTAGTTGAACATTACAAGAGATGAATCTCTTCCAATAGAAGCCAATATTCTAGTAGAACTGGAAGAACAAGATATAGAGCCATATATAGACAGGGGATACAGGAAAGTAGTATCCAAGTTACGAGTACCTGGATTTAGGCCTGGTAAAGCCCCCCGTACCGTTGTAGAAAGAATGCTGGGCCGTGACCATTTAATACATGAAGTATTGGATAGATTAATTGCGGAGTCGGTGGATTTAGCTGTAGAAAAAGAGGGGATCGTACCATTTGCAACTCCGGCAGTTGAACTGATTACGCTTGACCCTATATCGTTTAAAGCGAAGATACCATTGGAACCTCAAGTAGACTTAGGTTCTTACCTTGACATTAGGCTTGACCAAGAGCCCGTATCAATAGAGGATACTCATGTAGATGATGCGATTGAAAGAATAAGGGTTAGTGTAGCTCCATGGGAGCCGGTCGAACGTGCCGTTGAGTTCAATGATTTGGTGACACTGGACGTATACGGTAGTGTTGAAGGTAAAGTCATTATTGACCAAAAAGGAATAGACTATATACCATCTTCAGACAATAACCTGCCGATTCCGGGATTTGCGGAACAGCTACAAGGTATTCATACAGACGATTCGAAGTCTTTCACCATTGTAATCCCTGATGATTTTGGAGATCCTGAAATGGCTGGCAAAGAATGTGAATTCTTTGCCAAAATAATCGGTCTCAAACACAAAATTCTCCCTGAATTGGATGACGAGTTTGCGAAGGGGGTGGGTGAAGGATACGAGACATTTCAGCAATTGAAGGATTCTATAAAGGATAATTTATCCAATACTGCTCAAAATCAAGCAGATCAAGAGTTTCAAGAGAAGCTGTTACAAGAGGTTATATCTGTCGCCACTATGGAGTTTTCTGATGTGATAGTGGAAAGAGAAATTGATAGAATGTTGGATGACCAGGAAGAAGCCCTTAAATCTCGCCGTATGGATATGGAGACCTATCTAAAACAAGTAGGAAAAACTCAGGAAGAAGTTAGAGAAGAACTTGATCCTGTAGCAAGAGATAGAATAAAAAGATCGTTAGTTTTACGTAAACTTTCTGAAGAACTCAATATTGAAATATTAGACGAAGAGGTAGATGAAGGTATAAGTAAGATGTTAATGGGTTCTGGTGAGGTTAATGAATCTTTTAAACGGGCGATTGAAACAGATGCCTTCAAGCATTCATTTAGATCTTCAATGGTCACTAGTAAAACTTTTGATAGATTGATGGAAATAGCTAAAGGCGAAAAAGAGAATGATACAGAGATTGAGAACGAAGCATAGATTTAATGTAGGAGGTATCCAGAGTGATAAGCAACCCCGAAAATATTATACCAATGGTAATCGAAACAGGTCCTAGGGGAGAACGGGCATTTGATATTTATTCACTGCTTTTGAGAGAAAGAATCATTTTTTTGGGAACGGCTATAAACGATCAGACTTCTAATCTGATTGTTGCTCAATTGTTGTTTTTAGAAAGGGAAGATCCAGATAAGGATATCAACTTGTACATAAATAGTCCCGGAGGTGTAATAACTTCTGGATTGGCTATTTATGACACTATGGGTCTAATATCATGTGATGTTGCAACCATATGCGTTGGTATGGCCGCCAGTATGGCCACAGTTTTGCTTACTTCGGGTGCAAAAGGGAAGCGTTACGCTTTGGCTAACTCGACAATTCATATGCACCAGGCGATTGGTGGAGCCCAGGGACAGGCCAGTGATATAGAAATCCAAGCCAGAGAAATACTTAGACTTCAGGATAAGATCAGAACTATTCTTTCGGATAATACTGGACAGGATTACGATAAGGTTGCGAGAGATACAGATAGAGATTATTATCTTAGTCCCGAAACGGCTTTGGAGTATGGAATAATTGATGAGGTGCTTACCAAGAAAACAAACGACTCTAAATAGGTGGAAATAGGTCATTTATTGTTTCTGGTGACATTAAACAATCAATTCATGTTCGAACATCGGTAGTTAGGATTTAAATAGTCGATTAGCTATCTTTGCATATGTTGGGGCAAACCTTGACTTCAAACTCGCCCTCTTGGTTATTCGTTTAGCCTTTGCTAAAGATAACTTGAATCCTTCTGGCGTCCCATCGAATTCAGGCATGGTCTGGTAGGTTTTCCCCAGCTCATTAGCGGTATGAGCGTCGGATGCCACCGCTGAAATGAAATTATAACGCTCTGCCATTTGCTGGGCTTTTTTGTCGTCTGCTCCAAAAAAATTGCGGGCATTAAAGCACTCAACTATATCAACATACTCCAGAATTTCTAAGAATGCTTTTTCTCCTAGTGCCGAGGATCTAACTCTGTCGAATGGATGTGGGATCATAACTAGACCGTGTTGAGATTTAATTGCCTGAGCTGTTTCTATAGGAGTCAGATTGCGCGGAATGTCTTCTTTAAGGAAGAGGCCTATGATATCACCTGATAAAGACTTAACTTCACTACCGATTATAACGGTAAAAGGAGCTATCTTTTGGATTTCTAGGGCTCCTTTAATTGAATCGTGATCAGTAATTGACACACAATTAATGCCGTGGCGGATACACATATCAACGATTTGTGTGGGAGTAGCTCTAGAATCATTCGAAAATTGACTATGTATATGTAAGTCTACCTTAAGCACTAGGATTCTCTGCTTCTTTGTCTAGCGTAACAGAGGATTCACCAAATTGAGTTTGGAGGGACTCGATTTTAAGTTCAGTGGTTTTAAGGAGTTCATTGCAGTGTTTAGCTAACTCCATCCCTTGTTTATAAAGTTTGGTTGATTCCTCCAGAGTGAGGTTACCTATCTCCAATGTTTTAGTAGTTTCTTCAAGTTTGTTATAGGCATCTTCGAATGACATTTTCTCAACCATATTAAATTCTTGAGATTCTTCTGATTTATCCATATGATTCACCTTAATATTAGTCTTCGTTGAAATAACAACACACTACTATAATTTGTGCTGTTCACGGTTCGTTTTTAGTAACCTTGTTAACGGTACTTGAGAAGGTACCGTCGCTAAGTGATATGCTTAAAAGTTGATTGGTAGATATCGTCTTGACACTAGAAACTACTTCTTGTGAAGCATGTTTAAATACAATGCCATATCCTCGCTGTAAAGTAGCGTTCGGACTTAGTGCCTCTAGGTGAATTGTTGATGATATAACCTTTTGTTTTAATAGAGTAGTTTTGGAAGC
>CAZPLA010000073.1:0-21894 GCA_964587385.1 uncultured Dehalococcoidia bacterium | reverse complement strand
ATTTTGACTTCAGTTTTTGAACTGATGCAAGTTGCGGACCACATGTTGGACTGGTACAAAACGATGGTGTGGAAAAAACTATTACAGTGGGTAATGGATTTGAGATAGCTTGATCAATACTGATGGAATATAAGTCTGGGTATTTTTCTATAGCTGATGTGAGTGTTTCTATAGGATCAGAGGCTGATATAGTCCGGTTTTTCGAGAGTGGAGCTTTGGAATTTACATCGGGGATATCGAACCCTTCTGTTACCTCGACTTGTATTTTAGCTGAAGAAAGGTTTTCTTGTTCTTCGACTTTTAGTGTCCAAAACCCAATCCTATCGAAGGATAAATCAGTGGTATAGCTGCCCCGTGAACCATATGGCCATGAGTTGAAATGAGCGGTCTTTATTTCGTAAGGGGTTGTTTCAGATGTCCCAAAATAAGATTTCACTACTACGTTAGGAGTGTTTAAGTAAGATTTAGGAGTAATTGCAAGAAAAGATACGCGTTGGGTGCCTGGGCGCAGGACCTTGGTTGCCATAACAACTTTTAATGTTTGCGATGATCCTGCATCTAAATTTGGCGATGAATATGAACAACCATTTAGGAATATTATTGATACAGTTAAACCGATGAAGTGAAACAGTATTAGAGTCAACAGATTCTTTGGAATAGATATGCGGTGAACGATTTTTGTTACCACTATTCTATGTGAGAAAGAAGATGGGTTATATCGCGGAGTGCCGTTTGCTCTGTAGTCATAGGGCTTGATAGATTGAGACCATAAATAATTTGCATTGTAAATTTATTGGTTGTATCTATATCAACTATTTCATATACATGGAACTTGAATCCATCAGTCGCTATATAAAAGGATTTAGCATTAGCGGTATTGGTATTGGCGGATATTAGCTGAGCGAAAAACGATTCACGGATAATTTTATGAGACCAATGGATGTTTCGGGAATAGTTAAACATTAGATTTCCAAGCAGTTTGTATTTTTGCCCAGACATGTCCAATTCATTGATTGATAATAAATCAAATTGTTTACCCAGGATTGATTTGGCCAAGGATACGAAAGATGGCCACCAATCATCATGACTTTCTATGGTCTTTATTTGGTTTAAATAATTAGAAATACTTGATTGTTCTTTAAAAATACGTTTGGTCATAATCTCATATTCAAGCCATATCTGTTTTTTTAATTCTAACATGTACACGAAATATAAACGTGCGGATTGAGCATTAGTAATCATAAAGAGAATTGAGCTAATGGATGTGCACTTGTTGGCATAACGCTCTCTATATTGTAAACTCCCCAGGTTATACAACAGAGGAGGACTATTATGAAGGGTGTGGTAGCAGCTCCGGAATTAGAAACAGCTGAGGTAGGGAGACAAATTCTATTGAATGACGGTAACGCAATTGATGCGGCTGTTGCTATGGGGTTTGCTCAAGGCGTTGTAGCTCCTACGATGACTAGTATTGGTGGGTGGGGAATTCTCCAGGTTTATAACGGGAAAACTGGAGAGAGCCTTTGTATAGATTTTCATGGTAGAGCTCCCCTTAGGGCTTCGGCCGATATGTACTCGGATAAAGTTATAGGTAGATTAAGACAAGACTTATGGCACCTAGAAGGAAATATTAATGCAATTGGCCATTTGGCTGTAGCCACTCCCGGAAACTTGTTAGGTTATTGGGAATTACATCAACGGTTTGGACGTATGTCTTGGAAAGAAGTGATGCAGCCAGCAATTGACTTGGCTTCGAAAGGATTTGCTGTTGGAGCAGAATTGGCTACAACATGGTCTGCAGTTTCTGTTGCTTCTCAGGAAGCACTTCCTGCCATGTGGGACTATATAAGTTTTACTGAAGATGGCCTGAGGATATTTGGTAATAACGGCAAGGGTTGGACTCCGGGAGATATTTTTGTTAATCAAGACTACGCGAATACACTAACCGAAATTGCAGAGAATGGACCTGACGTATTCTATAACGGTTGGATTGCTGAACGTATAGCCAAGGATTTCGCTAAAGGAGGGGGTCTTATTGACACGACAGATCTCAAAGACTATCGAGTTTCCATAACTGATCCGTTGAGTGGTGGATATAGGGGTCACGTAGTTAATGTTAATCAACCACCTGCCAGTGGAGTACAGGTATTAGAAACCCTTAATATTCTTGAGGGATTTGACTTAAGGAGTATGGGATTTGGTTCTGTCGACTTTATTTATACCATGGCCATGGCGCAAAAAGCTGGGTTTGTAGATAGGGGATCGTTTTTAGGGGATCCATTATTTACGGATGTTCCAGTAGAGAAGCTGTTATCTGCTGAACAGGCGGAAATGTGGATAAAGAAAATAAGAAATAAGGAATCCATTGAGCTCCCTAATTTGCCCTATGAACCAAAACACACAACCACTGTTTCGACCATGGATGAGGAGGGAAACGCTGTAGGAATGACTCATACTTTGGCTAATCCTGCATCAGGAGTCGTGGTAGATGGACTAGGATTCATGTTTAACAATGCTATGACGATGTTCTATCCATATCCAGGACATCCGAATTCTATAGCACCAGGTAAACGGCGCATGGCAAGCATGTGTCCACTGATAATTCTTAAAGATGGTAAGGCGTGGGCAGTTATTAGCTCTCCAGGTGGAACTAGAATTCTTACAGCTAATCTACAAGGCGCTGTGAACTTAATAGATTTTGATATGACTCCTCTGGAAGCAGTATATGCTCCAAGAGTTCATAATGAGGGTGACCAGGTAGACCTGGAATCCAGAAGTTATTATTCTGTTAATGATGGGTTGGAAGCTTTGGGAATGAAGGTAGTAAGAAGTCCACGAAGTATGGACCCTTCATTTGCTAACTTGAACATAGTAGCGAAAAATAGAGATTCTGGATCGTTGAGTGGAGCCTCAGATCCTAGAGGTAGGGGCACTTCTGTTGTGGTTTGATAGAGACCATTAAAATGATGGTTTTTATTAATAGATGTACCGTTTTTATAAGATAGATAGGTTTTAGGAGGAACGTATGACAAAACGATTAGAGGTTCACCAACATATTAAGGAAAATAGAGATCAACATTTGGCAAGAATAAGGGAATTTATGGCACAACCCAGTGTCAGTGTGGATGATATGGGGATGAGAGAATGTGCCGAACTTCAGCTAAAATATTATCAAGAACTTGGATGTAAAGAAGCTGAAATAGTAGAAACCCCGGGTTTTCCAGGGGTATGGGCATATTATGATGCTGGTGCCGCTAAGACGTTAGTTGTCTACACATATTTTGATACTAATGCCGTCGGGGATGGATGGACAAACGATCCATACGATGTAGTATTGGCGGAGAGGGCTCCATTTAAGGAAGTACTTTATGGTAGAGGAGCAGGTAATAAGGGAACTTCTGTAGCCTTTCTTAATGCACTTTCATCCATTATTGCTGTTGAGGGAACATTACCAGTAAATTTGATGTTTGTAACTGAAGGAGAAGAGTTCGTTGGTAGTCTCAACATACCAATGATGATAGATAAATATCGACATCATCTTTCCAAGGCGGATGCTGGAATTTCCCCTGGTCGTTGTCAATCAGCTAATGGAGACGTAACTTTCCATTTGGCTAACAAAGGCAACCTGCATATTGAGTTAGAATGTTCAGGAGATATGTGGGGCAAAGGCCCGCACGGTGGTCCTGCTCATTCATCTGCTGCGTGTGTTGTAGACCATCCTGTCTGGAGATTGATTCAGGCTTTAGCTACTATGTACGACCCAGAAGAAAACCGAATTTTAGTTGAAGGGTTTTATGACGGATTATTGGGTCCTACCGACGAAGATTTGGAGCTTATCGATGATCTTGTTGAAAGAGGTTTAGTTCCAGGTGGAAGTGGAGCGGCAGGGATTCCTCATTATATAGATGGGATATCTGGAAGAGAGTTATTAATCAGGTATTGTTTTCAGCCAACTATGAACATTAATGGCTTAAGAGCAGGTTATACAGGACCTGGAACATTACTGTGGACTTTACCTAACAGCGCTCGTGTTACGATAGATCATAGATTACCACCCAATTTGGAACCACCTGAAATAGCTAAAAAAATCAGGACACATTTAGATAAACATGGATATTCAGACATAAGCATGAAAATTCTTATGGATGTTACTGCTAATAAACTAGGTGTCAATGATGATATAGCCCAAGCAGGGCTTAGGGTAATTCGCGATTGGGCAGATAATCCAGCTATATGGCCTCGGCAAGGTGCTAGTGGTCCTACGGGTGTTTTTAGCAAAATGTTGGGCATAAAGGTTCTTGGCGGTACTGGAATGGGGTTTGGAAGTGGTCACACAGGTGGGGACGAATTTATGGTAACAGAAGGGGATGGAAAAGTTGGTGGTTTAGTGGAATTGGAACAATCCCTGGTGGATTTAATGTATAGCTATGCTGCCTATCCCAATGAATACAAATAACAGAAACTGGGACCGCTGTCTTTAGTCAAACTTAAATATAGGGTTTCCTTATTGAGAACCTATCTATATGTATTCCATAGAGATAGGTTCTCAATTTTTAGTTAGACACGAGTTAAATATTGGCCTTCTGGGTGATTAAGTGATAGCCAATCGTTTTGCTCTTTATAATGCTCCTGCTATCATCAATAGGGCTCTTATGCACTTGAAAGCTTCCAGGTAATCTTCCGAAGAATAGGAGACCGTTACGTCATCGTCTCGTTCCACCCCTGGTATCATTTCTGCAGCTTCTGCCATAGCAGAATTCATAAACTGCAATGTTAAAGTGGTTGGAGTAGAATATTTTATGGGTGCAATCAGCTCACGTGATTCTACACCAAGTTTTGATTGCTCCCTAATAAGGGATTGTGCCATTATCGGGGATAAGCATTTGGCAGAATATCTGGTAACTGCTTCTTTTACTGCAGCTGTAGCTATGTCTGGTACAAGATCTGTGGCTTGTGACGTGGCTGTGGAATCTCCAGATATCATGACCATTGGGACTCCAAAGTATCCGGCTATACCCGAATTAAGGCCGAATTCCCCTTGAGATTTCCCATTAATCCTTAAGTCATATACTGCACGGCCGGACATAGTATGATCGAGAATTCCTGAAGTTCCCGCTCTGGCGTGATATCCGATGCAAATGGCTGCAGAAAATGTGTCATCAATACCTTGCATCATGCTAAGTGGCTTAGGGGAGCCTGTTATCAGTTGTGCTCTTGGGTCCAATAGCTCTGGAATCAGATTCCGCATGGTTCCATGACTATCATTAACCACAACTTCCAGTGCTTTCGCATCAAATGCACCTTCGATAGCGGCGTTAGCTTCCAAAGTCATTAAGCGCCTAGCCAATTGATAGTCATCACCGTCTCGGCTTGTATGATCTTTATGTACTACCCCACTTACCCCTTCCATATCTACTGAGATGTAAACTTTGAGAGTCATAGGTTTCCTCCTGTGAAGGCTCAGCATATAATACCATTGGTCATGAACTCAAGGAAGATTGTTCTAACAGTAGGGTTAATGTAGTGACACTTTATGCCTTGTAAGTTTTAATTATGATTCAACTATAGACATATAATGTTAAACAAAGGTGATAGTAGTTAATGAATTCATTTTTTGAGAATATCAAAGCCGTTGTATTAGATCTGGATGGTGTCATATTGAAATCAAATCAAATCAAGGCTGAGGCTTTTCGGGAACTTTTTAAAGACTACCCTACCTATGGTGACGAAATTGTAAGTTTGCACTACCGAAGAGGCGGGATGGCAAGACACGAAAAACTTAATACTATTATTACAATTATATTAGGTGAAACGTCGGATAGTGAACGACTGATTAGACTCAGTGATGAATATAAAGAAATTGTGAAGGAACAAATGCTTAATTGTGAATTTGCTGATGGTGCGGTTGATTTTATTAAAAATGCATCAATTAACTACGAACTCTTTATTGCTTCCGGGACGCCTGAACAAGAACTGAAAGGTTTAATTTGCAATAGAGGTATAAATCATTTCTTTACCGGAGTATTTGGTTCACCTAGAGGTAAGGGGGAGATACTTAGAGACATTCTTGAAATGAGAAATCTTCTTCCCAATCAAGTTGTCTTCATTGGAGATTCAATAGATGATTATATTGGAGCTCAACATACGAGGGTTGAATTTATAGGCATTGTAAATAACCTTAATGAAAATTCTTTAAATGAAATGACTGGAAATATTAAGTTGCTCGTGTCAAATCTTGGGAAGCTCGATGCGATATGGAAAGGTGCGTTATTTAAAGGAGACTAACATATTAGGCAAGGAGATATTAAATGGTAACATCCAATTGGTTTTAAATCTTATATGCCTAGATTGAATTAAACATTATTGTGACCTACTACGTTCTCCAATGACTCCCGCTTTAGGTATACTCCTGATGGCATTACTGGACACTGACGCTCCCCCTATAGCTATAGCCCATGATACTCCTAGAAAATTAGCAAGTGTTCCCATTACCAAAGAGCCTAGTCCAAAACTGCTTGTTATGAATCCATGTAGTCCCATGACTCTACCTCTCATTTCTTCTGGAGCCATAGTTTGAGCCAATGTGCTTGAGATGGTACTAACGGTTGTTCCAAATGCTCCGACTATCATTATCAAAGCTAAAGACATAACTAGATTACTTGAGAATGCGAAAAATATTAAGAACACGCCGAAAATAATATCGGCGCCAATGAGCACCCATCCTTTTGATTTGATGTCTCCATACGCAGATACTGTGATGGCTCCGATTATACCTCCGAGACTTCGAAAAGTTGAAAGAAAGCCCAGTACGACAGGACCGGCATGTAACACGTCTCTAGCTACTACTGGGAACATTGACCAGCAAGCAAACCCCAATCCTTCTGTAAATAACAAAACAATCATAACTGTTCTTATGGGATTGTCATGTAGAACGAATTCGAGACCAGCCTTGAAATTACGCCAAATGGAACCAGTCGGTGTTGATTTAGTGCTTAAATTTGGGATTGGCAAAACACATATCGCGCTTATGAATAAGGATACACTTATTACTAGTAAGAGGTGACCAGGGCCGTATGCTTGCATTATATAGCCTGCAGCTAGAGGTCCTATTATTCCAGCTATTTGAAAAGAAATAAATTGACCGGCCATCGCATTCATTATTGTTTTTCTGCCCACTATATCGAACGTCAAAGTACTTCTTGCGGTATTACTAAAGGCTCGAGCTATACCACTTAATATAGAAGCTAAAATTAATTGCCATACTTCAATTGATTCAAAGACTACTAATATGCCAACTATGAATATAGGCAATCCCATCAATAGTTGGGATGAAATCATAACCGTGCGTCTGTTCAACCGGTCAACTAATACACCAGCAAAGGGACTAAAAATCATGCTTGCTATTCCACCTAATCCTATAGCAAGGCCGACGATAAATGGTGAGTTCGTGATTTCTAATAATAACCAGCCTAAAGCCATGACCAATGGCATGAAGCTAAATGCGTTTGTGAGACTGGCTACCCACATCCATCGATAAGCTGGATTTTCGAAAGCTAATAGGATTTTACTCACTAGTAATTCCCTCTAACTACGAAATGAACTAAGAATTTTCAGATTGTTTCGTGATCCTAAATGCGTCTGAATATCATTATATGTTAGAAACCACGACTTATCTGGTTAAATGAAAACCGTTATCAGGAAGTTAGAGTTATATTTTGGTAAGTTATGTGAGTTAGGTATTACCTAACTCACTTTTTATTTGCTAGTAGTCTGTAATGATTTAGCTATCGGTATACTTCTAGTTGCGTTGGAAATTACCATGGTACTTCCAGATGTTATTGCCCATGTTGTTCCAAATATGCTGGACATTGTTCCCATAAATATACCACCTAACCCTAATCCACTAATGATAAATCCGTGTATTCCCATTACTCTTCCCCGCATATTGTCAGGAGCTAAAGTCTGAATGAGAGTTGTCGCCATGGTGCTAAATGTTGTACCACAAGCTCCGGAAAGAAGGATGAGGAACAATGAAACAGGTAGATTATTAGAAAATGCGAATATTATTAACAAACAACCTAAAATGATATTAGCTACAATCATAGTCCAACCTTTATATTTTATGTCTCCAAAACTGGAAACAGTTATAGCTCCTATTACACCACCTATTCCTCTAAAGGTGGGTAAGAGACCTAGTACAATAGGCCCGGCAAGAAGAACGTCACGAGCTATTATTGGGAACATGGATGTAGCAGAAAAGGCTAATGTTTCGGTAAGGAATACGGCTGTCATTATAGTTCGCAAACGGCGGTCACCATAGGTGGTACTGATTCCTTGGCGAAGATTATTTAATAAAGAACCACTGGCTTTGGTTTTGGGATTAATACTAGGTACCTTAAATAGACAGATGATACTTAGGTATAGTGAGCCACTAATAATTAAAAATAATGGACCTGGACCATATGCTGCCATGATAAAACCTGCAGCCAATGGACCAAATATAGAAGCAAACTGAAAAGATAGCATCTGTCCTGCCATCGCATTCATTATAGCTTTAGGGCCAACCACATCATACATTAAGGTACTGCGGGCAGGATTTCCAAATCCTCGACTTAATCCACTGATAGAAGATAAAAGGAGTATCTGCCAAACTTCAATAAGTTCAAATATAGTTAGTAAACCCAAAACAAGTACTGAACTAGCCATGACGCTTTGAGCCATTATAAGGACGGTTCGTCGATTTATGCGATCAACTAAAACTCCCCCAATCGGGCTACTTATCATAGCGGCTATACCGCCTAAACCAGGGGCGAGTCCTACCATAAAAGGGGAATTTGTGATGGTGAGAATAAGCCATCCTTGTCCGACCATCAGAGGCATAAAGCCATTGGCATTCGCCAGACTGGCATACCAGAGCCAACGATATGCAGGGATCCTAAATGCTAGAAGGACACGACTTTTGTCCATAAACTCAAATTATGTGCTATGTGATTGACAGTAGATATTATATCCACATTATTACCCTGAAATAAATTAGATTACGGTGCAATTCTTTTTTATTCTGACGTGTTCGACATCAGCTTGTAAAAACTGCGGCTATTTGATTGATATATCAAAGGTCTAAGCTAAACTTTGTATGGAAAAATGATTAGTTAGGAGAGGAGTTTGAATGAGTCTTATTTCTTGACTCAAAGATTGGACCTCAGTATTATGACAGCGTATTAGGAAGTCTACTACTAAATATTCACCAACTTTCGGCAACGGAGTTGACGATTAGCAATTAGGAGACAATTTAAGAGTTATAGCCTTAGGGAATCTTGAGGAGGTTCTTATGTACAAAGGATATAAAGTTTTGGATGCGGATGCTCATATTGCAGAACCGCATGACTTGTGGAGCGAGTTTATGGAAGAAGAGTATTATTCTCGTAGGCCATTGGTAGCACCACGCATAGAGGGACAAAAAGGCAGAGGTAAAGGTGGAAGTTTCTTGCCATGCGAGTTGTTTCCTGAAGGTACCGTAAAAAAAAGTACTGTTCAAGGTGGAGGCGGTAATAGAAAAGCCACTGTGGAAATAGATGACTTTATGCCACAGAAATATGGACAGGCATGGGATGCAGACTTTACACCTGAGAGTCGAGTTGCAGATATGGAGACACATGGCTGGGATAAACAGGTGTGCATAGATAATTTCCCAGGCCCAATGCGTTCCTTTCGAGAAGGAAAAGACCAAGGATTAATTTGGGCATGTGCCAGGGCATATAACAATTGGGCAAGGTCATTTTGTGATACGGATCCGTCTAAATTGAAAATGGTTGGTGTTTTACCCAATCAACATGATGTTCAGGGATTAATTATTGAGGCTCGCAGAGCAGTTGAAGAATTGGGGGCGGTCACACTTATCATGCCAAGTCCAGCGGTTGGAAAAAATTGGCAAGATCCCGAATATGATGGATTTTGGAAATTGTGTGAGGATTTGGATGTGCCAGTTTCCTTTCATGGTGTTAGTACTGGTTTTCCACATACTGGAAGTAGATATCAGCCTAGGCACTTGGTAACCGGCCCTGAAGTGGCTCTCGAGCATGCATTAGGTTTCCCATTTGAGAATATGATATCACTCGGTCATGTTATCTACTTGGGGATACTGGAGAAATTTCCTAAGTTGAGAACCTCATTTTTGGAAGGTAATGCGGGCTGGCTTCCATTTTGGCTAGGGAGATTAGATGATCACGCAGCACAGGATGCCCGTCAAGCTATGTGGTTTGATGCAGATGCGTTGTCATTAAGTCCAAGCGAATACTTTCTGAGACAGGGGTATGTCGCTTGTGACCCTGATGAATTTGCTCTAAAAAGCGTAATTGATCTGTTAGGGGAAGACAATATAGTTTGGAATACTGACTATCCTCACCCTGATGGTTCAGATCCTGATAAAGCTGTACCTTTGTTTTTGGAACAGCCTATTCCAGAGTCTGCGAAAAAGAAAATCCTTTGGGATAATGCCGTTAACTTGTATGGGAAGAGAATTTTGTCCTAGATAAAACCTATAAAATGAAAATAAGGGCCGCCAAGTTTTCTTGGCGGCCCTTATTTATAGACTAATCTGCGTATCTAATATGGGAGGGAGGAACTGCCATTCCTTGACTCTAAGAAGAGCCATAGATATTATAATTCCAACTACAGAGACTAAACTTGCGTCCCTACTATTAGTCGCGATATTGGCACAGGTTTATATCCCTTTAGGAATAGGAAATGGTAAGGATTCTTTGTTGGTTAAGGAGTGAAAACAATGGCGGATAAAGATATTGCCTTAATGGCTCATTTGATGCGTAGAGCTGGATTTGGTGCGAATCGAGAAGAGTTAGAGGCGCGTGTTAAGAAGGGGTATGAGGCCACAGTTGAAGAATTGTTGGATCCTGATGCTCACGGAATACTTGAAATCGATGATGCTGTAGTTTACAGGCATAATCCCGGTTTCTACAACGCTGGAAACCAGAAAAATGCTGGTGGGTACTGGATGTATCGTATGGTTAATACAAAGAGACCTTTGGAAGAAAAAATAGCTCTCTTGTGGCATCAAGTTTTCGCTACTGGATTAGCAAAGGTGGGGCATCCCCCCGAAATGTTGGCTCAAATAGAAATGTTTCGAAAATTGGGGATGGGTAGCTATCATACCCTTCTGTTGGAGCTGTCGAAGAATCCGGCTATGATTTTCTGGCTGGATAATCAAGAGAATCATAAGGATTCTGTAAACGAGAACTGGGGGAGAGAATTACTTGAATTATTTTCTATGGGCCACAGCAATTACACAGAAGAAGATGTGAAGGAGGTAGCTCGGGCATTTACTGGCTGGACAATTGCGCCGAGGTTTGAAGGAATTCTATTTAACCGGTTTCCGTGGGAATTTGAATACCGAGCCGAAGATCACGATGATGGCGAGAAACTTATATTGGGTCATAGAGGAAGGTACAATGGGGAAGATGTTATTGACTTGATAATGAAGCATCCTGCGACGACTCGTTTCGTAGCGCGACATTTGTACAACTTTTTTGTAGCGGATGAGGTTCAGGTACCAAGTTGGCAAGATGTTGCACCTAGAGATCCTGTAGCAATAAACATAATTGGAGAAGCTTTCCAAAGTTCTAATTATGATATTCGCTCCACTCTACGAGTTTTATTTAACTCAGATTTTTTCAAAGATCAGAAAGTTTGGTTTGGCAGAGTAAAGAGTCCGACTGAATTAGTAGTTGGAACTATGCGACTAATCGGGTCACATCAATCTCCTCAACCAGGAATCACGAAATTAGAAGTAGAGACTGATATACAGGGGCAGGCGATATTAAATCCACCTAGTGTTGAAGGATGGCATACAGGTGCTGAATGGATCAATAGTGGGTCACTTGTATCACGAGTAAACTTTTCTGCCGACAATTTGGGGGACGTGTCATTGCCAGGAATTAAATCTATAGTCGAAAGATTGGCAAAACAGGGAGATTTAACTTCTGAGCAGTTGTTAGATGGGTGTCTTGATTTGATAGGTCCGGTAACTGTTGGAGAGAACATCCGCCAAGAACTGATAGACCATGTAGAGTCTGGTGGCGGAGTTGCTCGTATTGGAACTACTGACGAGGAAAATGAGATATTCGCACATCGAGTCGGTCAGGCGTTGCAACTTATTGCCGCAACTAGAGAATATCAGCTCACCTAAGCATTTCTGGGTTAAAGCCCTAAGTCGAATTGTTGACCGCTAGCTATTTAGGAAGGAGTGTTGTATGGAAGCAATAAATGTTCGTGGAAGATCTTTTATCTTTGACTATTCAATAGGTAAGCATTCTCCAGGTGGACCCGGATTCCGTCAGCCTCAAGATGTTGCCTTTGGACTTGATAACACCTTATTCGTAGTTAATAGAGGCTCGGAAGGGGAACCTTGTGGAAGAGTTAGCAAATTGACTATTGATTCGGACTATATTGGCCAATTTGGAAGTATAGGTGAATCTGATGGTCAGTTCGTTTGGCCTACATCTGTCATAGTTGATCGAAATGGACTAGTTTATGTGGCAGATGAATGGCTTCATCGCATATCTATTTATGACGGGAATGGAGATTTTGACGGTAAAGCCATCGAGCAGAGCAACTTCATAAGCAAATGGGGAACTTATGGGAATAATCCTGGAGAACTGGGTGGTCCGGCAGGTATGGTTTTTGATAAGGACGAGAACATTTATATTACTGAAAATATTAACAATAGAGTCTCCAAGTTTTCGAAAGATGGGAAACATATCCTAAGTTGGGGTGGTCCAGGTGCCGGTGAAGGAGAATTTAATGGTCCTTGGGGTATAGCATTAGATTCCGAAGGTAATGTTTATGTTGCAGATTGGAAAAATGATAGGGTGCAAAAATTCACTGCCAACGGTGAATATATAACCTCGTTTGGCCAATCCGGTAATACTTCTGGATTCATACATCTTCCAAGCGATGTTGCTGTTGATAGTGATGGAGATATTTATATTGCAGATTGGTGGAATGACAAGGTAGAGGTTTATGATAAAGACGGAGAACACCTAGTCACTCTACTAGGTAATGCAGAAACACTTTCTAAATGGGCTGTAGAATTCCTAGAGGTCAATGAGGAAGACCAAGTGGCGAGAGATGCAATGCCTAGTTTAGAATCTGAGTATACTTTTGGCAGGCCTATTTCGATCGAAATTGATTCGAGCGGTAGAATCTGGGTGGTTGAGGATAATAGATGGAGAATACAAATATATAAAAAGACAAGAGATGTTGCCGTTGCATAGGAGTGGACGAGATTTTACATTAAATGATTAGGTGCATCGTATTATGATAGAACAGCTTCAGCTGATGGAAGTCATAGAAAAATATCGTGGAGATGCGGTGGTGATACCTATATTCCAATCTAATCGTAGATGGGTTGAAGTAACAAAGAATCCGAATAGAGATATTTCCATTGCTCCCATGGGAAAAGGCTCCTCTTTTGCTTTAGGTATAGCTCTAGCGAGACCGGACACCAAAGTGATACTACTTGATGGTGATGGAAGTTTGGAAATGAATCTTGGGTCATTAATTACCGTTGCTGGACAGGGCCCAAAGAACTTTTATCATTTTGTTATTCAAAATGGAGTATATGCCACAACTGGTGGACAACCAATACCCGGACCCAACGATTTATCGTTTTCTGATATGGCTAAAGCAGCTGGATATGAACAGTCGTACTATTTTGAGGATTTAGAAGAGTTTTCTTCTAATGCGGAGAGAATTCTTAATCAAGTCGGTCCCGTCATGATTTGTGTTAGGACTGTTGCTGAAATAAGGACCTCTCAAGAGAGAGCTACCCAGAGATCTATGCCGGGACGCAAACCGCCTAGTGAAACATTTAGGAACCTTAGGTCGGAATTGGATTCTTAGATTACCAACGTCTAAAGTTATCCTTTTAGATCTCTTCTTGCAGGCCGTATATATTCAGGTTCTATGAATTTAAGTTTACTATCATTTACTTTCTTAAGTTGTTCGTGTAGGACGTTGTAAACAGACGTAGTGGAGTTTACCTGGTCGTTTGTGGGCTTTAGCCCAGCTTTCTCCAGCAATTGTCTTACCACATCGTTGGTTAGTGTCATTTGATACTCCAAGTGATGGATTAGATTTCTGGATGCATTGTATGCCATTTAGTGGCTTGCTCATAAGCAAAAGCTACATTAAGAACTGTAGAGTCTGCAAAAGCTTGTCCGGCTATTTGGAATCCTACTGGCAATCCATCTTCTGAAAATCCACAAGGGACGCTAACAGCTGGCAGTCCAGTAAGATTATAGAGTCTTGTACCACTAAGTTCTGTTGCCATCCCAGTTGCAGTCCCTTTTTTATCTCCAATTTGTAAAGGTCCAGGAGGGTTAGTTACGTGACCGGCTATTACATCTACCTTTGTTAATATCTGTTCCAGTTCTTGTTGTACTAAACGTCTCATTTGTTGTGCTTTGTGGTATTGATCGGATGGTATTACTAATCCCACCATGACTTTTTCTCGTACCCCTACTGAATAATCATCAATCTTTTGGAGCCAGGGATTATGAATTTGTGCCGCTTCACTCCAGGTAATTAAGTTGCCAGCTGTAGTGGAATATGAAGCCGTTAAAGGAGCGTTAATTTCCTCGATTGAAGCACCAAGTTTTTCAAGTACCTTTAATGCATTGGTTATTGGAGCAACCACAGCTGAAGGCATTTGGTCGAAAAACTCACGTAAAACACCAACTCGCAAACCATTGATTTTGCCGGTCAATTTCGAATAATAATCAGTGTAAGGAATATCCACTGATGACGGATCCTTGGAATCGTATCCGGCTACTGATTGGAGCATTAATGCACAATCAGATACGGTTCTAGTCATCGGTCCGGCATGATCTATAGACCAACTTAAAGGGAATACTCCTGAACGGCTAACCAGTCCGTACGTTGGTTTTAATCCAACTATACTGCAATGTGATGCTGGACCTCTTATAGATCCTCCCGTACATGATCCCATGGAACCGAATACCAATCCTGCCGCTACTGATGCCCCAGAGCCGCTTGAAGAACCTCCGGGAGTGTAACCCCATTTCCAAGGATTATGGCATGGGCCAACTAAGCTACTATCATCACCGCCACTAGCGAATTCGAAACAGTTATTTTTACCAACCAGTATTCCTCCTGCTTGGCTTAGATTGTCTACGGCTGTGCAATTATGATCCGGAACATAGTTGCTAAATACCTTAGAACCGGATGTGGTTTTGATACCCTTAGTCATATAGATGTCTTTCACAGCGTACGGGATTCCATGCATAGGTCCACGATATGTTCCGCTAGAAATTTCATCTTCTGCTTTTTTAGCAGCTGAGATGGCATGCTGATGACAAACTGTTATGAATGAATTTAAATCTTTATCTATGGAGTCTATTCGGTCAAGGCTGAATTGAGTTAAATCCACGGGTGAAATCTCACCAGATTTGATTAAATCTGCTGCCTTAGTCAAAGTCATATACAAGTATTGTGATTCTGACATTTATGTAGACTCCTTATAAAAAACTGTGATAACTATAAATTGGTTTTAGAAGCCTTAGGTTCTTTACAGTGAACTATTGTTTTTTGAATTTGACCATTCCTTTAAAGGAACCCGCTGCTCCTGGAAAGTCGCCTGTTAGATATAAATTGCCTTCAGAGTCTCCCCATATTCCTCGACCAACATCTGGTGCTTTGCCCCGTGACAATACCTTGCCATTTCTATCAAGCACTGTGAAACGGGGTGTTTGATCAGTCACATATGCGATACCATTGTGGTCGATAAAAATGTCCATTGGATGGTATAGGTCCAACCATTCATCAATGGGGTCACCTTCAGGGCTAAATATCTTGACTCTACTGTTTTCCCAATCTGAGACATATACTCTGTTTTGGAGATCCACCCATATGCCAAGAGGCGCTGTTAATTGGGTTGGTTCCTTACCTGGTTGACCCCACGATTTTAGATGTTTTCCTTCGGGAGAAAATCTGTGAACATTGGAGTTGCCATATCCGTCTGCTACAAATATGTCTCCAGATGGTGCAACTGCTACATCGCATGGATGATTAAAGGGTGCTTGACTAGATGGTTTTCCTCGTGAACCTATACGTAGAAGAATATTACCTTCCGTATCTAGCATTAGAATTTCATGTGCGTCTCTGTCAACAAGGAAAATTTCATCTTTGTCATTTATGAAGATACCGTGAGCATCCAGTATCTGGCCTTCTCCGAGTCCGGTTAAGAAATTACCTTTGGAATCGAAAACTAGAATAGGTATGCCGTAGCGTTGAGTTAGGTAAATCCTGTCTTTGGAATCAAGGGCGACGTGACTTGTTTCACCAAATTCTATTCCGTTTGGTAAAACGCCGAAGGGCTGAATAACTTCGTAAGAATAGATACCAGTGCCAAAGATGAGCTTTGTCAAATTACTCCTCCTTAACAATGGGTATCGCTCACTAATGGGCGATACCACCCGCATTGATTTAGTTAATTGTAATTTCGGATTATTGACACACCTGATTGTAGTGCCGTTAAAAGATACCGTCAATGACTTGAATGAATCTACCATACTTTTAGCAATTGTCACATGTTCAGCTTTTTATAATTCCATAAATACCGACTTGCGGATATAATACTCGCAAGTCGATGCTAATCGGAGGATGAGAATGTCGAATATTAACGGACAAAGAGTAGATACCATAGTTGTTGGCGGTAAAGTAGTGACACCATCTGAAGTATATGAATCTTCAATAGCGATTTCCGGGGAGAAAATAGTGGCTATAGGTCCATACGATCTCCTTCCCAAAGCGGATATTTATATTGATGCTTCCGACAAATATATTTTGCCAGGGCTAATGGATTGCCACGTTCATTTGGACCGGATAGATAGCTACGAATTGGGTTCTATTGCTGCTGCACATTCAGGTATAACTACTCTCTTACCATTTGGAGTTCCATTTAAAGATAGAGACGATACTCTTCCTGATGCTATAAATCGTCATAGAGAAGAGATTAATTCTACATCCGTTTTGGACTTTGCCTTTCATTTTATGATTTCCAATCAACCACGCATATTAGAAGGTCTTCCAAAGGCCTTGGAGATGGGTGTGAAATCTTACAAGATGTTCATGACTTATAAGAAGGGCGGAGGAATGTCTGATGATGCCCACATTTGTAATGCGATGGAGATGGTGTCTAGGGGTGGTGGGGTAATGCAATTACATTGCGAAAGTGGAAACATTATCGATTATTTGGAAGACAAACTTATGGGAGATGACTGTGTGCATCCGACTGATTTCCCTAAAGCCTGTCCAGATTGGGCAGAAGAAGAAGCTATAAATAGAGCCATACAAATGGGTGCGGTAACTAATTGCCCAGTTTATGTGGTCCACCTTAGTAGTCATTTGGGTCTCGAGCGTATAAAACTAGCACAGGCATCCGGGAATCGTGTATGGACTGAGACTTGTCCTCAATATCTACTTTTGAACGATGAACAATTAGCTAAGGTTGGACCACTTGCTAAAATTGGTCCTCCTCTTAGGCCGAGCAACGGGATAGATCAAACTGCACTATGGAAAGGATTGGAATTAGGATACATTTCAGCTATAGGTAGTGACCATTCTCCTAGTTTGATGGAGGATAAAAAGGCAGGATGGGACAATATATTTGTTAACCCTGAGGGGAAGCCAATTCCATTTGGAGCGCCTGGCATAGAAACCTTAGCTCCGTTGGCTTTTAGTGAAGGAGTGGTAAAACGTGGGTTAACTCTTCCTTGGCTTGCTAGAGTTATGTCAGAAAACCCTGCTCGTATTTTTGGTTTGTATCCTCAAAAAGGTGTTATACAAGTTGGTTCAGACGCTGACCTGAGCATTTTTGATCCCGATCAAAACATGGAGATTAGGGCTAAAGATCATCTAAGTAACGTGGGATATACTCTGTTTGAGGGTTGGAAGATTACTGGAAAACCATGGATGAGTCTCTTACGTGGCAAAGTATTGTTAAATCAAGGAAAACTTGAACAGAAACCGGGCTATGGCAAGTTTCTTGATTGCAAAGGACCTAGATCTCCTCTAGGTGGTTCTATTAAATAAATTTATAAATATGGGGTAACAATTATGGGGAGTCACGTTTGGAGACGCTAGCCTTTGACTAATGTCACTTGACAGTCATTCGTGGGCTCTCTATTCTCCCATTTACTAAACTAGGAGTTAACTTATGCCACCAAATGGAATGAATTCTTATAGACCTCCGGTTATGGGTCTTAACCATGTAATCTCGTCTGGCAACTTCTATGCTTCTATGGCAGGGTATCAAATGCTGGAAGCTGGAGGTAACGCTGTTGACGCAGGGGTAGCATCTGGTATTGCAATAAATGTTACTCAACCTCACTTCACTAGCTTTGGAGGAGTTGCTCCTATCATTGTGTATATTGCGGAAAGAGATGAAATGGTATCCATAAGTGGTTTGGGTAGGTGGCCTGAAGCAGCTGACTTGAAAGAATTTAAAAGCAACTATGGTGAAATACCTGATGGCATCTTGAGGTCGGTGGTTCCGGCTGCATGTGATGCTTGGCTTACAGCACTAGAATTGTATGGCACTATGACTTTTGAACAGGTAGTTCTTCCAGCTATGAGACTGGCTTCGGAAGGATTCCCGATGTCTGCTAAACTTTGTCAGTCTCTTAACAACATGGCCGCGGCTCCTCAAAAATGGGAATACAATTTTTCAGTTATGGCGCCTACGGGTCTTCCTGTTAAGCCGTCACAACCATTGGTGCAAAAAGATTTGGCTGGTGTTTTTTGGGAAATGATAGAAGTTGAACGTGCCAATTCTTGGAGAGGTCGTAATGCTGCCATAAGAGCGGCAAGAGACCATTTTTATAAGGGCGCTATCGCAGAAAAAATGGTTGCATTCTCTCAGTCTCAAGGTGGGCTTCTTTCATTAGAGGACTTCGCAAAATTTAATGTGGGTATCGAAAAACCTGAATCTGGGCACTACGGGGATTATAGTATTTATACTTGCGGTTTTTGGTGTCAAGGACCTTCTCTTATTGAGATACTTAATATATTGGAAGGGTTTGACTTGCAGAAAATGGGTCTCAACTCTACAGATTATATTCACGTTTTGACGGAGTCTATTAAATTAGCCTTTTCAGACAGACATTACTACTATGGAGATCCTGAGTTTGCAGATGTTCCTACTGAAGGGATCTTATCTAAAAGCTATGCAGATGAAAGACGAAATATGATTGATCTCGTTAAGGCATTCAATGGAATGCCACCGATGGGGAATCCATGGCCACACCAAGGAATAATGCGTGAACCGTTGTATGTAACGCCTCCTGAGGCCAAAGCTGGGCCAGGAGGACCTGATACAAGTTACACGTGTGTAGTGGATAAATGGGGTAATGCCTTTTCGGCCACTCCCAGTGATGGCATTTGGGGCTCTCCATTAGTTCCTGGGTTAGGTATGATTATTTCTAACCGTGGGAGTCAGAGTTGGTTAGAGGAGGATCATCCTTCGAGATTGGAACCATTCAAGAGACCTAGGCTTACTCCTAACCCCTCAATGGCTTTCAAAAATGGTCGTTTGTATATGCCTTTTGGGACACCGGGTGGGGATTTCCAAGTACAGGGTATGGTACAGATGTTTTTGAATATGGTTGAGTTTGGGATGGATACGCAACAGGCGGTAGAAGAAGCCAGAGTTGGAAGCTTAAGTTTCCCAAACTCCTTTTGGCCGCATAGTTACCTTCCCGGATCACTGCAAATTGAAGGTCGAATATCTTCTGAAGTGATTGGTCAGTTAGAAGATAGGGGCCATAAGGTTGAGCGAATAGCTGATTGGGGTAATCGTTCTCCTGGTCTTTGTGGGGTTATGGTTGATCATGAAATTGGAACATTAATCGGTGGCGCGGATCCTCGATTAGATTCCTTTGCTCTTGGCAGATAGAATCTGCATGCATCATATTTTTTTGGTTTAGGAGAATTCGTATGGATAGCAATGCAATGACGAGACTTAGCGGCTCTGAACTGGCAAGGCTAATAGCTACTAAAGCAGTTTCGCCCGTGGAATTAGTTAAAGCTTATTTGGAAAGAATAGAACGATATGACGGTCAACTTAATGCCTATATAACAGTTTGCAAGGATGATGCTATTTCTGCTGCTATAAAAGCTGAAGAGATGGTTATGAAAGGCGATCAATTAGGATCGTTGCATGGACTCCCAATGGGAGTTAAAGATCAATTTGAAACAGAGGGAATATTGACTACTGGAGGTTCAACTATACTGGGTGAGTATGTTCCCAAAAGAGATGCCACCACTATAAAAAGGGTAAAGGAACAAGGAGTTATCCTTTTGGGCAAACTTAATATGACCGAATTTGCTGCAGGAATGGGGGATCCCTTCAAATATGGAGATCCGCCTAGGAATCCCTGGAATCCTGAACGAACTCCCGCTAGTTCTAGTACAGGCTCAGGAATTGCGGTAGCTGCTTCTTTGTGCGCGATTGCATTAGGTGAAGATACGGGTGGTTCAATTAGAGCCCCAGCTTCTGCTAATGGAATTGTGGGATTACGGCCAACTTGGGGACGGGTAAGTAGATATGGTCTTCTACCAATAGCCTGGTCTATGGATGCCGCTGGTCCTATGACTAGGCCTGTTGCAGACGCCGCATTGATAATGAATGTAATTGCTGGATATGATGCTAATGACCCACAAACTTCGAAGATTCCTGTCCAGGATTACACGAAGAATTTAGGGACAGAATTGAAAGGGATACGCATTGGTATTATACAGGAACTTATGAATTTGGATAATACGAATGAGGAAGTACATAAGGCATTGAAGGATGCAGCTTTTCATTTGGAATCATTGGGGGCAACTGTTGAAGAAGTAGCCTTTCCTTTCTTAACTGATATGGGGGCAGCTGCATCTTCCGTAGCTATTGTGGAAGGAGTGGATTTCCACAGACAATGGTTGGTAGAGAGACCTAAGGATTATGGTCGAAACCTTCGCACAAGATTGTTGTCGTCCGGATTGATACCTAGTCAGTTAGCTCTGAAAGCCATGAGAATAAGAGCTCTTTTTAGAAAAGAATGGCTACGTTTGTATGAGAAATACGATATATTATTAAGCCCTACTTCTTCATCGACTGCTGGAAAAATCAATTATGAAGAGCCACTAACTAGTCGTGAAGAAGCTGTACGACGGTCTGGGATTTCAGACTCTACTGGTAAAGCGCTACGTGGGTTAAATTCCACAATGCCTGCTGCTTTGGCTGGAACTCCAGCTATGTCAATACCATGTGGATTTGATACGGATGGTTTGCCGGTAGGAATGCAGATAATGGCAAGTCATTTTAGGGAAGATCTGATATTTAAAGTCGGGCATGCATATGAGCAGACGACTAATTGGCATACTATGCATCCTTCGTTAGATTGGCATCCTCTGGATACAAATTTGTGAACTATTGTCCAGTCGAATTTTTAATAGACATTAGGGTTTAAATGTTCGGAATGATTTGACCTGCTTAAGGCCTGGAGGGGTTTATTTGAAAACCTTAATTTTCGTCGTTTTTGGAGTAATTGTTTTTTCTATGGCCTTACAGCTATATATTAATAAAAAGAAAATACGAAGACTGGAGCACGAAAATCAACAATTGGAACAAGCAACATCCTGGCAAAGAGACAGGATTGAGCAATTAAAAAATAAGTAATTTCGAATGATTTAGGTGATTGCTATGGATGCTATTAAAGTTAAAGGAAGGGAATATACATATAGTCAAACAATAGGAAGAGGGGCCTCTGGAGGACCTGGGTTCCGTTTGCCAATAGATATAGCTAGAGATGGTGAAGT
>CAZPLA010000072.1:0-3663 GCA_964587385.1 uncultured Dehalococcoidia bacterium | reverse complement strand
TTAAACCAATTAGATTCACCTGATAAGGAGCGATTGGCATAGGAAACACGATTCCTCTTTCGTCGTGGTTTTGTTCTATAGCAGCCGCCAAAAGACGCCCAATCCCAATCCCATAACAACCCATCAATATCGGGCTTTGCTACCCTTCTCTGTTTACATAGAATACATCAAGCATATCACTAAACACAGTTCCAAATTTAAATATATGTCATACTTCTATACCTTTAATTGATTCCAGTATTCCACCACATTTACTACACTCTTGACCTGGCTTCACCTGTGAAAAGTCACCTATTTCATCAAATGTAAAATCTCTTCCATAATTAACATTTTTTAAATGTTTATCAGATTGATTAGCTCCTGATATAAAATTAGAACCCAATAGGACAGAATCATCTCCTATGCTACGTACCCCAGTAATACCAACAGGAGATGCGAAACCAGGCACCAACCCCAGATTCAAAATGTCATTCTTAGAAGCAATTCTCAATTCATGACCGTTGGTGTAGTTCTTCAGTTTGGTTTCATTTACATCGAAATCACCTCGTATCGTAACCATTAAAAGTTGGTCACCGTCCATATAAAAGACAGTTTTCAATGTATCTGCATCGTCGACTTGCAAAAGCTCAGTCAAGGCATGAATTGAAGTAACGTTAGGGGTATTGATTTCTTCTACGGCTAGCTGTTTTTCAGTTTTTAAGTCAGACTTAACTGCCACCGCCTTTTCTAAATTCGCGCTATATTCGCATCCGGAACAAATTATGACAGTGTCTTCACCAGAGGAGGCCGGCAATATAAATTCATTAGACTCTTTTCCTCCTATGGCTCCACTGTCGGCTTCAATCATAATTACTGGTAATCCACATCTTCTATATATATTCCTATATGCTGCTTCCATTGATTTATAACTAACATCCAGACCAGCTTCATCCACATCCAAACTATAGGCGTCCTTCATGTCAAATTCACGAACTCGTATTAAACCCGCTCTCGGACGAGGTTCATCCCTAAATTTAGTTTGTATCTGATAAAGAATTTGTGGTAAGTCGCGATAACTTCTAACATAGGTTTTGGCAATAAAACTGATAATCTCTTCATGTGTTGGTGCCATAACTAGGGATCTTTTTCTCCGGTCCATCAATGTGAATAAGTTATCCCCAAATGAAACTCTGCGTCCTGACTCCTCCCAGTATTCTATAGGTTGTAATACAGGCAACCGAATTTCCTGAGACCCAATAGAATCCATTTCATCACGAATAATGGTTTCTATCTTACGTAGCGACCTCCATGCTAATGGCATATATGCGTAAACTCCAGAGGCTATCTGCGTAATCATGCCAGACTTTAACATAAATTTATGGCTGGAACTCTCTGCCTCGGAGGGTTCAGTCCTCAATGTATTAGTAATAAGGTTGCTAAATCTCACTTGGTTAACAGCCTAACCTTTACCAATTAGATCAGAGATATCCGAGAGCTGGTCACATAACCAACTACTGATATCTTTATGCCTAAGGTGTTTAATCAACCCTTCAGAATTCAATTCCCTTTCTACATCAGTCAAAGCTAATGCCTGATACATTGCATTCATAGTCCCCTCTATATCCGTAGGCGCAACTCCAACTACCCAATCCTTTAATTCTTCAAAGGCACCAGTAGTTTCAGATAATATGACTGTTCCATTCCTTTGATTGACTATTGGTCCTTCTTTGGCAATTAAATTCATTCCATCAACAACCGGATTAACTAATAACACGTCATAAAGCTTCAATCCAGCTACAGCTTGTGTATAGTTATTCTCCAAGTACGTCACTATAGGTTGCCAAGATTCCGTACCAAATCTAGAATTAATATCACTAACCGTTCGATTAATTTCATCCATATATCTCTGATATTGGCGGATGTGGGGTCTAGAAGGTACAACAAAAGCCAAAAAGGATACATTGCCTCTCAGATCAGGATATCTGTTGAGTAACAACTCAAATGCTTTAAATCCTCTAACAATATTTTTAGTTGGTTCCCCGCGATCCACTCTAACTATTACCTTATTGCTAATTTGTTTCTTCAATTCTTGCTGGTATTCTTTAACCCGAGGTGAATCAGCTATTCGCTGTATATCATCTAAATTAATTGAGATCGGGTAAGCTTTTACATAACAATTCCCTAAGCTACTGGAGATTGAGGATTTTGAATAATCAACTTGGCAATCCGGAACGAATTCCTCACAAGAAGTAAGAAAGTTTCGAACATCCCTTTTAGATTGAAATCCAAGAATATTATTGGCTATCATGCTCCTGAAAATAGCCTCGCGTATATTTTTAGGTAACATCAACCAATGTTGTGCACTTGGCCAAGGAATATGACTGAAGTGCTGCATTATTGCATTAGGGAATTGCTGCCTAACAAATCCTCCTAACAAATAAAGATGATAATCATGGATTAAAATGATCTGATCTTTTCCTGTTTCTAAGCTCTCATTTTTGACAGCTTCAGAAAATAATTCATTCACAGTTACATATCCTGTATTCCACGCCTGATGAACGTCTGCTCCCAGATTAGGGTTATAAGGAAAATTCCACATGTAGTTCTGCAAATACCAAAGCAATGGGTTGCAAAAAACATTGTAATACTTATGATAAGTCCTGCGGGGTATATTAACATATCGGGCGTATATTCTTTGCCCAGGCAAATTAGATTTGACCTTCGTCTCATTTCCTTCTTCAATCATTCTACGGTCGCCCTCACCGAGTGCCGCAGATATCCACGTCAAATCAACCATTTGAGTTAAAGCATTCAAGGCAGTAACAATGGCTCCGCTGCCTTTTCTAGATTCTATCCGACCTGTGGGGTTGATATAATGCTCCAATGGACCTCTATTGCTAGCTACAAACAAAGGACGTTCCGAAAAAACGGAGGAGCAAAGTTCCTGAAGTTTATCCCATTGGCCAAATTCTAATCCGGTATCCATAGCGACCCTTAGGGTCACCCCCTGACTCCTTTCCGGCATTAATATATTCTATAACACCTAGGAGAATATATTATGTCTATCAAACCCCCGCTAGTTGGGTGGCCACCGTACCATCTCACATATGCCTTGTCAATGTAGGATCTAACGCCTTCACTAGCTTCAATTTCCTTTCTAAATTACCTTATATTTTTGGTCAAACTTAGTATTGACACTGGATTACCAGGTTATCTATAATAAACCACCTTGCCTCTACTCCGAGAGGCTCGCTTTTTCATATAGCACCTTAACAACTGCATAGTGGAAGGAAGGTAATTGTTTAGAGAGTTTGATCCTGGCTCAGGGTCAACGCTGGCGGTGCGTCTAATGCATGCAAGTCGAGCGAGAACTTCCGGCTTGCCGGAAGGGAAAGCGGCGAACGGCTTAGTAACGCGTGAGTAACCTGTCCTAGAGTGGGGTATAACTTCGAGAGATCGATGCTAATCCCGCATAAGCTCTTGAAACCCTGGTTTTAAGAGGAAACCCGCAAGGGGCTCAAGGAGGGGCTCGCGTCCTATCAGGTAGTTGGTGAGGTAACGGCCCACCAAGCCTAAGACGGGTAGCTGGTCTGAGAAGATGGTCAGCAAGAGGGAGACTGAGACACGGCTCCCACTCCTACGGGAGGCAGCAGCAAAGAATTTTGGGCAATGGGCGAAAGCCTG
>CAZPLA010000071.1:0-26359 GCA_964587385.1 uncultured Dehalococcoidia bacterium | reverse complement strand
GCTTGCCAGATCCCCAAGCCTTCCTTCCTCAGTAGCAAATTTTTTGAAGTCTTCCTCTCCAAAATGGTTGGCTAATTCATCTGCCTTACCCCTAGTAACCTGACTAAAGTCTTCTACCTGGAATGCCAGGTCTCCTATCTTTCCTTTTTCAGAGCTTAACCCCTCAAGGCCATGCTCATCTAAATCATTAATAATGCTTTGGATTTCAGAGAATTCTCTATCCTCAAAATTAACTATCTCGGATGCCCGTTTTGAAGCATCCATTGCAGCAGTCGTTCTCTGCCTAGGTACGTTCTTTGGTTCTGCTGTATGATCGTCACCGCCATCAATCCCAGTGAATTCCCCTGGGTTAATGTTGGCATTGGGCATCCTAGACGTTGGATCAGGATTATCACTTCGAATGCCAGTTATGGGACCGCCACCATGTTGATCCTGAGGGCGGTTCTCGTCATGTTGACGCGTGTTGGTTGCAGGTGAATTGGATGAGGAATTATTGTTGGATCGATCTCCCTTTGGAGGATCACCATGTGCCGGCGGATTATTACTTTGATTATGCTGGACCGGTGGATTATTACCTTGATTATTATGGGTATCATGACGATCTGCTGAAGCAGGAAGAACAAAGTTAAGAGCAATTAATGTCACAGCAGCAATATATAGTAATCGTTTCATTCTTCTCCTCCTTTAAAGGGAACAGCCAAAACTACTTATGAGCCTGCTAAATCTGATTTGCAATGTTGTGGCATCGAGATCAGTAGTTACAGTCAAGCCAAATGATGTGGCCGAATTTGAACAAATCCAGCCTCCAATTATTCCTCCACCTGTACTGGCTCCTGATGAATCAGCAGCAACAAAGGTCCCATAAGCCCCAGTTTCAGTCCCAACGGCAATTTCACCTTCACTAATAATAGTGAATTCATTGTCCGGTTGGCTAGTTGTGAAAAGGTTATAGTGATTGGTCAATACCGTATCTGCGGTATCACTTCCGGCAGGCATCCAAATCAATATAGCATTAACTCCTTTGTAGGGAAAATACACTACACCCTGATCCTGAGTTGCACTATCCTCACTCCATCCAGTAGTCGTTATATCCACCTTGTCGTCTAGGCTAATGGAAAAGTTGAAATCTTCATAGACAGTAGGTTGAACCATTACCGTCGGTGTGGGAGTTGGTTGAGGTGTCGGTGTCGGTGTAGAAGTTGGTTGAGGTGTAGGTGTCGCTGTAGCTCTTGGTTTAGCTGTGACGGTAGGAGCTGGTTTAATAACAGGAGGTAACGAATCCTTTTTTGGGGCAGCCGTCGGGTTTGGAGTAATCACAGGTTTCGGAGTAGCAGTAGGCTCAGAGATAGCTTTGGACTCAACGGTTTTAGCTGGAGTAATTTCCATCGGAGTTGGAGAGGGAGTAGCTTCTGCGATTGACTCAACAGTTACTGGTGGTACGGTGGACACTACAGGCGCCTCTGGAACCTCCGAACTAGGGCTTGTTCCACCACAACTTACGATCCAAACCAAAAACGCTAGCATAAGGACAAAGTATCCTCTGTTTGACCAGCTTCTATATTCCATAACTTCTCCCGTATATCATGTCCTCAAAAGACGCTCCTATACTAACATATAAATTCAACAAAATTTATTTTTATCAATCAGATATTATGTTAATATCAGTCATCCAGAGATCCACTAATCCAAACCTCCAAGATGGGCTGTAAGCTCACTGCACTGACAAATACAACGGGGAAATAGTCCTATTAGGTCACGATTAGCTGTACGAGCTTCTCAGTGAGCCTACTATGGATTTAGAAGCAGAACCACACTCCACATTAATGAATATTTACTCTAATTCTGACCCTGGGCAGTTTTTGTTTTAGCCCAGGAGCTCCTAAGCGGCATGGTTTGATTAAAAACCAAATCATCTGGAGTTGAATCCATATTATCTATACAAAAATATCCGACCCGTTCAAATTGGTAATTTATGCCAGGCAGATCACCCACAACACTAGGTTCAACTTTGCAAGACTTAAGAATTGTCACTGAATTCGGATTGAGAGCCGACATATAGTCATCTATCTGATCCGGTCTTTCATTTAAAAACAAGTGATCATAAATCCTAATTTCAGCTTCCACCGAGTGGGAAGCTGAAACCCAATGAATTGTACCCTTTACTTTGCGACCATCAGGAGACTGCCCACCCTTGGTTTCCGGATCATAAGTACAATGTATAGCAATAATTTCTCCGGTCTGTTGATCTCTATCTATCCCTACACATCTTATAAAATAAGCATATCGTAATCTTACTTCTTGTCCTGGTGATAATCTATAGAATTTCTTCGAAGGGTTTTCTTGAAAATCATCTGATTCAACATACAATTCCTTAGTAAAAGGAACGCTATGAACACCCGCTTCGTAGTTCTCTGGATTATTAAGCGCCTCTAATTCCTCAACGTGATCCTCAGGGAAATTATCTATTATTACCTTGATCGGATTGAGCACTCCCATTACTCGTTTCGCTGTGCGATTTAAATCTTCTCGTCCGCAATGTTCCAAGAGTTCTATCTCTATAGTATTTTGACGTTTGGAGACACCGATACGGTCACAAAAGTTTTTGATGGCCGCTGGAGTATACCCTCGTCTCCGTAAACCTGATAACGTAGGCATACGTGGATCATCCCATCCAGTGACATATTTATTTTCGACCAACTCTCCAAGTTTGCGCTTGCTTAACACCGTATGAGTCAAATTCAATCTGGCAAATTCTATTTGTTGAGGATGGTGAATACCTAAAACCCCAATAATCCAATCGTATAACGGCCTATGATCCTCAAATTCCATGGTGCAAAGAGAATGTGTAACATTTTCTATAGAGTCAGACTGTCCATGAGCGAAATCGTACATCGGGTAAATACACCAAGACTCCCCTGTACGATGGTGAGGTGATTTAATAATCCTATAAAGGACCGGGTCTCGCATATTGAGATTCCCTGAACCCATATCAATTTTCGCACGAAGAACCCGGGACCCTTCGGCAAATTCCCCTTTACGCATCCTCATAAAGAGATCCAGGTTGTCATCAGGACTTCTAGATCTGTAAGGACTCTCAACCCCGGGTTCATTTAACGTCCCTCGGTATTCCCTAATTTTATCGTGGCTGAGATCATCAACATAAGCTTTCCCTTTCTCTATTAGAACTACAGCAAAAGCATACAGGGATTCGAAATAATCAGAAGCAAAATAGAGATGATCCCCCCATTCCCATCCAAGCCAACTTATATCTTGTTTTATTGATTCGACATATTCAATAGCTTCCTTAGTTGGATTAGTGTCATCAAACCTAAGATGGCAAATACCACCAGTCTCCTGTGCAATACCAAAATTAAGACACAAAGATTTTGCATGTCCAATATGCAAATGACCATTTGGCTCCGGAGGAAACCTAGTAGTTATTTTGCCATCAATTTTTTTCGAGCTAATATCTCTCGCAATGATATCTCTAATGAAATCTCTATTTTTGTTGTCCGAATTGATATCCATAATGAATGTCTACAGGTCCATCAATTACTTTGCTCTAGTTCCAATTTATACTATTTGTGAACTATGGTGGAGCTGGGGGGACTCGAACCCCCTACCTCCGCCTTGCAAAGGCGGCGCTCTCCCAGCTGAGCTACAGCCCCAAATTGTGAATGTGATCTATTCTTCCAGCTTGCTTCCTTCACGCAAATACCCCATTGGAGAGGTCGTGAATTTAAGCCAATAATCTCTGACGGCCTTAATTAAATCCATAAATTCGATCAAGTCCATAGGTTTACGTATATAACCACTAGCCTGCAAATCATAACTTTTGACTATATCTTGCTCACGCTCAGAGGTAGTCATTACTACTACCGGAATGACTCTAAGCTGAGGGTCCTTTTTAATTTCGGTTAATACTTCCAATCCATCCATTTTAGGCATATTTAAATCCAGCAAAATAAGGTCAGGCCACAAAGGCTTATTGCCAGAATCCCCCTTAAGAACAGCCAAAGCTTCCTCACCATTTTCGGCAACAGTTATGTTAACAGAAGGGTCACCCAATACTTCGGTTACTAATCTTACATCGGCTGGATTATCCTCAACCAACAAAATCTCGTGATTGGCCTGGACTAATTCTTCTGACATAAATCCGAGTAACCCCCTTAGATCAAATCAACTTGTTCACTATTATAACCTAATAGCCTAGGTTATGTTATTGTATTCCACGCATCAATTCCATAAGACCAATTTTAATTCTCATCATTCATCGCATCAATCTTGCGATTTAACCTGCGAGGTGGAATAATGAGCCCAATTTCGTAGCCTCGGAAGCTAAATGACACCTGTCAAAAAGACTCCAATTACAAACATATTAAACGACCTCTATGAGAATTTACCCATAGGCGTTTGTGTTATTGCCGAGAAGCGCTTCCTAATGGTTAATAAGCAATTCGAATCAATTACAGGGGTAACTAGTAAAGAGATGCTTTCGTCCTCAACGATTGATCATCTATTAACTTGTTTTAAAACAACAGACCGCAAAAAACTTTTGGCGCTTATAAGTGGAAGCCGAAGTTCACAGTTGGAATCCTCCATTGTTAATCACATTGGTGCCCAGAAATCAATCCGAGTCGTTGCCAACAATATACTATACAAAACCGGCTCTACAACGATTGCATACTTTCTTGATATTACATCCCTTCAGAAATCCCAAGAACAACTGCAGACTCGGAGTGTCGAACTGGAAGCACAAATAGACATCGCCAATATCCTAGTCCAGTCTGGCGCATTCGAAGAAAAAGTCGAGTTGGTTTTGAAAGTGTTAGCTAAAGTCGCTAATAGCGATATCGCCGCCTTAAGAGTTCCTGATGAAATTCAGAACGGGCTAAGAATGGTTGCAGCCGCAGGTACCGAAAGTAAAGCTTTCGCTCCTGCCCTAATACTACCTTACCACGAGGGATTAGCTGGCCAAGCCTTCATGACTGGCAAAGCCGTGGTCACCAACAACTACCCCTCACACCCTTTAGCCTTACCCCAAGTAATTGCCACTGGACTACAATCTGTGGCGGTTTTACCTATAAAAGTTGGTAATGAGATCAGAGGAGTTCTGCATTTAAATTCCTGGAAGCACAATACATATACCAAAGGCACTATGAAGCATATTTCAGCCGTAGCAGATGCAATTGGATCCCTTTTAGAAAATGCTCGCCTTGCTGAAGCTGAACACGAACGTTCATCTGAACTCATCGACGCTAATCGAATCCTTGAAAACCAGGCAACCGACTTGGCAAGATCTAATGCTGATCTTGAACAGTTCGCTTATGTAGCTTCCCATGATCTTCAGGAACCTTTAAGAGTTGTCTCCAATTATGTTCAACTCCTAGCAAACAAATACCAAAGGGAATTGGATACAAATGCTCATGCATTCATTCAATACGCACTCGACGCATCCAACCAAATGTATAATCTAATTAACGACTTACTCTTATATTCACAAATCGGTCATACTGAAGATTTATCTGAGGACATCAATATTGAATCATCAATATTGCAAGCCATTTCAAACCTAGAAATTTCCATCAAAGCTTCAGGGGCATCCATCACGCACGGCAACGTCCCAAAGGTTTCGGCTAACTACATTCAATTGACTCAAGTTATTCAAAACTTGCTTAGCAATGCAATAAAATTTCGAGGCTCTCAATCCCCGCAAATCCACATTGATGCTACTCCATTAGAAAATGAATGGCTATTTGCTTTCAGAGACAATGGAATCGGCATTGAACCTAGATTTCATGACCGTATTTTCATGATATTCCAAAGATTACACAGCAAAACCCAATATAGTGGGACTGGAGTAGGTCTTCCAATTTGTAAAAAGATTATTGAACGCCACGGCGGAAACATATGGGTAGAATCGATCCCAAACTCTGGCTCGGTTTTCTACTTCACTCTCCCACGCTAGGATTAGCAGAGGGTAATAGTCCTAACCGAAAGGCCACCACCAACGCCGTCTCCCTTGCACTCCAGCAGTAAGAATCCGGCCCGTTTGCTCTTGAGCAGCCTGCAACAAGATATGAAGTTCCTTAATTTGGCCGTCTTTTTCCGAAAGCTGCTTTTTTAACATATCAACCAGATCCTCGTACCCTCTGACTCCAAATGTAGTCTGGTCAATCGCCTCTTTCACAGGTCGGTCATCCCCTTCAGGTTGACTAGACACTTCTTCCCTCACGCCAATTATCGACTCGTCTATCTCGTAATGTGGAGGTTCTCCAACCAACCTTGCTTCTAATAGGCCCTTTTTTATACGCCGTCGAATGGTCTTTTCGGAAACACCAAGGGTAGTCGCTGCCTGCCCAATTGTCATACCCATGTCAAACCCCGTCTACCCATAATCATTAATATGTCTAATATACTTTTTGATTCCTGTCTATGCAACCCACTTCCCTAATATAAACCCAATCAATATAAATATCTCGTTATGTTAACTACATTTACCATGGCCTACGATTCCTGACCGGTACTGGCTGCTGCAAACCATCCACTGGAATATTCCTACCGTTAATCCAATTAGCCTTAGAAGAGACAAGGAATGTAATCACATTCGCTATTTCGTGAGGAAAACCCAATCTTCCCATTGGAAACCCATCCTTTACATATTCCATAAATTCCTCAGTTGACTCTTTTGCCATTTTATCCCAGCTTCCGGCACCCAATATGGAGCCTGGAGAAACCGTATTAACCCTTATGTTGAATTGCACGAGCTCCAATGCCAACCTCTCTGTTGCAAATATCAAGGCAGCCTTCGAACTACCATATTGACCACTTCCCGCCAATTGTTCTGCCCAGCCCGATATAGAAGATACATTCACGATACTCCCGCCACCCATGGACTGCATATACGGCTGAACCAATTTGATCATATTTACGCCTTGGAATAGGCTAATTTCGAAGGTCCGATGCCAATCGTCTAAGTCACTATCGATTAGCTTCCCATGCCCAAATGATCCTCCCACGTTATTAACCAATATATCTAAACCATGCAGCTTATTCGCACATTCCTCTACAAATTTCAAAGCCTCATTTCTATTACGCACATCGGCCACTACCCATTGAACTTCGACATCAAATTCCTTAATCTTTTTCTCAGCCTCCATCAGGGATGTCTGATCGCGCCCACATATCCCAACATTACAGCCTTCCTCAGCCAACGCCAGAGCTGTCGCCAAACCTATACCTTTACTCCCTCCTGTCACCAACGCTGATTTACCTTTCAATTCTAAGTCCATAAATAACTCCTAGTAAACATAATCACCATGCATGAATGAAACACCACCCTCCCCAGTCATAGGGTGGACACTGTCTACCCTATGTTCTAGTCGCATATCAAGTATACCCAATATTATAAATCCCTTCTATGCTAGACCATTATATTGTATGGTGTACAAGCCTCCTAAATAGGATTAACACAATCATATGGAAATCAAATCTAGGCCTAGGCTTCTACCTTTAATTTTTGCTTGCTGTCTTTTATTGTCCGGACTTGGGTGCACCCAGAAAGACCAACTAATGATTTTTGCCGCCGCGAGCTTAAAGGAGCCCCTTTCAGAATTAGCAAATGATTTTGAAAAACGTGAAAATGTCAAACTTCAATTTACATTTGCTGGCTCTATCACCTTGTCCAACCAACTTAAAAGGGAACTGCCTGCGGACATATTTATAGCCGCAGGTGAAAACTCAATTAAAACTATCCAATCTACTCGTATGGTGAATCTGTTAACCAACCAGCTAGTCCTAATTGTGCCAAAAAATACCCAAAGAAATGGGTCCTTTTCCGAAGTTCTTGCTAATAGCAAACTTATAGCAATTGCTGATCCTAAGCTGGCTCCCTCAGGCAAATACTCAAAAGAAGTGCTCACTAACATGGAATTGTGGGAATCTGTGGAAGCAAAATTAGTTTTTGGAGGGAATGTTAAAACTGCTCTAGCATGGGTGCAGTTTAGAAATGCAGATTCTGGGATTGTATATGTTACAGATACTTTCAAGAATCAAAATGTCGAAGTTGTATCCCCCATACCGGGCTCATTCCACTCACCAATTGTCTACCCTGCCGCCGTTTTGGATACATCGGAACGTAAACAATTGGCTAATGCTTTTATCGACTTTTTACAATCAACCCACGCACAAGAAGTTTTCGAAAAGTACGGATTTGGACTATTGATGGAACCTATAACTAGCAGTGTATACTATCCCGAATAATGGACCGGGGGATGAAGATGTTATCTTCGCCTGATATTCAAGCAATCTTAGTGTCTTTACAGGCTGCCAGCCTGGGAACCATACTAGGACTACCCCTTGCCATTGGCATCGCATGGGTTTTAGTTAGATCTTCATTCAAAGGTAAAGCGGTACTAGACATTCTAGTATCATTTCCTCTTGTCCTTCCACCTGTTGTCACGGGATATGTCATGCTAATCGTCTTGGGTAGACAAGGTCCAATAGGTAGTCTCTTATACCAAACTCTGGGCATAAATGTGGTTTTTACCTGGGTAGCCGCAGGATTAGCCTGTTGTATAGTTTCCCTCCCTCTGATGGTAAGAGCCATGGAAGTCGCCATATCCGGAATCGATCCAAAGATGGAGTTAGCGGCTCGAAGTCTTGGAGCAGGCCCTATTAAAGCTTTTACTTCAATTACATTACCTCTTGCATATAGGGGAATAATCTCTGCGGCTCTTATTGCATTCGCCCGTGGATTAGGTGAATTCGGCGCTACTATGATTGTCGCAGGCAATATTCCAGGTAAAACACAAACACTGCCATTAGCAATATTCACAAATTTACAAACCGGTGATGACGGGAATGCAATCCGACTTATTGTCTTTTCCCTTGCTTTAGCTTCTATTAGTCTAATTACTCACCATATGTTGTTAAAACGCCGGGGTTTTAGAAACCAATGAGCGACTTTCTAAATTTCAACTTTTCTAAATCTTATCCCAGATTCGAATTACGAACGTCCGGTTCATTCCCTGACGGTATCGTGGCCATATTTGGTCCATCCGGTAGTGGTAAAACCACATTTCTAAACTGCATCGCAGGAATAACCATTCCTGATACAGGTGAAATACGTCTCAACAAGAAGCTATTATTTTCATCCGATTCTCAAACCAACATATCACCTAACAAGAGGCGCATCGGATATATGTTCCAAGAAAATCTGCTATTCCCGCATCTCACTGTCGAGCAAAACATCCTGTACGGGTATAGATTAACTAAACCTGAAGAAAGAACAATTGAACCAGAACTTATAGTGGATCTTTTAGAAATCAGACATCTCCTAAATAGAAATACTGAGGGTTTATCGATGGGAGAACAACAAAGAATTGTACTGGCGAGAGCTCTCTCTACATCCCCAGACCTGTTGCTACTAGATGAACCATTAGGATCACTCCACGCAAGTATGAAAGCAAGCATAATACTTCATCTAGAATACATCTACAAAGAGTTGCAAATCCCCATAATCTATGTCTCACACTCGCTATCAGAGGTTTTGAAAATATCTGATTACACAATGGTCATGCATGAAGGCAATCAACTATTCTTTTCTAGGACGAAAGCCCTCTTCAACCACCCTGAGTTGTCAAGAATTATGAGCCCAGGAGCAATACAGAATATATTGGAAGCCACCATAATTGAACATCGCGCAACCCATGGAATTACAATGGTACAAATTGGGACTAAGGTGCTCGCAGTCCCCTATATTCAAGAACCAACTGGAGAAGTCACGTCTATATCGATAAGTGCAGCTGACATTTTACTCGCATTGGAAAAGCCGCAAAATATCAGTGCCCGCAATATCCTAACAACTACCATAGAAAAAATCGATCCACTCATAACAAACTTCCTCATACACACTGGCCCAGATCCCTCTCTCAAGGTTGAAATAACGTCGGACGCACTAATTGAAATGAATTTATCCGTAGGTATGGAAATATATTTGATCATTAAATCAAATTCGATAACCCTCCTTGATTAGAAATCCATCTGACCGCTCTGAATACTACTTTCACAACACTATATAGTTAACATAAGTATATAAAAAACGTCACAAATACATTCGCCTGTGGAAATTCATGCATTGGACTAAACTAAAAAGCCGCCAGGGCGCCCTGATTTAGCTAAGGGGCTGTTGGTAGCGCAAAAAGGCCATGGTTATACTCAAATGGCGGACGGGCCCTTCTCCGGGCAACTCATTCGCTAAAAAGATACTGCTTTTAGTTCCTTCAATCCACCAAACTAGGATTGATCTCAAATACCGACTCTGATGGTTGTACTAATTATTTTAGTTTCTGCCCGCAGAATGGGGTTTTAAAATTAAATATAAAAGTTCATTAAGCGGAGTTTTTAAACCTTTCTCTTTAGCTATTCGAACTACAACTCCGGTGAGTGATTCCAACTCTAGACGGCGCCCTAGTTCCAGGTCTGTATGCATAGACGCCACAATATCTTTAGCGGAAGTCTTCACATAATCTAATGCATTAGATACAACGTTTGCATCTAAGCCAACTCCTTTAGCCCTTGCGACTAACTCAATCTCCTTCATTACCCCAAATAACAGTCGTTCATATTCAACCTGATCGATTAATTTACCTATTCGTTCACGGCAAGCTGCTGTCACACCTGCTAGCGAAGCGATGAATAAAAATTTAGTCCATAAAGATTTTTGAATATCTGATGATATATCGCACTGGATTCCAGATTGCTCGATGACTATCTGAATATTCCTTAGTCTATCTGTAATTGTCCCATTCGGTTCACCAAGTACAACTCGGACGACCTCGCCGGATTGCTTAATGACTCCTGGTGAATCAATCCGAGTTTCAATGTAGATACTACCCGGCAAAACAAAATCATTGCCAATTGACTCCGATATAATTTCGTGATTGTCCACACCATTTTGTAGAGTAACAACACATGTTTCATTACCAACCATTGGCCCAATTTGCTCTAAGGCCTGATTTGTATCATAGGTTTTAACTGTAAAGAAAACTAGATCCATGACACCTACGCCATCGCTATCGTCTTTGGCATCGACCAAAACAATAAATTCACCTTTTCGATGTATAACTTTTAGACCATAGCTGTTAATTGCTTCAAGGTGAGCCCCTCTTGCTATTAAAGTTACACTGTGTCCAGCTTGGGCAAGCATACCTCCCAAATAACCCCCAACACCACCGGCTCCTATAATCCCTATATTCACCAAAAGCCCCCTTAAAATATTAGGTTGAAAATTAGTTTACCTAATGTTTATACCAAATTCCTAATTATAGTATTCAAACCTAAGCAAAAGCATCGCCTCGATTATCTTCAATCTTAACTAATACTTGCCGATTACGGTTGCTATCCCTACAATTGCCATCATAGTCAACTAAGGAGTGAAATGCCTAAGATCACAGGAGCTCACCTTTTGATGCAATGCCTAAAGCGGGAGGGCATTCGGGTTATATTCACTTTAGTAGGTGATACTATTCTTCCCCTTTGTGATGCAGCAGAGGATGAAGGTATTCAATTCATTGATACCCGACACGAAGGCGCAGCTATGGCAATGGCCGACGGTTGGGCTCGTGTGACAGGAGAACCAGCGGTTGCCCTAGTAACTGGAGGCCCCGGTTTCTCCAATGCTATGTCTGTTCTTCCCAATATATTCACATCTGAAAGTCCCGTAATATTCTTGGCCGGATGCAGTGAACTTCCAGAACTTGGGATGTTAGCATTCCAAGAAATAGACCAAGTAAGCATGGCCGCACCAGTGACAAAAGGCTCCTGGATGATCCAACATCCAAGCAGGATTCCTGACATGATAGCTACTGCTTTTCGAACTGCACTCTCTGGAAGAACCGGCCCAGTTCACTTAACCATACCCTTGGACATACAAGAAAGCGAGATTACAAACGATACTCTGCTAGAAGATACAAACGCTGAATATCGCCACCACGGAAGAAACCCTGGTGATCCTAAGCTAATAGATACAGCATTAGAACTCCTGAGAGGCGCTGAGAAGCCCGTAATGATAGCTGCAAACGCTGCTAGGTACCAACTGTCACAATCTTCTATGGAAGGGCTTATGGAGACAACTGGGTTGCCCCTGTTCACTATTGAGCAAGCACGAGGCATAGTATCTGATGATCATCCATTATGCTTAGGATACGGAGACGCATCTCTTAATCAAGCGGCTAGTTATTTTCGAGAAGCGGATACCATACTACTCCTGGGAAAACGCCTAGACCATCGCTATAAATATGGACTATCTCCGTTCTTCAATTCCGAAGCGAAAATTATCCAGATAGATCCATCTGCTCACGAGATAGGAAGAAATCGTGGCGTGTCTCTAGGCATAATGGGGCACCTAGGTGCGATAGTAGATCAAATGAACGAGAAGGCCCAGTCATTACAATGGAAACGAGAAAGAGCTTGGGTAGAAACACTCCTTGAAGCAAAGAGAAACCACATACGTAACCTAGAATCAAAAGCGACAAATGAAGAACCCCTTCATGCCATGAGCGTATATAAGACGATTAAACAATGCATACCGGATGATGCGATACTAGTTTTTGATGGTGGGGATTTTGTTCAATGGGGTAGAGGATATTTAAAGGCACATCACCCAGGACATTGGTTAAGATTGGGTCCTCTAGCCCACTTGGGCTTAGGGTTACCATTTGCAATATCTGCTAAGTTAGCTAAACCGAAATCTGATGTTTTTCTCTTCACAGGGGATGGCTCAATCGGCTTTCACACCATGGAATATGATACTGCGATACGACATGGTTTGCCTTTTACAGCGATCTTAGGTAATGATTCAGTGTGGGGAATTGATCGTAATTTTCAACTGGCTTATTACGGACGCGCTGTAGCCACCGATCTAAGAACCGTTAGGTATGACCAAGTAGTAAAGGCGATAGGAGGCTACGGTGAGCACATCACCCAAACTTCCCAAATCACAGCTGCTGTCAAACGAGCTACGGAGTCGGAGCAGCCTTCTCTTATCGATATTTCCATTGCATCGAACCAAAGTCCTCTCGCTGACGCAATGATCGCAAGAAGATTAAGTTCACGCAATCAATCACAACAAGTTTAGGTTAACGACATTATGAATATTGAGTCACATATTAGGGATTTAGAAATACAAATCATTACACCTGAAATCAGAGCATCCAAGATTACTATGTCTAAGATGCTATCAGAAGATTTTATGGAATTCGGCAGTTCAGGGCAAATATACAACAAGCCGAAAATCATAGAGGCACTTGCTAAAAACCCCAATGTTTCATCATCATTAACCGATTTTTCTCTTATACACCTTGCTGAAAATATAGTATTAGCTACCTTCCGGATTGTAAAAGAAGGGGAAGATCATACAAATTCGATTCATTCGCTACGTAGCTCTATCTGGCGGTGGGAAAACGAAAGATGGAAACTGGTTTTCCATCAAAGTACACAGGTGGACCCTAGATAAAGGTGCACAAATTGCTATGATATCCCTATAATATGATTCTGGTTGGAGGTAATAAGGTGAAAAACAAAGACTTCCTTAGAATCACAGATTTGGAAGCATCGGAGATAAAGGCTTTAGTCAAAAGAGCTATCGAATTAAAGTCCTCAATAAGCCCTAAACCTCTATCTGGGAGTAATATATCTCTTCTCTTTGAAAAACCATCACTACGAACAAAATTAAGCTTTGATATTGGAGTGCATCAACTAGGAGGTCACCCCATTTACATGGGCCCTGACGAAGTTGGAATCGGTAATAGAGAATCTATATCCGATATCGCCAAAGTACTGTCACGCTATGTACATTGCATTATTGCACGAGTGAATTTACATTCCACCATTGAAGAAATGGGAACAAATGCCTCTGTCCCAGTAATAAACGCACTTTCGGACCTTGAACACCCATGCCAAACTTTAGCTGATCTTCAAACCATCATGGAACATAAAGGACGGTTAGACAAACTTAAAATAGCCTATATAGGTGATGCCAATAATGTTGCACGGAGTCTAGCATTGGGTATTGCATCAGTGGGTTCCAGTTTCGTCATCGCATCACCATTGGAACATACCCTAGATTCTAATACTCTTGAAAAAGCAATCAGAATAGCTTCGTCAAATAATTGCCAAATATCAACTCTCACAGACCCTCTCGACGCAATTGCAGGAGCCGATGTGGTATATACAGATGTGTGGACAAGTATGGGACAAGAAAATGAAAAAATAGCCCGCCTAAAACAATTCCAGGGCTATACAGTAACCCCCGAACTAATGTCACATGCTAATAAGGACGCCATATTTATGCACGATATGCCTGCTCATTATGGCGAAGAAGTAGTTGAAGGAATGCTGGATAAGCCATTTTCTGTAGCTTTCGATCAAGCTGAAAACCGATTACACGCTCAAAAAGCGTTATTGGAACACATTTTTGAACAGCTTTAAGAACAAATTTCGTTAAAGTTGAACTAATAGATTAATTGGATCCGAATATGTTATCACCTCATACTAAACAAGCCTATCAACCACTGGTTGCAATTGTAGGGCGTCCTAACGTCGGTAAATCGACTCTATTCAACAGACTAGTAGGCGGAAGAGAAGCCGTAACGGCCTCAATTCCGGGTACTACTAGAGATCGGCTATCAGGAACCGTGCAAGTAGACGAACGCAGCTTCACGCTTGTTGATACGGGGGGATTATCCCCTCCTCCACAAGAATTATTAAAAGATAAAATAAGAATGCAAGTAGAAATGGCTATTGAATCCGCAGACTTGTTGATTTTCTTACTCGACGGGGATACAGGATTAAATCCTGTCGACAAAGAAATAGCTCTCTGGCTCCGCAAGCAAAAGAGGCCACTAATCACAGTGGTAAACAAAATAGATAACATTAAGCGTGAACTTTCCTCAGCTGAGTTCTACCACTTAGGCTTGGGAGAGCCTCTATTAATCAGTGCTTATCACAATATTGGAATACATGATCTCCTAGAAAAAACCTTGTCACTTTTGCCAACTTGTAATTTGCCAATTGCAGAATCCACTATTCCCAAAATTGCTATACTTGGCAGAACCAACGTGGGAAAATCCATGCTCATGAATTCCATATTAGGGGAGGAGCGTGCAATTGTTGACAACATTGCAGGGACTACTCGTGATGCGTTAGATACAGAATTCGTTTTCCGTGACCAGACTCTATCAATTATTGACACAGCAGGGATTAGAAGACGTGGGCAGATTAAACAAGGCATTGAGCGTTATAGTGTTCTGAGATCCATTAGAGCTATCCAAAAATGTGATGTAGCTTTAATGATCATGGATGCCACTGAGCTATCTACTGCTCAAGATAGCCACGTTTTTGGGCTTGCAGTTGAAGCATTCAAGGGTGTGATTGCCGTAGTAAACAAGTGGGACCTAGTCGATGATCCAGATGGTTTAAAAAGAGAGCAGGCTTTCTTGACAGTAAAACAAGCCTTTCATTTCATGCCGTATGTCCCAGTAGCATTTACATCGGGATTAACTGGTGACGGAATCACAGAATTACTAAACTTGGTACTAGAAGTTTATCAGGAAAGGCAATTAGTCACTCCCCATGGTCAGTTGCAAAGAGTACTTAAAGACGCAATGGCCGCACAACTTCCGGCTTCCACTGGAACCAGAAAAGTTTCGATAGGAGGAATACAACAGGTCGACACAAACCCTCCTACCTTCGTTCTAGCGGTAAATGATGCTAGAATTCACTTTTCATACAGACGCTATCTAGAAAATCGCATAAGAGAAGCTTTCGACTTTAAATACACTCACCTACGAATCGTCTTCAAAACGAAAAGGACATGACATTGCGTTACGCAGTACTACTACTAGGATTACCTCCCATTGTTGGCCTTTACATAGGAGCCACTTTTCTATTATTAGATACAGACAAAACCTACGTCCAATACATGATTATAGCTCCATTAGTTTACATAATGGGCTCCATTCCATGGGGATATATGGTTTTCAGATTACATCAAGGAGCCGATATACGAACATATGGGAGTGGGAAAATCGGCACATCAAATATACTGAGGACAGCTGGCTTACGGGTTGCCATAGTTGTATTAGCCCTAGATGTAAGTAAAGGCGTTTTAGCTGTATTTTTAGCCAGAGCAATATCCGATAGTCCTGTTACAGAACTGCTTGCCGCTCTATTAACTATGATAGGTCATAATTGGCCCTTGTTTTTGGGATTCAAGGGTGGCCGCGGACTGGCACCAGCAGCGGGCTCGATGGCTATCTTCTCTCCCCTGTCCATAGCAATTGGACTTGCATTCTTTTTTGCAGTAACACTGAGTACAAAATTCCTTTCGCTGGGTTCTTTAGTAGCAGTTATAGTTGTCTTTGTAGTTCTCATGATTCAAGTGACCACTAACAACACAGAAGTGGCCTACATGGTATTTATATGTACGGGTGGGTTAATGATATTTTGGCAGCACAGAGACAACATACAAAGGCTATTAAAGGGTACCGAAAGACGTATCAGTTCCCGAACCAAAAACATCACTGAAGAAAAAGTCGATAATTAATTTGCAACAAGTAGCAGTAATAGGAACAACCACTTGGGGCACAACATTAGCCATGCATTTGGGTAGACAAGATGTATCTTGTACTTTGATAGCTAGGACTAGAGAGGAATCTGCAAAATTAGAATCAGACAGACAAAACACTAGGTTCTTGAAAAACCACCGATTCCCCGACAAGCTAAGAGTTACCCATGCTACGCCAGAATCCATACAAAATTCGGAGATCATTCTGATTGCTGTTCCTTCACAACGATTCAGGGAAAATGTTCGTCTAATCAAAAAAGATATACTGAATCACCAAATAGTCCTTATTGCAACTAAAGGCCTGGAAATGAATTCTGGGAAGCGCATGAGCGAGATAATCAGTGAAGAACTTCCCTCCAATATATCCAAACTCACCTGCGTACTCTCAGGACCTAATTTAGCCATGGAAATAATCTCTGGGAAACCATCATCCAGCGTAATAGCAAGTGCTGACTTATTGGCAGCAGGAAAAGTCCAGACGCTACTAAATTCCCCATTATTCAGAGTTTATACGAACACAGATATTGTGGGAGTAGAACTAGGGGGCGCATTAAAAAATATTATTGCTATCGGCAGTGGAATTGTTGATGGTTTAGAATACGGAGCAAATACCAAAGCTAGTTTTATAACCAGAGGATTAGCAGAAATCACTCGTCTCGGAACCGCCGCGGGTGCAAATCCACTAACTTTTTCTGGCTTAGCAGGACTAGGAGATCTTTTGGCAACGACATCGAGTCCTCTGAGCCGTAATCGATTCGTGGGATTAGAATTAGCAAAAGGTAATCCCGCTAAAACAATACTATCAAACATGAGCAATGTGGCAGAAGGGGTCTATACTACATCTGCTACGTTGAAAATAGCAGAACAGCTTAAAGTGGACATGCCCATAACTAGGGCAATTTATAGAATCCTATTTGAAAACATGGACCTAAATCAAGCAATACGAGAATTGATGGAAAGACCACCAGGTTCTGAATAACAGATTCTAATCACACTCCAATTCACCTGCTTGGTAAAGAACAATCGATGCCGTCACCAGCCCCGCAGTTTCAGATCTCAGGATACGTTTACCTATACTTACTGGCTGTATCCCCAAACCCTTAGCCAGGTTTACTTCATCAGAATCGAACCCGCCTTCAGGACCCACAAATATATATACCTCGTTATTTAACTTATTCCCCAGCAATGCTTTTTTTATTCCGGTAGAATTTTCTTCTTCCCATGGAATAAACCCTGAAGCGTTCCTCGGAACCATCTCACAAGCACCATGAAATTCTATCGGCGGACATATCTCTGGGACCATACTTCTTTGACTTTGTTCCGCAGCTTCAGTAATAATCCGTTTCCATCGCCTCGCCCGACTCAGATCATTTGTGCCACGTAATCTCGGAATAGTTCTGCGGCATAATATAGGCACAAATTTAGACACACCAATTTCGGTGCATTTTTGAAGAACCCAATCAAATTTGTCATTTTTCAACAATGCCTGACAAAGAATAATCTTAGTATCAGGCTCATTTTCTGCTCTGTTAATAGACAGTACAAACGCATCCACTTCACCAGAACCCACACGTTCGAGCTCCACTAAATATTGCAATCCATGCCCATCCAACAAAATCAGTCGGTCCCCTATTTTCGCTCTTAACACCCTAGTAATCCGATGAGCAAGTTCTCCTCGAATATAAGCCTTGCCCGAAATTATTGTAGAGGGATCGATAAAAAATTGTTTCATGAATGTTATTTGACTAAAGTAAGAGTAACCCAATCCTCTATTATGCATCTATTTTCGACAAGAAATCCGGCTTTGATTAGACTATCTTTTACTTCACCTTCTTGTTCATCCAGGAACCCTGAAGCAACTAATTTACCGCCATTTTTGAGACATTTGAAGAGAGATTTAGAGTAGCTTTGTATTACCTTCGCACTAATATTAGCAACTGCAAGATCTAGGTTTGCATCCAATAATTCCTCGCTACTAATATCTCGCTTATCCAAGGTCACTTTACTAGCAACATTATTAATTCGAATTGCCTCGCTAGCAACCCTTATCGCAATTGGATCCGTATCTATAGCTAGGATTGTATCTGCCCCTAATTTAGCCGCAGCCACTGTCAATATTCCCGAACCCACACCTAAATCCAGAACATTCATACCATTAAAAACTAATTCCTCTAATCGTTCCAGGCACATCATAGTCGTTGGGTGATGACCAGTTCCGAAAGCTAAACCAGGGTCAATTTCTATAATAATATCTCCTTCCCGAGCATCATAACTAATCCAGGGTGGTCTAACGACTAAGCTTTTCCCTACCTTTAACAAAGTTATATGTTTCTTCCATTCATCCTGCCAGTCAACATCCTTAAGTTCTCTCATCTCAAGCCGTCCAATCGGTTTTACGATGCCTATAAGTTTCACCCCTACTTCAATTTCTGCCCTGTTTTGCGTATCTCCAGAGTTCAAATAAGTCCTCATTTTGAATTTTTGTATGCCAAAACGTTCTATTGATAAACCATTAGCACATTTGCCAAAAAGGTACGATATCGGCTCAACTATCTCTGAAGGAACGACTAGACTTAACTCAATCCAAGACATATTATTTAAAATACCAAGGCCCAGGAACAAAATCCCCAGGCCTTACCTCCTGATTTTTTTATCATTTATAGCATTCCATACATTACGGGCATGTATAAATCCGGTAGATTCTACTTATTATCCCTGGTCGTTCTTCCATTTCATAGTTTCGGCTAATTCCTCTAATGCTCGCTTCTGTTCAGAGCGCAGTGAGGTAGGAATTTGCAAATTAACCTGAATTAACAGGTCCCCGTTTTTAGAATTTCTTAAACTTGGCATACCTTTGCCTTTGTTTCTAAATACAGTGCCTGGTTGTGTGCCTGCAGGGATTTTTAAAGATTGCGTCCCTGTCATAGTAGGAATATCTACTTTGGTCCCTAATGTAACTTCGACAAAATTCAAGTTCAAATCCAAGAAAAGATCAACGCCGTCCCTACGAAATACTTTGTGCGGTTTAACTTTAACATCTATGTAAAGATCTCCGGAGCGTCCTCCTTTAGGACCAGAGTGTCCTTCACCAGTAACTCTAACTTGCATGCCGGATTCAATTCCAGCAGGAATCCTTATAGCTATTCGAGATTTGCGCCTTTCCAATCCAGCACCCTTGCATTGATTACAAGGATCCTGGATTAGTGTTCCTTCTCCTTTACAGTTACTACACGCTACGACTTGTATGAATTGACCAAATAGCCCTCTCTGTGCTCTCTGAACTTGGCCGTTTCCCTTACATGTAGAGCAAGTGACTGGAGTGGATCCCGGTTTTCCTCCACTACCCTTGCACAGCACACATTTTTCGGTGCGCTGCAGTTCAACTTCCTTTTCTGCTCCCTCATAAGATTCTTCAAACTCCAGTATCACGCTCTGTCGTATATCCCCGCCTCTTCGTACCGTCCTCCTATTATGGCCAGTAAAATCCCCGAAAAAGGAATCGAAAACATCTCCCAACCCTCCAAAAATATCAAATCCTTCAAAATCCCTCGCGAATCCCTGATCTTGTTTTAAACCTTCGTGACCAAACCGGTCATATTTTTCCCGTAGTTTAGGGTCAATTAAAACCTGGTATGCCTCGTTCACTTCTTTAAACTGGCTTTCCGCGTTGGGATCCTTATTACGGTCAGGATGAAATTCCAGCGCTTTTTTTCGAAAAGCTTTACGAATTTCTTCTTCCGAACTGCCTTTAGCTACGCCCAAGACTTCATAATAGTCGCGTTTAATCACATCATTTCCTTTAACTTTGAAAAACTGAACTTAACCTAAACACGTGAAACTCTTAATCTACCATCAAAACAGGCAGACTGATAACACAGAGATCTTAACACCAAACTTCGTTCATTCACCGGTTTGTAATGAAACAACTAGTTCACTCATCATATTGGAAAGCAATCTAACCCCACCTATAACATTGAAATAATCCATGCGTGGAGGGCCTATGACACCAATGACACCACTGGCCTCGTCTGGAATTCCGTAGTTGCATAGTACAACACTAAATGGTTTCAGATTTTCTTCGGAATTCTCATCCCCAATATGGACGGCCACCATATCTTCTCCAGATGCCTCCAGCAATAAGCTTTTTATAAGCATTTTTTCGTCTAACATAGCCAAAACTTCCTCAACCCTACCTCTATTAACAAATTCTGGTTGAGACAGCAATCTCCTAATACCTTCTATACGGTGATCAGACCCAAAACTTAGGTCCTCTTCCTTTAATAAGTTAACAATATCCTTACGAACACCATCTTCAAAAACAGTTAATTCTACAGATTTCCGGTCTATTTCCCTATAAGTCAGATCTTTATAAGCATCATTCAATTTGTTTGCAACGGCAGTCAAATAGTCTTGCGTAAACTCCTCATCTATCCAAATGATTCGTTTCCTGAGTCTAGCTTGATCCAAAACCACAATCAAAAGACCAGCTGATTCCTGTATCTTCACAATCTGCAAATGCTTAACAACAGGCAAAGATGACCTAGGATACGTTACTACCGCCATATTCTGAGAGAATGCTGACAAAACAGTGGCAGCCAAATTAACCCAACTCTCCAGATCTTTCTCTCGTTCCTGTATCGTATACCAAATCTGTTCTCTCACAGTAGGAGAAGGTCCTACATTAATATCAATAGATTCAACATAAAACCTATATCCCTTATTGGAGGGTACTCCTCCAGATGAGATGTGCGGCCTCAATATATATCCAGAATCCTCCAAAGAGGCCATCATATTCCTAACCGTAGCTGGACTCACCTTAACTGGGGATTTACGCGCTACATTTTCAGAAGCCACAGGTACGGCGGTAGATATATATTCCCTAACCAGCGTTGTAAGAATACTTGCAGCACGTTCATTGACCATAATAAGACCTTCATTCTCCCATCTTAGCAATCGCACCCGTCGAGTGCTAATTCTTCGGGGAATGTACCATCGCAGTACAGGAAGTGTCAAGGGATTGACGCCTCCAGGCGCCCATCATTATACTCTAGGTCTCCGCTTAGATATATTAACCGAGCAACAAAACATCAACTCAAAATTTAGGAAGTGTACATTTGCAAGTTAGCCAAGGCCTCGTTCTAGTAGCCGTACTATATCCCAAAGCCCTTGCCCAATCCCCTAGCACAAGGATTGCGCGAGAAGCAATTCTTATGGTGAGTTTCGCTACTCTTGTAGCTCTGTGTGCTCAGATTATTATAAGACTTCCATTTACGCCGGTTCCAATAACTGGGCAAACCTTCGCCGTGTTATTGGCTGGAGGTGCTCTTGGCTGGCGTAGAGGAGTTGGCGCTCTTTCAATATACCTTATAGCAGGCATGTTTTTACCCATTTATGCCCCTAGTTCTGCCAGCTCCCTGGTTGAAAGCAACTCCATCCACTTCCTGTTCCCATGGAACGGAACTTCTGGATTCATATGGGATATGAGCAGTGGAGGATACATAGTAGGGTTCATAATGGCTGCATTCGTAGCCGGATATATTGCGCAACTTGGATGGGACCGCAAGCCATGGCTTATAGGCGGGATGTTTATAAGTAACGCTGCACTATATTTACCAGGGTTGTTATGGTTAGCTTTTCTAATAAGCTCTGGCTGGATTCATCCTGCGGCTGGAAAACCACTAGCTGATCTTATAGCTGGAGACGGCACCCTCGAAAAAACTTTGGTAGGAGGGTTATATCCTTTCATCCTAGGTGATTTGATAAAACTATACCTAGCGACTCTAGCTATGCCCAGTGCATGGGCGCTTATATCAAAATTCCGGAGAACCTACTAATTTGGAAATTACATGGCTTGCTCACTGTTGCGTTCGTCTTCGAACTAATAAGGTCACAATTTTAACAGACCCTTATCCAGATACTAAAGAAGCGCGTCTAGGAAAAATCGAACCAGACATTGTCACCATTAGCAATATGGATCCTAACCATAGCAGAATGGATGGCTTTGAGAATACACGTCTGACTATAGATGGACCCGGGGAATATGCCATGTCTGGTGTATATATCAAGGGAGTTATGACATCAAAAGGATCTGATGATCCCTTGGAACATCGAAACACTACTTATTTCATGGAAATCGAAGGTCTTAAGCTTTGTCACTTAGGGGACCTTAAGATACCCCTAACCGATACAATTGCTAGCCAGTTCTCTCCTATTGACGTACTCTTCCTACCATCGGGTGGCTCTCTGGAACCGGGTTATGTGAGCTATATAGTGCAAACCCTTGCACCAAGAATCATAATACCCATCCACTATAAAGTACCGGGCCTAACATCCGATTTGAATTCACTTGATACAATAACCAAAGAACTCGGCTCCACCCCTCAAGAACCTCTTGCAAGGGTTCAGTATACTGCTACTAACTTACCGGCAACCGCAACTTTAGTTCCGTTAAAGGCAACTGGAATAAGAAATAGGGTCTCGTAAAGGCCACATAAACCTACCAGGCTGCACAACACGCGTTTACCTTAATCCCTATTATCAGTCCCTTCTCAAACCTCTACTTACCAATAAGAAATCTTCATTCACCTTATTTTTCGTATCCAATAAAAGTTTCTATTAAATCAAGAAGTCTGCTTGTTTTTTTGATTTCTATCCTTACAGGAATACAATTTCCCATATATTCGATTACATGAACTACCAGAACGTCTTATTACCTGTTTCTAACACTTAAGACCACCTCTTAGCCTTAAATAAGACCTAAGGCCATTCTACGAATGAATCATGCGTAAATTCAGCCTCAATTCTCAAGACGTTTTGCTCTTTAGCAATTATTTACTCGCTTATAGCGCAAAAAAAAGAAGGACCCCCGAATGGGGGTCCTTCTCTTAGGATTTACCTTTTAAGTTGCGACTACGGAATGATTACTCCGTCCTTATTGACGTAGAGCATGTAGCCACTACCTACAGCCAAGTTCGAGCCAGCCTGAGCTTTCGTTACCTTCGTGTAACTAGCTGTTGTTGGATTGTAGGTCTGAGCAGCCGCCCAGTCTAAGCCTGAGAACAACGCATCTTCATCGATGGCAGTTCCCTGAGCTCTCTGTGCTGGGTCAGATGCAGGTACCATGTTCCATCCCTTGTAGACTGGGATTACTGTCGGGAATACCGCAGTACCAGCAGCCGTCCTTGGGATTGGGAACTTGATGGTTAACCGTTTACCGGACTGTACCCAGTAAGCGTGGTTAGCATCGATGGTAGTTAGGTTACCCGTCCATGCACCGTCAACTTTGTTAGCAACCAGCCACGTACCTGACGCATTGTCGAAGGTCATAGCCATCGTAACTGAAGCATCAGTTAGCACGTCACCAATAGCAGTCTTAGAAGGTGCTGCTGGCAGGGATACCAAGTTGAATCCAGGATTCACGGTCAGAGAGTAATCTGCTCTCGCAGTTACTTTAAGTGACAACGTGAAGTTGGTAGCAGTCGTAGAGCCAACACTGGTGGATACGTTTCCTGCTGTGTCCTGAGCATTCAAAACCAGTTTATGAGTTCCTACAGCCATTCCGCTAGCAGCAAACACGTATGAGTTTACGTCTACCGAGCTCATGTCAGCAAGAACATCTGTTACGGTTCCATCCGGAGCTGTTATTGAGGCCGAAGTTAAGGTAACACCCTTATGAGTATCGACTTCTATTGCAGTTCCACCAGGATTGACCGTGTATTCTTTGTCCTCACCACCGTTTCCTGCCGTGTTATCGAAGTTAACAGTGATGAATGGGTTCGCTACGTCAGTCGCAGGAGCAGCAGCAGTTCCAGTGTTGGGGCTAACCACGAACACACTGGCTACAGCATTTACGCCTTCGTTAAGCTGACGGTCGAATTGGAATACTAATGCCGTTGCCGCGATGGTACCAGCTGTGGTTCCATCTGGGTCAGCAACACCCTTAGTACCAACGTTACCAGCAGCGTCAGTAACTGAGATTACGACGTTTACCATACCACCGGTTGAAGCTCCAGTAATCGCACTATTAGCAATAGTACCACTCCAAGAGTTCACTCCAGTACTGGCTACGGCTACAGCTACAGTATTACCCTGATTCAAGCTGGTTCCTCCGTCGTGACCAACAAGAGCTGCGGTCACTGATGGAGTATTAGCTGCGGTCTCACCAGAGGTGAATGCTACAGTCACGGAAGACTGAGCAGGACCACCAGTGATTGTGGCAGCAGTTACGACGGGCTTCAGACCATCTAAGGTAGCTTTTCCAGCTGTACCTGAGAATGTGGCTAGTTTATTACCAGCCAAGTCCTTAACCTCGCCTGTTAGCTCTACCTTTGGCTTGGCAGCAGTGTCTAACGCTGCGGCTAATCCAATTAAGAGCTTCTGTTTTCCGGAAACCTTCTTACCTATGGTTATAGAGGAAATTGTGGATCCTACTACAGTAAAGTCGCTGTTCTCTAACGTAGTAGAGTCAATTCCTGCTCCACCGGTTCCGGTATCAAACTCAAATTCCACGTTACTAGTAGCGGAGTTTGAGGCTAGTATTTGATTCAAGTTAGTGTTAGTAATCTTGTAGTTGTCACCCTGGTTGAAGTTTTGGCCGCTTGTTAGAACAGCAGCACAAGTAACCGTAGTGGCTGTTCTAGCATTGACAGTACAAGTACTACCATCAGTAAGGTTAGTAACCTTATGACCTGCGGCTACTCCAGCGGTTATGAAACTGGCCTGGGCATCAGTCAGTACCGTAGTACTGGCACCAGCGGCAGAATGTGAACCTGTAGGAATAACTGCTAGGGCTGTATCAACCTTTCCACCTGTCTTTCCAGGATTGGTGGTTGGTGCAGCTGGGGTAACGTCAAGAACTAAGCTTACGGTGTTACCCGGTAAAGCTTTCTTAGAAGCAGTGTTCGTCGGGTCTCCAGACCCCTTAACTGCTGGGTTAGCGATTCCATTTGCTACCTGAGCAGCAGTTCTACTGTCAGTAAACGTAGGAACGTTACCTACGTTGTCCTTAGTAGCTGCCCACCATTTTATGCTTCCCTCGTTAGCACTGGTGAAGGTCATATTCCGACTTACTCGGAATGAATTAGACGCGACCAACAATGGCTCGAGGTTCTCCGCAATATTGGTGTCGTTAGGAGCAGTATCACCAGGATCCAAGACCATTATGGACTGTGCGTTGGCTTTAACTAAACCAGACGCCTTACCACCAGCAGACAACTCGTCCGTTATATCTACTATGAGAGTCTGGGCGAGGTTATTGGTGAAAGATCCATTTGTAGGACCAACTACTGTTACAGTTGGAGCCTTCATGTCTATATCAGCGGCATCAGCTCTGGAAGTTCCACCATCACTGTAGGTTGCGGTGATTACTTCACCGTCTTCTACAGGAACAATCAAGCTTACAAACGTGTCGTCTGTGCCTGCTGCTGCATGGTTAGTAATTCCTAATGCTGTTGCGGCTGCACCAATTCTAGCGACTAGACCCGTGCCTGTAATTCCAGCGGCAGCTTCGATGCCGTCGACATGGGTCACGCCGTTTAGATTGGCAGCAGCGTAAATTTTGTCAAAGTCAGCGCCTGAGAACGTTGCTACTTTAGCTGTGAAAGCGTTGGAAGTTGCAGTGGTCTCAGTACCAGTTATCTGCCTGGTGTAGCCCTTAGACGAGAGTGTAGGACTAGCAAAAGTCACCAATTTGGCAGAAGCGTCAATAACCTCATACTTAAAGGTTATGATAAC
>CAZPLA010000070.1:0-17334 GCA_964587385.1 uncultured Dehalococcoidia bacterium | reverse complement strand
TTTCCGGTACCTCTTACTACCAATCAAGTCTTTGCAAGTCCGTCTCCAACGGCCTGTGCTGCAACAACCAATGCGTTCGATATGCAAGCCGGACCAAGCATTGTAAAAGAAACGTTATCAAGACCAGGAACATTATTGACTATCCAATCGGCGCTAGCCCCATCGAGTCCATCGTTAGGGTCACCGTCTGTCGGTTTATATGTATTAGCAAAATCTTCTGGTATTGGTCTTGGAGCCCATCCTTCTCCCATTCCTTTAGGTGAAGATACGACACCATCCACTTCTTCTGGTTTAACTCCAGCGTCTTCCAGAGCTTTCTGAATAGCCTGTATAGTCAGGTAACCGACACTAGTTTCTAATCTTTCGTCCCATCTTCTGAATGTCGGAGAATGACCGATTCCTACTACTGCTACTTTCCCTCTGTGTTCCCAGCCACCCAAATCTTCTTTGGTTCTATACATAGATGCTGGTGCATTTTGAGTTACTGACATTTATACCCTCACAAACAAGCGAATTTGGACCTAAATCTATACTACTCGCCATTCCGGGACTTTTTGACCGGTGGCTTCCGTGTTTTGAAATTCTACTCTGACAGTTGAACCTATTACTACTTCATCTGCACCTATTCCTGGCAAATGAGAAAACATTTTAATGTCCGGATCATCTTGAAGTTCTATTACGGCTATATTAAATGGCTGATCGGCTTGTAACAACCTTATTCTGGAATCATGCATTACACAGTATCCATGAATCTTTCCCATACCACTAACTTCTTTCCATCCCATACTCGAAGATCCACATGCAACACATTTAGGCTCTGGGGGGAATTGCATACGGTCACATGTTTCACAATGCTGTACAACCAGCTTGTTTTGGTTGCACGCATCCCAAAACGGCTTGCTTAATTCATCTGGAACTGGCGACTGTTTAGGCAAGATAACCCCCAATGGATTTTTGGTCTTTAAATAATATGCTACCCACCACTACTAGTCAATGGACTGAAGGCAAAATTGGCTCGTCTAAACATGTATGCTTTACGATCACAATTTTATTTTTTAATGTACGGTTGTGTTACGAGTCAAAGTAACATCCATTATTTCTCTAGCTAATTTATTGGCATCATGCATTACTCGGTCGTCCTCATTAATCACATCTTTTAATAATATATTGACTGAAGGATCGTCTAGCGAAGCTTCGGGATATATACATTTCTGTCCGACTTTCTCAGGTATATCTCTACAATTAGAATTCAAAATAACGTGGGAACATTTAACATTGGCAATAGCTTGGAAAATACTGACATGATCTTGAGCACTTAACCCATCTGTTTCATTTAGCTCGGTGGCGACGTTACATACGAATAGCTTCGGGGCTTTTGATTTTGCAATCGCGGCACCCATCCCAGAAAAAAGAAAGTTAGGGATAACACTTGTGTACAGACTACCGGGGCCGAATACTAACAAGTCAGCCTTTTCTATAGCAGCCAAGACACTAGTTGATGCCTCTGCTGATTTAGGTTCAATCCAAACATCTCCTAGTTTTTCAGAAGAGTTGCCAACCACCGACTCACCAACCAAAATATCACCACTTACAGTTCTTCCCATCAAAACTATATCGCTTCTATTTGATACAGGCAGTACGGATCCAACGCTATTCAATAATGTGGCAGATATTTCTAAAGATTTTTCAAAATTCTCTGTGCTCTGTTGAATGGCAGCTAAGATTAAATTGCCTAATCTGTGTCCATAGAGGGATGTGTCTTCGTCAAATTGATACTGAAATAAATGTTTCGTATAAGTGTCTGGTGATAAAGCTGTCAAACAATTTCTGGCATCACCCGGTGGGGGAATCCCAAGATCTTTCCGTAGCCTCCCCGACCTTCCCCCATCATCAGACACTGTGACTACCGCCGTCAGGTTTTTGGTCCAATACTTAAGACCCATCAATAGATTAGACAATCCAGTACCTCCACCTATAGCTACTATATTGGGATTCACTGGATCATTCATGGTCGTATCCAATATCAATTCATCTGAGGTCAATAGATTTACTCCAAATCGAATTCATGCCATCAATAGGTCATACATATGGTGGGCCAGCCTGGACTCGAACCAGGGACCTCAGTCTTATCAGGACTGCGCTCTAACCAACTGAGCTACTGGCCCATTACCTGTTTAACAACATCGTCCAACATCGTCAATTGTCCAAATGATATTCGGTGGACTACCAGATCGCTGATTATGATACTTACCTACTTAGATAGGTGTCAAGGAAATGTACTGTGCTTAACAAATTATACTCGGTTATGTTGACTCCGCATCGTATAATATATAGAATCCTGATAAGGTACGGACAAATAAAAACCGTTTTAGAGGTATGAAGTATGCCACTTACAATTAGTATATCGGAAAAAGCAGCCCGCAAGGCAAAAGAATTCGCTGACAGAGACAGCCTAGAGAGCTTCGGATTACGAGTCGGAGTCAAGGGTGGTGGGTGCTCTGGACTTACCTACACCTTGTCCATAGATAACGAAGCAAGACCAGAAGACAAAGTCATCGAAGAAAACGGCATCAAACTGTTCGTTGATCGAAAAAGTTACGTCTTCCTAGCAGGTACCATACTGGAATATGGAGATGACTTGAATGGAAAAGGCTTCGTTTTCAACAATCCAAATGCCAAAACCACTTGTGGTTGTGGCACATCGTTCTCGGTTTAACCAATAGGTACCAACTTTAATAATTGGTCATTATACGATTCATCTAAATAAATGAGGAGTTAATAAAAAGCCTATTCGATTCGGCACCACACTCCATAAACCCATAAACAAAAGGTCCAACATAATGCATTCTCCAAACAACTTTGGCAATCCTCTCCAAGAATACCGTGATATATACCAAAATAATGCTTTAGCTAACATATCTGGCCATGGCATTCTAAGAATAACCGGGCAAGATGCACTAGATTTACTGAACAGACTGTCTACAAACAAGCTACTAGACCTAGAGGTAGGACATGGTACTTCTACTATCCTAACCACGAACAAAGGCAGGATAATTGACCTGCTTAGAGTCATTAATACCGGTCAAGAACTTATATTACTGACTAATCCGGATACAACTAAACGCGTTGTAGAATGGATAGATCTATATACATTTGGTGAAGACATACAAGTAGACGATATCAGTGCTAAAACCAGCCTTTTTTCGATATGGGGTAAAAATGTCCAAAGCATACTGGACGAAAACGATGTGACAATATCAACGTTGAATCAAAAAGAAAAAATATCAATTGCCGGACAAGAAGTGACTATAAATAAGACTGACAGAGTTGGATTAGAAAGCTTTGACATTCTGTCCGAGATCTCAGCTTCTGATACTATTTGGCTAAGTTTAATAAATGCAGGTTTTTCTCCAGTAGGATCTGATTCTCTAGAGATAGTCCGAATAGAACAAGGGGTCCCAAAACATGGTGCCGAATTAGGTGAGGATTATAATCCACTAGAGGCAGGATTGGAACTTCACATTAGTGGCACTAAAGGATGTTACATCGGGCAAGAGGTTATATTGAGACTAAACACATATCAAAAAGTTCAAAAACGACTAAGAGGTATAGTATTGTTGGATGATCAACCTATAGACTCATTTGACTTGGAGTTAGATGGTAAACAAGTAGGTTTTATAACCTCTTCGATAAAGTCCCCGATTCTAGGAAAGACATTGGCACTGGGATACATTAAGGCACCAAATACAGAAATAGACCAAGAAGTAAATATTAAATCAAAAAATATGGCCGTTAGAGGGAAGATAATAGAACTTCCACTGACATATAAGTAATCTATCAATAAATCACGTTATTGTATTGACCGACTAAAGCGCAAGAAGTGATATTCCGCCGTCAACCACTATAACCTGTCCCCGTATCATACTGGACAGTTCACTACAAAGAAATAACACAAGATCAGATATATCTGCGGCTTTTATCATCCTACCTGCGGGAGTCCTACTTACTGAATCTTCTATTAAGTTTTTACTGTTTTCAAAACTCCTTAAAGCATCAGTATCCACTAATCCACCGGACACAGCATTAACTATTATTCCCTGAGATGAAAGCTCTACTGCCAAATATCTAGTTAAAGCTTCTAAAGCAGCTTTGGAAACGCCCACAGACATGTAATTAGGTATTACTTTAGAGGAACCCAAGCTTGTAATATTTACTATACGGGAACCTGGAGCCATAAGTTTTGTGGATTCAATGGCACATAACCAAGCTGCTCTTGCATTTATATCTAAAGTCCAATCCCAGTGTTTTACTTCCAATTCCGTAGCCTGTCTTTGAACCCCAGAGGCTGCGTTATTAACTAATATATCCAATCTACCGAATTCACGCTGAATATCATGGAACATTTCTTTTATCTTTTCAGGATCACCTAAATTGGCTCTAATTTTTTTAGCTTTGACACCTAATTGCTGTGCAGATAAAACGGTCTCATCCGCTTCCTTAGAATGGCGAGCATAGTTTACTACGACATTAGCACCGTCATTAGCTAAGGCTAAAGAGATAGCTCTACCAATCCCTCTTGAGCCACCAGTTACTAACGCTACTTTTCCATTAAGAGACATGATATTTAATCGAATTGTTTCGTTTCTTCATAACTCTATACCACCGTCAACCCTTATAACTTCTCCAGTTATATAATTCGCCTCTTCACTAGCTAAATAACCCACCATATTTGACACGTCCTCAACAGTACCAAATTTATTCTGTGGGATTCTTGATAATATCAGTTCCTTAAATTCAGGATTTAAATCGGCAACTATTTCCGTAGATATATAGCCCGGCGCAACTGAATTGACTGTAATATTACGAGAAGCGACTTCTTTTGCTATGCTCCGAGAAAAGGCTATAACTCCCGCCTTAGATGCAGCATAATTCGATTGACCAGGATTACCTTCTATGCCAACCACTGAAACAACATTTATTACACGACCCCAGCGCTGTCTTACCATATATCGCAACACAGCCTTGGTGCAATTGTAGGTTCCCTTAAGATTGGTGTTGAGAACTTCATCCCATACGTCTTCTGACATTCGCATAAGTAAGCTGTCGTGGATTATTCCTGCATTATTTACCAATATATCAACATTACCAAATTCACTTACTACCTGGTCAACCATAACGTCCACTTGAGAACTATCGGACACATCAGCTTGTACCGACAATGCCTCAACTCCCATCTCTTTTACTAAGCCAACTACCAAATCAGCACTTTTTCTGTCGGATTTGTAGTTAATAGCTAGTTTAACTCCATCACTAGCTAGTCTGAGTGACACAGCCCTACCTATACCTCTAGAGCCTCCGGTTATAAGTGCGACTTTATTTTGAATACTCAAAATATTCTCCTAATCCACGTTTAATCTTGATCGGACCAAAGTTAAATCTTTTTCTATTAAATCCACTAAATCAAGAGTCAATACAGTTTTGGCCAGATTGACTGCAGCACTTACAGAGGTTGCTTTCGATCTGCCATGGCCAACAATAGCTACTCCATTCAACCCCAATAAAGGTCCACCACCAACATGCTCAACAAAATTTGTCATGCTATAAAGTGCCTCTATAATTCCGTTTTGAGTAGGATCTGCAGACAATCCAGAAGACCTTATATAATCAAACACAGAAACACCAAGGCCTTCTGAAAACTTCATAAGTATGTTACCAATAAATCCGTCACATACAACCACATCGGCCTTACCCAAAGGAATATCAAATCCTTCCACGTTACCTATAAAATTCAGACCGCTCCGTTGAAGCAAGGGATATGTTTCTTTTACTTGCCTGTTGCCCTTTCCTTCTTCTGAGCCCACGCTCAATAAACCAACCCTAGGATTCTCAATTCCCATGAAAACTCTGGAGAAAGTAGATCCTAACACTGCATAGTTTAATAACTGTGAGGGCCGGTTATCTATACTAGTCCCTAAATCTATGAGTATTGTCTTCGGAGATAAACCTAAGAAAGGTCCTCCTAAAGAAGGCCTCTCTATTCCTTTAATGTTACCCATTTTCAACACGCCAGCAGCCATTGCAGCTCCTGTGGATCCCATGGTGACGAATGCGTCTGCCTGGCCATCTTTTACAAGATCAGCACAAACAAATACTGAAGCCTTAGGTTTGGATCTGGCCGCCTCTAATGGCTGTTCATCTTCATTCACTACACCATCCGAATAAACACAATGCAAATTTGAAGGTGGATCTGTAGGGAGATATTGAGACATCTTGTCTTGATCCCCTACTAGAATAATTTCCACATTGTTGCTTTCTATTGCCAGCAAAGCTCCCTTTATTATCTCTTCCGGAGCATTGTCCCCACCCATGGCATCTACCGCTATTATATATTTTTCCTCAGTGGCATATGTACTCATATAAAACTCAGTCTATAAACCTGCTTTAGGCATGTATAGTGAAGCCTGACCAGTAATAACGTCTTCTCCGTCTATTTTTCTGCAGCCAACACTGCAACTTACTTTATAACCTTTTGTATCCTCTTCGCATTTTACTATCTCACCAAATGTCTCCACATTATCGCCTGGATAAACAGGGGCTTTAAACCTCACCTTTAAAGTGCCATTTTCTATCCAGAGTATGCCGAATTCATTTGTCATCATCTCGGATATATAAGCTAATATTAACATTCCATGTGCAACAATACGGCCATAATGAGTAGCATTTACAGCAAAATTTTCGTCCCAGTGGAGGGGGTTATGGTCACCACTGGCTTCAGCATAAGTGTTTATATTTTCCTGTATTACCTGCTTTGAAACTGATGTTAAAACTTTGCCAACTATCATATTAAGCCCCTAACGAATCTTCTGATATAACAACGGTACTACGACCATTAACAACTTGTTCCTCTTTAACACTATCCGTAACCAAAACACCAACGAAATCTATTGTAACAAACCGCCAACCGGATCTTACAGCATTTTGAGTCAGCGTTGCATTGAATATCACAGATTGACCAGATTTTAAAGAAGGAGCAAAAGACATCTCATGAGCTATGTGGATAGCCCCTGGGGGAAGTCCCAATTCTTTTAAGACTCCCCTAAGAGCAAATGCAGCTATCGCCGTAGGTGGTACTAATCTCTCCTCTTCAAACAATGGGTTTGTTTCACCAGCTGACTGAAGGTAAAGTTTAACTTCCCAATCCTGAAGATCGAATATTACAGGTTCCAGTTTATAACCGATCGGAAATTGTTTAATTTTAGACAACCGTGTACTCTCTTGTATTTGTATTGGTAAGGGCATCCAAATTATAATTGCAGGTGCTTCTCAAATCAAGGATTAGGAAATGTCGTATTTTTAGTAGTACATGAACTGCCATACGGGTTGACTTTTACCCGAATATTCAATAGCATCTCGATTGCTAAGTCGAGATTGGATTAGAAATTGTTTACTACATTAGTTAAGTTGATTGGTGCGGTGTGGAGAGCTATAAATGATTTTTTGGGCAAGAATGGACCACAGTTGTCCGCAGCCATATCTTACTACACATTGTTTTCTCTGTTCCCTCTTATCGTAGCTATAATATCTGGCTTAAGTTTTCTATTAGGACCAGAATCCATAGATGAACTCGCAAACCGGGTAGCTCAGCAGTCACCTGTTTCCGAAGAAACTATAAGTGAAATCATAACTAGTGCGGTCAATAGTAGAAACATTGCTGGTATAGTAGGTATCCTAGGTTTGCTCTGGGCAGGAACCGCTGTTTTTGGTTCAATACGTAAAGGAATAAATGCTACATGGGGTATAACCAGACCAAGACCCTTTTTGAAGGAACGTTTGGTAGATATCACTTTTATGGTTGCGGCTGCAATTTTAATGCTGATTTCAATTTTTTCTACAGCCATACTGACGTATCTCATGGAAATACTAGAATTCATCACCCGTGAAACTTATGTAGACGGTGCATTGTTGTGGGAAAGATTAGCATCGGCTTTACCACCTACGCTATCCTTCATAGTATTTTTTGCAATATATTGGTTACTCCCAAATACAAAAGTCAAAATAACTGAACCGCTACCAGGTGCCATAGTTGCGACAACAGGTTTCGAAATACTTAAAAATGTTTTTGTTTGGTTTATAGGAAATTCTTCCATATACTCAACCATATACGGTTCTGTAGGAAGCATAGTAGTAGTATTGGTCTGGGTTTACGTGTCATCTATAATACTTCTCTTCGGATCAACAATCACTTCCCGAGTTTCGCAATATAGCCTTCTAAAGGAAAAGGAAATAGAAGACATAGTAAAACTCTGAATAAAGAACTTGAAATAGATGTTGGACAGCAAATTCAAAATTCACAGGTTTTTCGAAATTTACGTATATAATTGCGACAATTTATCAGGGATTAAAGATGACAAATTCGTTAGTTAAGTTAATTTACTCTGCAGTAGTGATTATTTTACTGGTTGTCGGATGCGATACTGGAAGTATCGACCATATAAACACGAATGGAAACACAAGTGAATCCTCTCAACAAAATCCCACGAATCCTATATCAAATCATACTGCTGACAACGCTCAGGTTCCTATAGAAACATCGTCAGAAATTATACCGCTTTCGCCGCCGACACCAATGCCCACACTGGCACCCATGTCGACACCGGCACCCATGTCGACACCTACACCTACGCCTACTCCTACTCCTATTCCGTTGATAAAAGGACTTCCTTCGGTCTCTAAAATAGTATCCAAAGTCAAGCCGTCTGTAGTATCCATTAGAACAGAATCAAACATGGAACAATGTGATTTCTTTTTTGGTTGTAGAAATGTTGAACAAGAAGCTCAAGGCACCGGGGTGTTATTTGACAAGTCAGGGTTAATAGTAACTAACAACCATGTTGTTAATGGTGCTACTGAAATCAATGTTTTTTTGGATGATGGCAGGTCTTTCATAGCAAAAATACGTGGTACAGACCCGGCGTCAGATTTAGCTGTTATAGAAATACCGAAAGGCTCTTATGATGCCTCCAATTTCGCAGATCCAGATTCTCTACAAATTGGAGATTGGGTAATCGCGATAGGTAATGCTCTGGCCTTACCAGGAGGTCCAACCGTTACGCTGGGCATAGTGGGAGCTCTTGACAGATATATCGACACCGAAGGTGGTAGATTGTTTAACATGATCCAAACTGATGCTGCGATTAATCAGGGAAATAGTGGTGGGCCACTAATTAACCTGGAGGGTGATATAGTTGGTATAAACACGGCCAGAACATCACAAGGAGAAGGTATAGGATTCGCTGTTAGTTCATTCACTGTCGTACCAGTAATATCATCAATTCTAGAACATGGGAAGGTAGTTTTTGGATGGATGGGAGTTGGAGTCACAGACGTTACTCCAGTAATAGCAAACCAAGAAAATCTATCGGTTAATAAAGGTGTATTGATAACAAGGATAGATATGGCAGGACCTGCAGAAGAAGCGGGAATATTAGCTGGAGACGTGATAACTGCTTTCGATGATATCCCGGTAACCACTGTTAAACATCTGCAAAAAGTGGTCAGAGGATATGACATAGGAATGGAAGCAAGAGTTACCATATCGAGAGGTGAGGATATTCTACATCTAAATATTACACTTGAAGAACAACCTAGAGGTTCTTAGAAAGCAAACTTACTATCATTCTCTTACCTGACCATCACCAACTATTGTCCACTTGTAAGAAGTCAATTCATTCAGCCCCATTGGGCCCCTTGCATGCATTTTATTAGTACTTATTGCCACCTCGGCACCCAAACCTAACGCAGAACCATCGGTAAACCTAGTACTAGCATTTACAAACACTGCCGCTGCATCCACATCATCAAGAAATTTCATAGCGTTAGCATAATCTTCAGTAATAATAGCTTCTGAATGTCCAGATCCATATCTATCGATGTGATCCAAAGCTTCCTGTAATGAATCAACTACAGCCACAGATACTATCAATGACAAGAATTCCGTACCCCAATCTCCGTCATTTGCTTGTTTCAGTCTCAGACCTTCGATTGGATCTAAGATGCTCATTGATCTTTGGTCACAATGTATCTCTACATCCGCCTCTGACCATTTTTTTGCGATTTCTGTAAGGTAAGACGATGCCACAGATGAATGAATAATTAATGTGTCCATGGCATTGCACACTGTAGGTCTCTGTACTTTTGCATTATATGATATAGCCACTGATTTCTCTAAATCAGCAAACTGGTCTACATAAGTATGACAAACACCGATGCCACCGGTGATAACCGGCATAGTGGCGTTGTTTCCTACATAACGTATGAAATCGGCTCCTCCTCTAGGTATCAAAAGATCTATATCATCCTTCATAGATAACATTTGGTCTACTATTGACCTGTCAGGGGAATCGACAAAACAAACAGAATCTATTGGTAGACCAACATCTGAAATAGATTGCCGAACTATATCAGAAAGTATTCTATTCGAATTTATGGCCTCACTGCCTCCTCTCAAGATAACAGAATTACCAGATTTTAGGCATAAAGCAGATATGTCTATAGTAACATTTGGTCGACTCTCATATATGGCACCAATAACCCCCAATGGGACTCTTCTCCGGCTTACATTTAACCCATTAGGTAAAACCTTTTGATCAATAATTACTCCGACTGGATCTGGGATGTTTACTATATTGCGCAAATCATTAGCCATGCCAACAATCCTGTCTTGATTCAACAACAATCTATCTAAAAGTGCATCAGTTAAACCTTTTTCTTTTCCAGTATCTATATCTTTGGCATTAACTTGTATTATATCGTGGTAGCGACTTTCTAAGTTATCAGCTATTCGTAACAACGCTTCATCTTTGATACCGGAGTCCAACTTTGCAAGTTCTTTTGAAGCCAATCTAGCATTGGAACCTTTTACCATTAATTCGTCGTCGATTTTAGTCATATTAAATCTCCCATATCACAGGTGTGGTCTTAAGAAATAATAATTCGGAAACTACAGAATTATGAGCTTTCATAACAAAACCATGTTATTTCTATGTATTATTTCCTCACCATAATAATATCCAAGAATCTTGAGAATATCATCAGAATGCAAACCCTTAATGGCAGATATATCTTCAGAATCGTATCCTGTAATACCACAAGCTATAGGTTTACCATTCATATTCTCGATAGATATAATATCTCCCCTTTTACAAACACCTACGACTTCACTAATCCCAGCAGGAAGGAGGCTGCTTTTGCCTTGCAACAACGCATTGGCCGCCCCAAAATCAACAACAATTTTGCAGTCGTTGGAAAGTCCACTAAGCATCCATCTCTTACGACTCTCCATCTTGGTTGAAGAAGATTTAAAAAAGGTCCCTACATTTTTGCCTGCCAAAACGGCACTCACAACCGACGGATTCCTACCGTTAACCAACACAACTGCTATACCTGAGGCCGTCGCTAATTTTATAGCATCCAATTTAGCTTGCATCCCTCCCTTGCTCCTAGAACTATGAGAAATTCCAGCCATAGCCTCAATGCTCTCATCTATTGTGTCTACTTCCAAAACTAACTCAGCATCGGGATGCCGATGAGGATCCATAGTGTGCAAACCATCAATATCACTTAACAATATTAAGAGATCTGCATCAATTAAATTAGATACCATAGAAGATAAATTATCATTGTCCCCAAAAACTTTAACTCCTATTTCCTCCAAGGCTACTACATCATTTTCATTAATAATTGGAACAGTATTGAAATCCATTAATGTTACAAGTGTATTCCGAACATTAAGATAACCTTCTCTGTCAGTAATGTCTGATCTAGAAATCAAAGCTTGTGCCACAACTATATTGTGGGTTTCAAATATTTGCTCGTATGCATGCATCAATCTGCTTTGGCCAACAGCAGCCAAAGCCTGCTTAGAACGAACATCCTGATTCTCCATATCAATTCCTAGCATATTTGCACCAAAAGCAATAGCTCCAGACGTGACAATAACCACCTCTATGCCTTGTTGATGAACACTAGCAATGTCAGATACTAAGTTTTCAATTAATTCCAAGTCTAATTGACCAGAATCATCAATCAATACATTAGTACCAATTTTCACTACTATTCTGCGAGGATTTTTAATTTGATCTATCCGATCACTCATATTAATTCAGACCAATAGAATGCAAATAAAACACAAATTGCGGACTCATAAGTAAACTTCCCAACCTGAATCATTTTGCCCTTGGAGATGTTGTAGTCATATAAGATCTCCAATTACGTTTTGTTTCTTCAATATGATCGCCACCAAATTTTTCCAACACTGCCTCGGCGAGCACCAGAGCCACCATTGCCTCTCCCACAACCGCACAACTTGGAACAAAGGTTATGTCACTTCGCTCGAAATGAGCTTTTGAAACAAATTCACCAGTCAACAGATCCACAGTCTCAAGACCATTTATTATAGTTGCTATTGGTTTGACTACAGCCTTAATTATCAAAGGTTCTCCAGTGGTCATCCCTCCCTCTAATCCGCCGGAATTATTAGTCCTCCTTGGCCATGGTCTATCTATTTTCTCATCAGATTCTTTGCCCCATTCACCAACTGGTTTTACCACATCATGAACCTGAGAGCCTCTTAAATCAGCTTGAGAAAATCCTGCGCCAAATTCAACTCCTTTGACCGCATTCATACTCATAATAGCTCCCGCTAATTTAGTAGTTAACTTTCTATCCCATTGTATATGACTACCCAAACCAATTGGTGCACCTGTGGCGATAATCTCTATTCTGCCACCCAAGCTATCTCCTGATTCTCTGGCTTTATCAATTTCTTTTATCATTAGATCAGCCGCTACAGGATCTGCACATCTAACTGCTGATATCTTGGACCCTTCCGTATTTTCTTTATGGTATGGTGATTCCTCTAACTTTGCCCAATCAACATCGCCAGATGAGTTGGAGTGAATACCACCAATAGACAATACATGGCCATGGACACTTATACCGAATTCTTCCAAAAATCGTTTCGCCACTGCGCCAGCTGCCACTCTAGCTGCAAACTCTCTAGCGCTTGAACGCTCCAAAATATTACGGGCATCAGATTGCATATACTTAGTGACTCCAGGAGTATCCGCGTGGCCTGGTCTTATATGAGTAATGGGTTCGAATGGCACATCTGAGGGAGCAACATTCATCTCATCCATCCAAGGAACTCCGTCTGGTCCTTTTCCTGTGGACCAATCCCTGTTTATTATCAACATGGTAATTGGAGAACCTAAAGTCAAGCCATGCCTCACACCAGACAAGATTTCAGCACGGTCTTTTTCTATCTGCATTCTGCCGCCTCTACCATATCCTATTTGCCGGCGTGCCATATCCTTTTCTATATATTCCTCCGTAATTTCTAATCCGGCAGGAATACCTTCAATTATAGTAGTTAAACTTTTTCCGTGTGATTCGCCTGCAGTGAGAAACCTTAGCATTTAACACATCTCCTCATATCCGTTCAATACGTCTCATCAACAAATTTGAGACAAATTCTGATCACCAATTAAACCATTATACCCTGATTAATCCTACTATTTACAATTGAGTAAAGGCAATATATATTGCATGCCTAAAATTTTAGCAGCATCAATTATATAATTATTCGAATGCAATAATAGATTCTATTCAGCCTGTTTATTAATAGCGACTTTGGCTGCGAAAAACATTTGATCTACTGGTGCCTTCTTACCAGTCCATATCTCAAATGATATGGCCCCTTGGTAGACTAACATAGATAATCCCGTCAAAACATTAGCACCAGCTTTACTAGCCCCTCTTATTAGTGAAGTCTGTTCAGGGTTGTAGACCAGATCTGTGATCAAAGATTTCGCGGATATAATATCTACAGGCACAGGTGTTTTTTCAGGATCCGGTCCGCCTTTCATACCTATTGATGTACAATTAACTACCAAATCAGCTTCTTGAACAAATCTTTCGAAGAGATTAATTTCCTGCATATCAATAGCTTGTATTTTGTTTCCTTCAGGGTTCATTGTATTCGCGAGATTTGCAGCCCTTAAAAATGTTCGGTTGAATATTGCTATGTGGGCTACTCCAACACCGAGTAAACCTGTTATGACCGCTCTTGCGCTTCCACCTGCTCCAATTACTACACATTTTTTCCCATATGGGTTAAATGTTGCATTTTTTTTTAAAGACATTATAAAACCATCTACATCTGTATTATGGCCGATAAGTTTACCAGATTGGTTCTCAATAGTATTAACGGCACCAACAACTCTAGCAATGTCATCTACTTCATCTAACAAATCGAAAACTGTTTCTTTATGAGGAACAGTAACATTAGCTCCGACGAAATCTTCCTGTCTTAATAAATCTATGGTTTCCGCTAATTTGTCCGGTAATACATCGATCGGTTTATAAACTATTGGTAAATTATAGTAATCCAAGGCTACTTGTTGAAATATTGGTGAAATAGAGTGGCCAACCGGATGTCCTAGCAGAAAAATCGTCTTTATCATTAATCAAGAACTCGCTAACAGCTTTAATTTCACTGGAGTATACCAGCATAATCAATCTACCATCAATAATTATTAACTTCTGAATCTAGTAGACTCTAGGTAGGATTGGAGTATGACTGCAGCTGAGGCGGAATCCAAAAGACCTTTGTTTCTGGAAGGCTTCTGACCCGCATCAATCAACAATCTATTTGCTTCTACAGTTGAAAATCTTTCATCGTGTGATTTAACTCTAACAGGCGAGGCATCAGTCAAACATCGGGTAAATTCTTTGACTAACTTTGCCTGATGACTCAATTTCCCGTTCAAACTAATTGGTAATCCAACTACTACCAACTCGACGTTGTATTCGTTTATTAGGGAAACGACTTTATCTGTGTCATAAGATATAGAAGATCTGTTAATCGCAGCAAGTGGTCGAACTACTATACCGTCCGGATATGCTACAGCAACGCCGATCCGCTTTTCTCCAACATCCAAACCAAGAAGTCTTACAGAGTCTTGAGCCATAAGGATATCTTCTCTTCTGCGTAATCAAGTGCTGCTTTTAATTTCCCTGGTTGTTTGCCACCGGCCTGTGCTATATCAGGCCGACCACCACCTCCACCGCCTACTATTGTGGCAGCTTCCTTAATCACATCACCCGAATTAAAACCTTTACTAACCAGATCTTGGGTAGCCATTACCAATAGAGATGGTCTATCATTCAAAATAGCACCTAAAACAATAATACCGCTTTCTATTTCATTCTTTATCCAGTCACCAGCCTCTCGAAGTAAATCAGCTGAAGATACTACAAGTTCTCCTTTTATTAGCGTGGATTCTCCTATAGTCGTTCTAACTAAAGCACTCAAATCATTTTTCAGAAGTTGTCTCTCTAGTTCGTTGATTCTTCTGCTGGTCAATTGAAATGTAGAGACAAAATCATCCAATCTGTTAACTATTTCTTGTGGAGCAGCCTGTATCCTCTTAGACACAGCTTCTACAATCCTTTTTTGACCTAACATGGCGTCTTCAGCTGCTCTCCCAGTTAGAGCCTCTATACGTCTTATTCCTGATCCTATACCGGTCTCTGATACAATATGACAGTAACCTATATCTCCTGTGTATCTCACATGTGTGCCACCACAAACTTCCAGACTAAATGTCCCATTGTTACCAGAATCAATTGATACCACCCTAACATCATTGCCATATTTGTCACCAAAAAATGCTAATGCACCCTTATTTATTGCCTCTTGATAGCTAGTGGTTTCGGAAGAAACTGGCAAATTCTCTCGTATTTTTTGATTAGTAATTTTCTGCACTTGCAAGAGTTCTTCATCTGTAAGTGAACTCAGATGGGTAAAGTCGAATCTCAATCTGTCGGCAGTAACCATGGATCCCTGCTGTCTGACATGTAAACCTAAGACTTCCCTGAGAGCAGCATGTAGCATGTGAGTGGCACTATGATTCCTCGCCGTATCCTGACGTCGCACATTATCCACCGAAGACTTAACATTTGACCCGACAGCTAAATTGCCCGACACTACCAGACATTGTTGGACTACTAAACCCGCTAAAGGCGTCTGAGTGTCTACAACTCGTAGAGAAACTGTATCATTATAGATAAATCCTGTATCTCCCTGCTGTCCTCCCATTTCAGGATAAAAAGGCGTTTCTTTGATTATTAATTCCAATTCTTCCCCTTCTGAGACATTATCAACTATTTTCCCGTTCACTATAATAGCTAAAACTTCTGATTCACTCTCAAAGCTCTCGTATCCGATGAATGAAGTTTCTATGCTATCAAGTTGTTGATAAATCCTATTTTTGTCGAAATTACCTTGAAATCTCGAAGAGGCTGACCTGCCTTTATTTCTTTGGTCTTCCATATTATTGGCAAAATCAGGGTAGTCTATACCGTCCAAACCATTTTCCCTAGCCATCTCTTCCGTCAATTCAGGAGGGAATCCGTATGTATCGTACATGATAAAGGCTTCAGAACCTGATATTTTACTGGACCATTTTGCCAAGGTAATCTGGACATTTGAACTAGTTGCAATCTGTTTTGCGAGTTCATCCTTGGCCATTGACCCTCCTGCGGTTTCTACACCAGGCAGAGACAGATTTAGAGATACAATATCGCCTTGGATATCAGTGACAGTCTTGCGGTAGTCGATTAACTCTCCAAGAATGCCATTACCTTGATCAAAAACCTGTGTAAATCGTTCTTCCTCAGTGTTCAATACCCTCAATACAAAAGTCTCCCTATCCAAGAGGTCTGGATAGACATTCCGATTGAGTTCAATTACAAAACTAGCTAACTGAACAATGAAACTACTGTTATCAATTCCGACGATTGGAAAGTCTCTTTCCTTTTCAGGGGAAACGCTTTTATCGGTAAATAATGCCACACCCAACTTGTTGGCATATCGAACAGCTCTTCGTATGAGTCTTCTGAGAACATATCCGCGTCCCTCGTTACTAGGAACAACACCATCACTAATAAGAAACACAGCACTTCTACAGTGTTCTGCGACTATTCTTATTGCTTGATCAACATCTATATCAGACCCATAGATCTTACCGGTCAGATTACATATTCTTTCTACTATGGGATAAAATAAATCAGTTTCGTAGATATTGTCTTTTTGTTGCATTATTACAGCACACCGTTCCAATCCCATGCCAGTATCAATATTTGGAGATGGTAGCTCAGTTCTAGAACCGTCCTCATCTTGGTAATATTCCATAAAATCATGATTCCATAGTTCATCGAATCTTGTGCATTGAATACCTGTGCTTTCTACCAAGTTAGTGCAGTTGGGCCCAC
>CAZPLA010000069.1:0-10332 GCA_964587385.1 uncultured Dehalococcoidia bacterium | reverse complement strand
CCCTAAAAATATAGCAAGTCTTGGAGGTCATCATTATGAATAGCTTAAAAGAGGTGGCCGGCAGAGTTGTAGTATGTACCGATTGTCCATTGAGTAAAACGAGAACTAATTCTGTGCCTGGAGAAGGCACGGCAAATGCGCAGATCATGTTTATTGGAGAGGGCCCTGGTTCTAATGAAGACAAGCAGGGACGACCTTTTGTTGGTGCCGCTGGGAAATTCTTGGAGTCATTATTGGGGTCGGTTGGGATTAGGAGAGAAGAAGTCTTTATATCCAATGTTGTTAAATGTAGACCACCTAATAACAGAGATCCATTACCTTTAGAAACCGATGCTTGCCGCAAATACCTTGATAAACAAATAGAACTTATAGATCCGAAACTCATAGTAACATTAGGTCGTTATGCTACGTCTAGGTTTATTCCAGGGCAGACTATTAGTGCTTCGCGTGGCAGACTTAGAAATGTTAATGGGTTAAATGTTTATCCAATCTATCATCCGGCGGCGGCGTTGCATAACGGTGTGCTTCGCAGAGTAATAGAGGATGACTTTAAAAAAATTCCTGAATTGCTTAATGCGAGTGTAGATATGCCAGTCCAAAGCGAATCAAAGGTTGATCAGCAACTTTCGATGTTTTCCGAAGACTCCAAGAATATGCAATAATTCCACTAAATTTAGGCAAACGTTAGTTGTCAAAGTGAAAAAAACGCCATAAGTTGAAATTCACACACTACGCAGACATATGCGTTATAGGCCTATGATTACACTGGTATGGTAGAAGAGATTAATTTTGGGTCTAATTTGATTAAGTGATTATGGCAATAGCAGTAGATAGAGTTCCGGATAAGAGGATTGTAATTCTCGTCGTATTGCTTGTTGTTTTTTCAAGCCTTGCCACAGCTGTCATAATCTCTCCCACGTTAGGGGAGCGCATATGGGGGACTCTAGGGTTTGGGTTTATACCTGTTGGTATTTGGACCGGATCTATTATTGTCTTATATCGCTATCGAAGAGAATGGATGGTTAAATACTATCGGTTTTGGATTGCAGGAATACTACTGGTTTTAGCAAACATTGGAATACTATCTTTTTTTCATGCAAGCCAAGGGATTCTTCAGGAAACGGGGCTAAGTGGCAATTGGGGTCAAGTATTAGGAGGAGATCCATTAATAGTTGGATTTCTTAAAGTTGGACTATTACTTATTCTGATCCCATTCGCAATTAGTCTTAGGAGAAGTTTAGTTCGAACGAAAAAGATTATTCTTGGTCTAGGGCGATTCACCACATATATGATTTATGTGATGGCTACTTTTGTTTCTAAGCTAGGTTCAGGAACCTGGTATTTCATCAGTAATTTACGTAGTAGACCGAAAATTATTACAGTTCTTGATGAGGAAACTGACTCAGACTTTTTACCTCCTTTTGTGCCTAAGAAAACAAAACAGTCGACTAAGGCGTCAGCGATGCCTTCTAGTCAAAATAAAGAATCACCTCCAGATGCTGATTTAAAGCCGGAACAGCCGAGAATGAATAGATCGTCAAAATGGAGATTGCCTAGCGTAGATCTGCTTTCTAAGGGTGAAGCCAATTTGGTTTCACGAGATATTTTGGATGAGATGGCTCGTAGGATTGAAACAACACTTGCTGAACATGGAGTTGAGGTATTTGTTAAAGACATTAGAACTGGGCCTCGAGTTATTAGGTTTGGGCTTGTTCCGGGATGGGTTAAGAGAAATAGGGACAATCGAATAGGGAGAAACGCTGAAGAAATTGGGACTCAGGAATTAAACAGGGTAAAAGTTCATAACATTTTGGCACGAGAGAGAGACTTGGCTCTAGCTTTAAAGACAACTGATCTTAGAATTGAATCGCCTATTCCGGGAGAAGGGTTAGTTGGATTGGAGGTTCCTAATCCTAATCCTAGTTTGGTTTTGCTGAGAAATGTTGCTATGACACCTGAGTTTCGGAAAATTGCCGGCAGGGGAGGGCTTCCTTTAGCACTTGGACAAGGAACAGGAGGAGATCCCGTTGCCATGGATTTGGTTGACTTGCCCCACCTGCTTATAGCTGGAGCTACAGGCAGTGGGAAAAGTGTGTCAATTAATTCATTGATTACTTCAATGCTTATGGCGGCAAAGCCGGATAGGCTTAGAATGATAATGATAGACCCAAAGCGAGTAGAACTTACTCCATTTAACGGAATCCCTCACCTGATAATCCCTGTAGTAGTTAATTCAGATGATGTTTTAAAAGTATTGCATGGATTGCTGAGAGAAATGTTTCGAAGATATAGGCTTTTGGAAGAGGCTGGAGTTCGTAATATAGATAGATTCAATCAGAAATCTAAAGATCCCATGTCTTTCATTGTCCTCATCATAGACGAGCTGGCTGATTTGATGATGTCTGCGGGATATGAAGTGGAGCAAGCTCTTGTAAGATTGGCCCAATTAGGAAGGGCCACAGGAATCCATTTGATATTGTGTACCCAAAGACCTTCAGTCAATGTAGTTACTGGTTTGTTAAAAGCTAATATAGCTGCGCGAGTAGCGTTTGCTGTATCTTCTCAAGTTGACTCCAGGGTTATTTTGGATGGTGCGGGGGCTGAAAAACTTCTTGGCAAAGGAGACATGTTATTTTTGTCTGCTCAATCACCGAAACCTAGACGAATCCAAGGAACTTTGGTATCTGATCCAGAGATAGAAGAAGTTATAGAGTTTTGGGCGAATCAAAAAGGGCCTCCTTTGCCAGGAATATCGTTTGACGAACCTGAAGAAGACGAAGAAGAATATAATGATGATAATGATGAGTTGTTGAATCAAGTGCGTGATATGGCTCAGAGGTATCATCATATATCTCCATCACTACTTCAGAGGAGACTTCAAATCGGGTATCCTAAAGCTATGCAATTGATAAACATTCTTGAAGATGAAGGATTATTGTCAAGTGGAGAGCCAGGTCGAACCAGGGCTGTAGTTAAGAAGGATGGAGGATGGCGGCCAGGCGATGAATATGAAAACTTTGAATAAGGATTTTTAAGAGGTTTTTCTCAGTGAAATGAGCCGGGTTTCCAAATTGGTCATTAGATTCTCGTACTCTTTCCTAACTTCGTCGCTGTTTAGCACTGTAGGCTTAGAATCGTCTCTATAATCGGACCTGAGGGTCATGGAACCTAAAAAGGGAGTTTCTAATTCTTTAGCCAGAATCTCCCCCCCGCCGGAACCGAATATCTCGCCGGTGAAATTTTCTACGATTCCTAATACTGATATTTTCAATTTGCGGACCATGTTTATAGATCTCTTGGCATCTAAGATCGCCAGTGGTTGGGGAGTAGTGACCATTACAAATCCGTCCATAGGCAAAGTTTGCATTACAGTCAAAGGCGAATCAGACGTTCCTGGCGGCAAATCAACTATTAGATATTCTAGAGCACCCCATTCTGTTAATTGAAGAAACTGGTTAATAACGTTATGTATCATTGGCCCTCTCCAGATGATGGCCTCGTCTTCGTTTTGTTGGAAAAAGCCCATTGATACTACTTTAACTCCAAATCGTTCCGAGGGGACTAACTTTCCATCAATATGAGCAGGCGGCTCAGTAATTCCCAGAACTTTTGTTGAATTGGGGCAATCTATATCTACATCGAGTAGTCCTACTGAATGGCCTTGTTGAGCCAGACTGGCCGCTAGGTTCACAGCAACAGTAGTTTTGCCTACTCCTCCCTTCCCGCTATAAACTCCGATTTTGTTTTTAATCTGCGAGAGGTTTTGTGTTATGGCTCTACGTTGCTGCCACTGTCGTTTGATAGCATCTAGCTTAGCCTGTTCCTGAGGAGTAGGGGTCCTACGAGGGGTAGTCATATTGATATTATCCAGTTCATTGTAATCTATTAACCAACTGCTAATCTATTCCGAGGAGTTTTTTGCCGTCTTCGGTAATCATGTCAGGATTCCATGGAGGGTCAAATATCATTTCGACCTCCACATCATCTACTCCCTCCACTTCTGATATTGCCCATTCAGCTTGCTGGGCAATCATTGGTCCCATCCCACACCCTGGAGCGGTAAGGGTCATCAAAACATGAACATCCCCTTCGGTAACGTTTACATCGTAGACCAATCCGAGATCTACGACATTGACAGGAATTTCAGGATCGTAAACAGTTTTCATGACTTCGATGACTTCCTCTTTGGTAAGACTCTTGTCCATTCGAGACCTCCAGTCGCGGCAATTTGATAGAATTGATGCTATCAAGAAGTCTCGTTTAGTGCAACATTTCAAAGGAAAGTAACCAAGTTAGATGGTTTTTTATAGGGAAAAGGCAAATCGATTACCGGTTTGCCTTTTCCAAGGCTAGCAGTTGTCTGATTTCTAATATTTCATCTCTGAGCATGGCTGCTTTTTCAAACTCTAGATTCCTGGCTGATAATTTCATTTGGCTTTCTAGATCTTTTATTACACGGAATAGTTCATCTGGTGCCATAAGTTTTCTTTCGGTTTTATAAGATCGCTCTTCTGTGTTTCCTTTTTTGATACGTTCTGTAATATCTTTGACAGATTTTTGTATGCTTTTCGGTGTGATGTCATTTTGGTTGTTATAGTTACTTTGTGCCATCCTACGTCTATTCGTTTCCTTTACAGCTTTTTCCATAGAATTAGTAGTAACATCCGCATACATAATCACATGTCCGTCCGAGTGTCGAGCTGCTCTGCCAATGGTTTGTATCAGTGAAGTTGTTGACCTTAAATACCCTTCTTTATCAGCATCAAGAATGGCAACCAAGCTTACTTCTGGCAGATCTAATCCTTCTCTTAAGAGGTTTATTCCTACTACTACGTCATAAATGCCTAGGCGTAAATCCCGTAGGATTTCACTTCGTTCAAGGGTTTGGATTTCTGAATGAAGATAATGCACCTTCACGCCCATTTCCTTCAAATAATCTGCTAATTCCTCAGACATCTTCTTTGTAAGTGTAGTAATTAGGCATCTATCCCCATGTTTCACCCTTATCTGTATTTGTTCTAACAAATCATCTATTTGACCCGCTGTAGGCTTAATTTCTATAGTGGGCTCTAGTAGTCCGGTTGGCCTTATGATTTGTTCAACTACGTTTTGACCATTCTCCAATTCATATGGCCCCGGAGTGGCTGAAACAAAAACGACTTGGTTAATGTGGTTTTCAAACTCTCCAAAATTAAGCGGTCGATTGTCTAGGGCAGAAGGAAGCCTGAATCCGTAGTCTATAAGGGTTTGCTTTCTGGAAATATCTCCATTATACATTCCACGAATTTGGGGAATAGTCATATGAGATTCATCTATAAACACCAAAAAATCCTCAGGGAAGTAATTTAAAAGAGTCCATGGGGTACTACCAGGTTCTCTTCGTCCTATATGGCGGGAATAGTTTTCTATGCCGGAGCAGTATCCTACCTGTGATAGCATTTCTATATCGTAGTTAGTTCTAGATTCAAGGCGCGCTGCTTCTAAAACTTTGCCACAGTTTCTTAGACGAGCTACCCATTCTTGCATCTCAAGGGAGATATCATCTATTGCTAATCGAAGTTTTTCTTCAGATGTAACAAAATGTTTCGCCGGATATATCTCCATTTTCTCTCGTATAGCTAGAATTTCTCCAGTTAGAGGGTCGATCTCTACAATTCGGTCAACTGTATCACCCCAAAACTGGATTTGAATAGCGACTTCTTCGTATGCGGGTTGCATTTCTAAAGTATCACCTTTAACACGAAACTTGCCTCTGCTGAGTGATATATCATTTCTTTCGTATTGCATTGCTATCAAGTCTCTAATAAGGTTCTTGCGGCTTCTTTTTTCACCAACGGTTATAGGTGCTACGAAGGAATAATATTCATCCGGGTCTCCTAAACCGTAAATGCAGGAAACAGAGGCTACGATAAGTACATCTCTTCTTGTAAGCAGAGACCTAGTGGCGGAGTGACGCAGTTTGTCTATCTCTTCGTTAATTGAGGCGTCCTTCTCTATATAGGTATCAGTTTGAGGGACATAGGCTTCTGGCTGATAGTAATCATAGTAAGAAACAAAAAACTCTACTGCATTGTTAGGAAAAAACTCTTTGAATTCTGTGGCGAGTTGGGCTGCTAGTGTTTTGTTATGAGCTATAACTAAAGTTGGGCGTTGAGTGCGTTCAACGATATTAGCCATGGTAAAAGTTTTCCCACTTCCCGTGACTCCTAGAAGTGTTTGTTTTTGGCAACCTGATTCTATACCGCCCACTAGGTTTTCTATCGCTTGAGGTTGATCCCCTGTAGCTTTGAAGGTTGATGCTATTTTGAAGTCATTCATAATAATTTTTGCAATTTCGGGCAGAACCCTAACTTAGGACTTCCACAGATTCATCGAATATCAGGAGTAAGAATTTCGGTTAATTTTGACCACCGAGATGCGCCAGTGCTAACCGTACTTTTTCTTCTAATTCTGACTCAGGTGAAGATTCAATTCGACTAAGAGCGTTTCTAGCTTCTGAAATTGAATACCCTAAGGCCGTTAGAGCTGAAACTGCGTGAATATTCGTCTCTTCTTCTGAAGAAGAGGGAAGTTGGAGAGATTCCTTTTCTAATCGACCTTTAAGTTCAAGGATTATTCGCGCTGCGCTTTTACGACCTATTCCAGGAATTCCAATAAAAGCCTCCGCGCTTTCTGACAATATGGCATTAGTTAGCTCGTTAATAGTTCTTACTGATAGCAAATTCAATGCGGTTCTTGGTCCGATTCCGGATACTCCTGTTACCATGTTAAAAAATTGCAAAGAGCTTTCTGTAGGGAATCCATATATCTGAGGCTCGTCTTCTTTCATTATAAGCTTAGTATGGAGTAGCACTTCTTGACCTACGGGATCTAAACCATTGGCGAGAGAGGATGGAACATTCAATTGGATAGTGAATCCATGCAATTCAATTTTCACCCAACTTGGGCCAGTTTCTTTTAATATGCCTCTGATTGAGCTAATCATAAAAATAAACTCGCTTAGTCAAATTTACGTTCTTGTAGCATTGAGGTATAGGTTCTATTGTATAGATGACATAGAGCTACAGCCAGAGCGTCAGTAGCATCCAAGGAACCAGTGGCATCCTCCCCCAAACCCAGTGTAATCTGAACCATGCTTTGGACTTGTTCTTTAGAAGCCCTGCCATGGTCTGTGATTGATGATTTTACTTGAGTTGGTGGATATCGGAATATGGGGACTCTTTGAGAGGCCGCCGCAATTAACACTGCAGCCTGTGCCTGCCCAACTGCAAAAGCAGGGCCTACATATTGCTTTGAGCCTTGGCCTAGGAATGGTTCTTCAACAGCTATTTCATTTGGAGCGAAAATACCTATCATGTTCAAAATGTGGGAATGGATTTGGTATAGGCGTTCTTCTATGGGTAGAGATGATGGGAAGCTTAAACTACCATAATCTTTGGCAGTTATTTTACCCTGTGATTCTTCCAAAACTCCATATCCCAGTTCTCTTGTTCCAGGGTCAACTCCTAGGATTATCATATATAGGGGTTACTCCAAGGATTCATATTTTTCTAGAACTTCATCAGGGAAGTCGGCATTTGTGTAAACTTTTTGTGCGTCATCCAAGTCTTCTAGTGCGTCCAGCAATTTGAGAGTTTGTTGTGCGGATTTACTATCCAGCTCAATGTGGCTTTTAGCAATCATTGAAATTTCTGCTGTGGAAATCGGCACTGATTGTTCTTCTAGTTGCTTCTGCACTTTACTCAGTTCGTAAGGAGAGGTATGTATCTCAACTAAGGCAGAGTCAATTTTAACATCATCTGCACCGGCATCAATTGCAATGAGAGCGATTTCTTCTGCTTGCTCAAATGTAGCTTCTAGGGTAATAACACCTTTTGATTCAAAATTCCAGGAAACACAACCTACCTCTCCTAAGCTAGCGCCACTTTTTGAAAAAGTGGCACGGACCTCTGAGGCGGTTCGGTTACGGTTAGATGTAACGGCTTGAAGCATAATGGCGGCTCCTCCCGGGCTGTATCCCTCGTACAAGACTTCTTCTAATTGCTCAGTGTCTCCGGACTCTCCGCTGCCTCTCTTAACTGCGCGATCGATATTCTCTGATGGCATGTTGTTTTCTTTGGCTTTGTCAATTGCAAGGCGTAGATGGAAATTCATACCGGGGTCTGTGCCGCTGCCTTTCTTTACAGCGATTGTAATGTCCCGCGCTAGTTTTGTGAATAATTGGCCTCTCTTTGCATCGGCCGCACCTTTTTTATGTTTAATGGTTTTCCATTTAGAATGGCCGGACATTTTGACCAACCTCCTTAGAGAATGCAAATTTTATTTAACTTAAGTTAGAATTTTACACTTGCGCGGCAGGATGTTCAAAAACCTAAAGGGGTTTTGTTATTTAGTATCAGACAGAACGATCTCATGAGAGCTCTATCTTTGTAAAAAGATGTGGCCTTATACAGCGGATAGTGCGATAACTAAGTATGATGTTGATTATTAAATTATCTCTAGGGTTACTCGGCTTCCATCTTTTATTGCAGCAACCCGTAATAAAGTTCGCATTGCCTGAGCCACTCTTCCTTCTCTTCCGATTATTTTACCTTTATCTTCAGGGGCAACTTCGAGCTTTAAAAGTATCCTATCCTCTTCTGTCTCAGAGGTCACTTTAACATCCTCTGGCTTCGATGCAAGGCTCTTGGCAATATATTCGACTAGTTCAACCATCACTTATTTTTTCCGTATCAAATAGGTTTTCCCATTGGAAAATTCGCTGCACTGCTTCTGAGGGCTGAGCTCCTCTTTGTACCCATTCTAATGCTCTGGCTTTGTCTAGCATAATAGCCGGTGGGTTTTGAAGTGGGTCATAGTGACCTAGGTGTTCAACGAATGCACCATTTCGAGGCTTTCGTGAGTCAGCGACGACTATACGGTATGATGGCTGTTTTTTCTTTCCTACTCTTCTTAATCGGATTCTTAGCATATTTCTTGACCATTAATTAGTTTTCGGAGCTTCAGAGAGGAAAGTTTAGGGCTCTGGCCACTCCCTTGTCAATCTATGTAAGAAAACCGGCATGTTTTGAACGAATAACATATGGCTGATTGACCATCATCATAGCCAAACTTATAATGGTCTGCGACTTCCAAGAATATTATCCTGCTTAGTTTTATACGTTAAATAGATGAGTTCTTTAAACATAATAGATACATTAGATAATCTACAAGGTGAAGCTCTTGAGAAATTGCGAGTACTTACCCGTGAAGAAGATTTGGAAACATGGAGGGTTGTCTTCTTGGGGCGTAAGGGGAAGCTAACCTCAATTCTTAGAGCTATAAAGGAGCTTCCTCAGGATCAAAAACAACTTGTTGGAGCCAAGGCTAATCAAGTTAAAAAAACCTTAGAAGAATCCTTGTCAAATTCTCAGGATGACATTAAGGAAATCCATGCGCAAGGAATTTATCAAGAAGAACGTGTTGATGTTACGAGGCCTGGGCGACCATTGAATAGAGGACGATTACATCCACTAACTCAAATTATGCGTGAAATATGTGGAGCTTTTGTTGCTATGGGATTTCAGGTTGTAGAAGGACCTGAAGTGGAATGGGATCATTATAATTTTGAACTGCTAAATATTCCAAAGAACCATCCAGCAAGGGATATGTGGAATACCTTATGGATTGACTACCAGGATGTTAACGGAGAACACCCTATGCTGTTACGGACGCATACATCGCCAATGCAGGCTAGGGTAATGGAAGCCTCGAATCCGCCTGTCCGAGTTATCGTGCCAGGTAAAGTTTATAGATACGAAGCTACTGATGCTACTCATGAATGGCATTTCCATCAGATAGAGGGATTAGCGGTTGATGAAGGGATTACTTTTGCCAATATGAAAGGGACTCTATATGAATTTGCTCGTAGAGTTTTTGGTTCGGAAAGACGCGTAAGGTTTCGATGTGATTATTTTCCGTTTGTCGAGCCAGGAGTCGATATGTCGATAGACTGCTTTACGTGTGATGGAAATGATTCTAACTGTAGGATTTGTCGAGGAACAGGGTGGTTAGAAATCATGGGCGCTGGGATGGTACATCCGAAAGTATTGGAAGGAGTGGGATATGATTCAGCAAAATATACCGGCTTTGCCTTTGGATTAGGGCCTGAGCGAATCGCCATGCTCAAGTATGGAATTGAGGATATACGCCTGTTCTATTCAAACGATCTTAGATTTTTAAAGCAGTTCAACTCATGAAAATTCCAATTTCTTGGCTAAAGGATTTTGTGGATATTCGGGTCGATGCAGAAGAACTTTCTGTGATTTTGACCATGGCCGGCCTTGAGGTGGG
>CAZPLA010000068.1:0-10861 GCA_964587385.1 uncultured Dehalococcoidia bacterium | reverse complement strand
ACCCAGACTTATATTCCATCAGTATTGATCAAGCTATCTCAAATCCATTACCCACTGTAATAGTTTTTTCCACACCATCGTTTTGTACCAGTCCAACATGTGGTCCGCAACTTGCATCAGTTCAAAAACTGAAGTCAAAATACAAACCCCAAGTTAATTTTATACATATCGAAATATATGGAAATCCACAGGAAATAAATGGGGATTTATCTCACGCAGAATTCTCAACTACGGTAATCGAATGGAATTTAAATAACCTACCCGGTTGGATTAACGAATCATGGGTATTCACAATTGATAAAAAGGGATACATAGTAGAAAGATTTGAAGGCTATGCTACAACATATGAGTTAGAGCAATCTCTCTTATCAATACTGAACTAACTACTTCCTCAGGATGCCTATTCCGATTTGCAACACTAAAAGTTTATGCGGAACTTCCCCGCTCCATAAAGCAACACGGAGTTAGACGATAAATGGTATACTCCAACCAATATCAGGGTTAGAATAGATATAGAAAGGTCACATACTTGCGGTTCCTGCTGTGTGACATAACCTTTTGGATAAGGACACAAATATGGGTCTGGCTGTAGTCATGGGAGCTGATCACGCCGGCTTCCATCTAAAAGAACAATTGGTCGTCTGGGTTAAGACATTAGGGCATCATCCTATAGATGTCGGAGCCTATGTTGTAGACCCGAACGATGATTTTCCAGATTTTGCTTTAGAAGTCAGCAAAAGAATTACGGAAGGTAAAGCTACCAAGGGAATTGTATTGTGTGGAAGTGGAGTAGGAGCCAGTATAGTTGCCAACAAAATACCAGGTATCAGGGCTGCAATGTGCCATGATACCTATTCAGCCCATCAAGGCGTAGAACACGATGACATGAACGTATTATGTTTGGGGGCCCGTATTATTGGCGTAGAACTTGCTAAAGAACTGGTAGCTTCTTTTTTAAACTCTAAATTTATAAATGAAACTAAATATAAACGTAGGTTAAATAAGGTCCTAGATATAGAATCCACTTTTATTAAGTCATCTGAAGAGCAAAGTTAATAGAAGTGCTTCTAACCATTACTTTAAACTTTGCAAGAGGATAAATCGAGCTCTGGAATTATCTAGTTTAATCCCCCTCTTTATTTTTACTTCCCTAATTGTAGTTATTGCGGCAATGGGTCTTACAAGGTCAGCCGACATCATTGCTACCAAAACCGGTTGGGGAAGGATTTGGGTAGGGGCATTATTGTTAGGGATTGCCACATCATTACCAGAATTAGCAACAGCAGCTGCCGCTTCCCACATGGGTGCACCAAACCTAGCTACCGGTAACGTCTTTGGTGCTAACATGCTGAACATCAGCAAACTAAGCCTCCTGATGCTAGTTTTAGCAGGGCCATCCGTTTTCAAAAACTTATCCTCTCAACAAATATGGGCGATTTCATTAGCCTTGTCCTTAACAATAATTGCAACACTATTTTCAGTGTTTGGTATAGGGTTAAAATGGATTTTAGTAAGCCCTGCATCAATTATACTTATATTTGTTTACGTTTTTGGTTCACGAATAGTATTCAAAAAGAGTGCCGAAACCAGCTCACAAGAGCCATCACATAGCTCCAGATCCATTAGTTGGGCTTGGACCATTTTTTTTATTTCAGCCCTGCTAATATTTATGGGCTCCCCTTTGTTAGCCTATAGCGCCAAGGAAATCGCTGCAGACTTGCAAATAGCTAATAGTTTTATGGGTGTAATAACAGTAGCATTCATAACTTCTATGCCAGAATTAGTCGTAGCCGGAACAGCACTTCGAATCAAAGCTCCTGATTTGGCCTTCGCTCTAATATACGGTACTAACGCATTTAACATAGTTACATTAGCTATAGCAGATTTCTTCTTTATAGATTCTTCCATATTTGCCAACTTAGATAATGGTTCTGTTATAGCTGGAATATTCGCCACCATATTGACGAGTTTGGGTCTTATCCATTTCCTTACAAGAAATTACAAATCCACTACTTCAGTCCAAATATTCGCAACTACCTGCATTGTATTAACCTGGGGTTTTGGAGTATTAATAGTATTCTTACAAAGTTAACTAATATAGAGATGAGAAAATAACAAGTGCTGAGAAAATATTTAGTGAAATCTATTCACACATAAAGGCTGAATACACATATTGGATAACCACATAGAAACTGTAAAACAACTACCAAGCAAGACAGATTCGAAAACCTCATGGGGCTTCATGATTGCTGTATCTATAGGACATGGAGTCAAACATTTTTATCAGCAAGCGTTTCTACTTTTAATACCATACGTTAAAAGTTATCTTGGTTTATCTGATGTCCAAATCGGCCTTATAGGAGCTACTAAAACTATCATAGGTGCAACTATAAATATTCCTGCAGGAATATTAGCTGATATGTGGCGCACCAAAGTAAGCCTAATGTTAACTGCCAGCATGATATGCCTAGCTCTGGGCTATTTAATAATTGGAATTACACCCAGTTACTGGCTTTTGTTGGTGGGAGTCTCTATAACTGGCAGCGGGGCTTCTTTTTGGCACGCACCTGCGTTTGGTACCTTAGCTGCAATGTATCCAGAACGAAAAGCTACAGCATTTTCCTTCCACCGTATGGGAGGATCGCTTGGTGACAGTATAGCTCCAATAATAGTGGGAGTGCTCTTGGGAGGATTAGCGTTTTGGGGTATCGAATGGAGCGGTCTACATTGGCAAACACTATCCTTAATCATGGTTATTCCCGCATCGGTATGTGCAATTGGCGTATTCTTTTTCTTAAGAACCATACAGGGTTCGATAGGCAACCAAGTAAGTTTGGGCACATATCTGCATTCTGCTAAAGGACTCCTCACCAATAGCTCTGTAGTCAGCATGGTAGCACTGTCTGGAGTAAGAAGCATGGCTCATAACGGTCTAAGCCTATTCCTAGTTATATACATGAGTGAAGATCTAGGATTTACTGATTTCCAAATTGGGTATCACGTAGCACTTTTAACACTTCTAGGCGTAGCTTCCGCCCCAGCTATAGGGTGGGCTTCCGACAAATTTGGAAGAAGGAGAATAATATTTATAAGCCTACTATCCATGACTATATTAATTTTTGCTTTCTTACCTTTCGGTACTGGCATAGCTTTTACTTTAATATTAGCTCTTCTTGGAATATTCCTTTATTCTGTAAATCCAGTAATGTTGGCCGCAGCAATGGATGGTGCGGAAAAAGGAACAGAGGGTTCAGGAATTGCACTCATGTTTACTGGCACTGCAATCATGGGAGCTATTTCACCAATCATCGCAGGACGTCTGAAAGAGATTTACGGGATGGACGGAGTCTTTTATTATTCAGCAATCATAGTAGGTATTGTCACTATAGCATCTCTCTTTGTTCCAATGGGTAAAAACTCAAATTTAGCTGAATCAGATTTAAGTCATTAAAATACCAAACCAATGGTACTTCATAATAATTCCCTTAAAAAATCTCTCTCTTATTACCTGCTTCCTTTCTCAACAGCCATTATCGCATTAGGCACAGCCATCATAGGAGCCTTGCTTACTGGGGAAGATAATGTAACCAATGGAGTAAATGGGTTCGTCGAAAATCTCTCCAGTCAGTCTAGTTCAGCCTTGGGAGATATAGGATTCCTCATGCCACTCGGGTTTGCCTTTGGGGCAGGAATGGTTTCTACAGTTAACCCTTGTGGTTTTGCAATGCTTCCTGCCTACCTAGGGTTTTACATGAACTCGGCCACAAATCAATCACAAGAAATCCATATGGTAACCGAGTTACGTAAAGCTTTGCTCATAGGAACAATAGTTACACTATCTTTTGTTTTTTTGTTTGGCATATTTGGCCTGATTATAGTAGCTGGGATTAAAACAGCGATAAGCCTTATCCCATGGTTGGGATTAATTACCGGAATAGTTTTAATCATATCTGGTTCCTGGTTATGGAAAGGGAATAAATTATACACAAGGTTCCCTTCAACCATTGCTGCACACATTGGCAATCCAAACGTGGCAAATATAAAAGGCTATTTCCTATTCGGTCTAAGTTACGGTGTTGCATCTCTAAGCTGTACACTGCCTATATTCTTATCGGTGGTAGGACTCACTTTCACCGACATTAATTTTCTACCCATGTTATATAGATTTTTCATGTATTCTCTCGGTATGGGAACAGTAATCATAATAGTCACTGTAGGAATAGTTGTTTTCCAAGAAACAAGTCTGCGATTATTTCGTAAATCCCTTCCACTTATACAACCTTTTAGCTCCATACTTATGATTCTTGCTGGTGCCTACATAGTATTCTACTGGCTAACCTTAGGTAGGGATTTACTCTAAGTTTAGTTGCAAAAAATGTAGCGAGCGCAAAATGATAATAAAGAAAAATGAAACAAATAGTTTCCTTAATGAAACTTCAGTCGCAGTGATTGCAACCGAGAATTCTGATGGAACTCCTCATTTAGCCCCAATTTGGTTTACATGGTACGATAACAAAGCTTACATGTTTACAAGCCGTCATTCCCAAAAATGGCGTAACATACTACGAAAACCACAAGCAACTCTATGCATAGACCACAGAATGCCCCCATACTCCTACGTAATAATTTACGGAGTTGTAACTGAAATCGACATGCCTCTATATCAACTAGTTAAACCCATGGCTATAAGATATTACGGAAATGATGAAGGAACGGATTTTGCCGAAACCTTTAAAGATAATTTATCCTTTATAGGTTTTACTCTGACTCCATACCACATTGTCGAAAACCTAGAACTCTGACCCAAAGGCAAATTTTTTGTATAATGCATGACATCCAAATGGACTCAGTAAATAACTTAGAAAATATTAAGATAATTTGAGGTGCAGACATGGCCAGATATCACCCTAACATAGTTCTTTCCAATAAAGAGTTCAATGTAGTCGGCACAAGACCAATTCGACATGACGGAACGGACAAAGTTACTGGCAAGGCCAAGTTTGGAGCAGATTATACACCTCCTCTAACATTGCACGGAGCAGTTCTAAGAAGCCCTCACTCTCATGCGGAGATCATGTCTATTGATACTGCTCAGGCTGAATCCCTCGAAGGCGTGTTAGCAGTCATTACCAGTGAGGACTTTCCAAAGTCTGGCGATGAACAATTACAGGGTGCAAGTCGTTTAATAAACGTCAGGGATAATGTTTTAGCCAGCACAAAGGTTCTCTATCAAGGTCATCCAATAGCCGCTATCGCAGCGATTAATCAACATATAGCCGAGGAAGCGGTTAAGCTAATTGAGGTAAAATACAATGTGCTGAAAGCCGTTTTTACCGCTCCAGAAGGGGCTTCAACTGATGCCCCACTACTACATCCAAATTTAAAGACTCAAACATTTGCAGGCGAAGCAACTGAACCCAGTAACATAGCAAAACATTTCCGAACCACATTAGGCGATATTGAACAGGGGTTCAAAAGTGCCGATTTCATAGTTGAAAGGGAATTTACTACCAAAACAGTCCATCAAGGGTATATTGAACCTCATGCAGCCGTAGCTTCTTGGAACCGAGATGGGAAAATAGATGTTTGGTGTTCAACACAAGGAACATTTGTCGTCAGAGATAGATTGTCGGATATGCTAAAAGTACCAGTTTCGCAAATAACAGTTACCCCATTAGAGATAGGGGGAGGGTTTGGAGGAAAGATTCCAGTCTATCTCGAACCATTGGCATGTCTTCTTTCAAAGAAAACCGGTGCTCCCGTTAAATTAACGATGTCTCGAAAAGACGTATTCGAAAGTACGGGGCCAACACCTGGTTCCTACATAAAATTAAAAGTTGGAGCTACGAAAGCTGGAAAGATTATCGCAGCTAAAGCATATATGGCATATGAGGCAGGAGCATTTCCTGGGTCCCCCATTGATTCAGCTATTCAATGTATATTCTCTTGCTACGACATACCCAACTTAGACGTTGAAGGCATAGATGTCGTGGTAAACAAACCGAAAACCGCTGCTTATAGAGCTCCCGGAGCAACAAATCCAGCTTTTGCAATGGAAACTATAGTCAATGAACTAGCCGCCAAGATACAGATTGACGAGCTCGATTTTAGATTAATGAATGCCTCACAGGAGGGCACACTTAGAGCCGATGGGCCTCCACATAAAAGTATAGGTGTAAAACAACTGATAGAAGCCATGAAAGATCACGATCATTGGAAATCTCCAATTCAAGGTCCAAATATCGGTAGAGGAGTCTCGATAGGGATGTGGTTTAACATAGGATTGCCTTCTAGTTGTTCGATAAGTGTTAGAAAAGATGGCACAGTAGCTCTCGTCGAAGGCAACCCAGATATTGGGGGGACAAGAGCATCAATATCTATGCAAGCTGCTGAAGTCCTAGGAATTAGAGCTGAGGATGTTCAACCAACTGTCGTTAATACAGATTTGATAGGTTTCACCGGACTTACGGCGGGTAGTAGAACAACATTTGCAACAGGATGGGCTGCTTATGAGGCAGCACAAGACATCAAACAACAAATGATCGAGAGAGCGGCATTTATTATGGAAACTGAGCCTAAAAACATAGATATGGCAAATGGTGTATTCAAAGATATCAATAATCCCAATGTTTCACTTACATTCAAAGAGCTAGCAAGTAAATTGGACTCAACTGGTGGCCCAATAATGGGTCAATCAACTGTTAACCCCAAAGGGGTAGGAGCTTCCGCAGCTGGATGTATAGTAGACCTAGAGGTAGATCCTGAAACTGGCAAAATCACGATCTTACGATTTACAGGATTTCAGGACGCTGGCAAAGCTGTCCATCCAAGTTATGTAGAAGGACAAATCCAAGGAGGCAACGTCCAAGGCATAGGTTGGAGCATTAACGAAGAATACTTTTACGGACCACAAGGAAATTTCACTAATCATACATTTCTAGATTACCGTATGCCCACAGCTTTAGACTTACCAATGATCGACACCGTTATTGTCGAAGTACCAAACCCAGGCCACCCTTACGGGGTAAGAGGAGTTGGCGAGGCCTCAATCATTCCTCCTCCAGCTGCGATAGCCAACGCTATCCATCAAGCAACTGGGTTAAGAATGAACCGATTACCAATGAATCCAACGGCAATTCTTGAAGCCCTTTGGGATTCAGAAATTTCTCTCCAAAAACGTGACCTTGGCACAAAATAAATCAACTATCCATTAACCAACTGACTTTCAAGGAGAATGTGACTAACTATGAATCAGAAATTAAATAATAAACCTTCAGACGGTGCCTTAAATACAAACGCACTTGCCCAGTTCCAAGATAAATACGACTCCAATCCATCAAATAAACTAATACAAAACGTAGTTACACAACATGATGTAAATGAAATAGCCCTGGATCGTTCAATTGTTACTAATGCTACTCATACCTTTTCTACGGTTTTAGATGATTGGGCAGTAACTAATCAAGCAAGATCAGGACGCTGCTGGATGTTCGCTGGACTCAATTTATTTAGAGTAGATTCAATGAAGGCATTAAATCTTAAACAATTTGAGTTCAGCCAAAGTTTTGTAATGTTCTGGGACAAAATTGAACGATCTAACTTTATATTAGAAGCCATAATTGAAACAGCTGATCGACCAACAGACGACCGAACCGTTGCTTGGCTCCTTGAAACAGGCATTGAAGATGGTGGTCAATGGGATATGTTTGTTAACCTGATTAAAAAACACGGTGTAGTACCCAAAACCGTTATGCCAGAAAGTGAAAGTTCTGGTAATTCAGCCCGCATGAATTCCATGATAAACTACCAAATTCGTCAAGGCGCTATGAACATACGGGAACTTTATTCACAAGAAGGTGAACCACAAGAAATACGCGAGCTCAAGAATGGCGTTCTCAATACGATATATAAAATACTATGCATACACTTAGGCACTCCTCCAGATAACTTCTTATGGCAGTGGAAAGATAAAGACGGACAATTTCAACGAGCCGGTCAACTCACACCCCAAGAATTTGCTAAGAAATATCTCACTACTGCAATTGAAGACTATGTATGTCTGGTACATGACCCAAGAAGCTCTAGTCCTATCGGACGAACGTTCACAATACAGTACCTTGGAAACGTAGTAGGAGGAGACCCAGTAAAATATCTTAATGTAGACATTGGCCTAATTAAACAGATAACGATGCAGCTATTACTGGACGGGCAATCAGTATGGATGGGATGTGATACGGGCAAACAAATGCATAGAGACCTTGGCATATGGGATGCTAAGCTTTTCGACTATTCAAAAGTTTATGAGGCTGATTTTTCTCTAGATAAAGCTAGTAGGCTCCAATATCACCAGACACGTATGACACATGCCATGCTTTTTACCGGAGTCGATGTATTTGAAGGAAAACCCACGCGTTGGCGTATAGAAAATAGCTGGGACAGCAAAGTAGGAGACAAGGGGTTTTTCCTAATGAACGATTCGTGGTTCAATGAATACGTTTTTGAGATAGCCGCTCCTAAAAGCTATCTTCCTCTTGATCTGCAAAAAGCGATTGACCTTGATCCAATAGTTCTGCCTCCATGGGATCCAATGGGTTCCTTAGCTAAACTCTAATAAAATCAAGATCCAAGAAATCAACATAGTTTTGCCCTAGTAGCGATCTAATGATGTCCCTTGGCCACGGCAACAGGGGGTTTTAATGGTAATAGTGCTAACAAAAAGGCCCCCACTAACATAAGACCAGCAACATAAAAGAAGACATAGTCCATGGAATAATTATCGTATAAGATGCCTGCTATGATCGGTGAAAGAGCACTCAACAAAAATCTAACAAACGAAAGAGCTCCTAGTGTAGTAGTAGCCACTCCTGACCCCACAATATCAAGAGCAGCAGCTGTAAGAATAGGCTGGTCACTATAAAAAAATGTGCCCAATAAAGCAAGCAGAATGATTAAAGAAACCCCCTCTCCAAATAGAGCCATCAAACACACTGTAATAGAAAGAAAAACCATGCCAGGTATTAGAACTAACTTCCTTCCAATCCTGTCTGACAAATATCCCATAAATGGTGTGGAAACTATACCGACCGCGACTAGTAACCCAAAATGAACTCCTCTCGATAAATTAGACATACCTAAATCAGAACTGAAATATGAGGGAAGAAAAGTTATAAGCGCAATGAATGCCATACCTCTAACACCACTAACTAATGTGATGCCCCAAATCAATGGATCTTTTAAAACCTTTCGTGTTTCATTTGACCAAGTTACTTCATTGGTTTTTCCGTTCTTAGTACTAGTCTTACCGATGTCCTTAAAAACCCAATATACGAGAAAGGCTATAAAAAGAGGGACTACCGCATAAATCGAAAGAATCTCGCGCCACGCAAGGAACCCCAAAAGGAAACCAGTAACCACAGGACTAATGGCGTCGCCTATATTGCCACCAACTCCATGAAACGATAAAGCCGTTGCACGGCGATGTGAATAATGATGAGATAAAGAAGCCATGGCAGGAAGATGCCACATTGATGCCGCAATTGAAACTGTTCCCACACCCATTATTAGAATCATGAAGGACGGCGACTGACCAACTATCAGCCAGCCAATACCGAATCCGCCCATGCACAATGCTAGGATTAAACCCCAATGTCGACGCAATCTATCTGCTAAAACACCACCCGGCAAAGTCACCAGTCCCGATACAGTTTCTCTGGTAGTAGATATGGCCCCTACTCCAACTTTTGATAAGTTAAAAGATGCCTCCACCTCGGGCAACAATACGAAAAAGCTCTGAATAAACCAATGGAATATCCCGTGCCCACTAGTTAATCCCGCAATTATTATGTTTCCCTTTTTGCCAGAGGTTTGATGAGGTTTATCATGATGATCATGATGGTGTTCCACATTATGGTTATGTTTCATTGATTTAACCCCATTATCAAACCTAGTTCCTAAAGTAACCTTTATCTTTTATTTATGATCCCATTCAATTTATCAATATCTATTCCGTATCTCACATTTCCATCACGACCGATAGTGGTCGAAGCCCGTAAAATCGAATTGAGTATAGCTTCTTCAGTAGATTCCACAACACCCCTAAAAAGATTAGTTAAATTATCATCATCTATGAATTTACTGCCCTGATAATTAGAGAAAGCTATAACAAAATCCCCACTACCATGACTGGCTATACCTCCGATCCGACCAAGCCCAAAAGCCGCTCTACGAGCCATTCTCCCAAGTTGACGGGACGTAACTGCTGCATTAGTCGCTACTATTATCATTATTGATCCATCATCAACAGACTTGCTTTTTGGAGGAAGCATATGTTCCCCAACATGGAATCCGTTTACTCGAAGTTCTCTAGGATCCCCAGTATTAGTTAAAGTAAGAGCACCAACAATAAACTCTTCTCCTGAAGACTTACAAACCCTAGATGAAGTCCCTATGCCCCCCTTCCAGCCAAATCCTGTCATGCCAGTTCCTGCCCCCACATCCCCTTCCTCTATATTTGGAGAGACAGCGTTTTCAATAGCTTCAACTACATGTTGTGGACCAACATGTCTGCCTACAATGTCATTCAGAAACCCATCATTACATTCACCAACAATTGGATTAAAGGACTGAATCCCCGCATTTTGGCTTGCCAAATAATCAATTAAACCATCAGCCACTCGCCAAGTGCTAAGAGTTCCTGTGAGAGCTATTGGGCTTTCTATAACTCCCAACTCCATTACCTGTGGATAACCAATAGCTTTTCCAAAACCATTAATGATATGGAAAGCGGCCGTCACTTTTTTCTCGAAGATGTTACCAGAACACGGCATCACTACTGTAACCCCAGTTCTAACGGGACCTTGCC
>CAZPLA010000067.1:0-1574 GCA_964587385.1 uncultured Dehalococcoidia bacterium | reverse complement strand
CCTGCACTTTCGACGATTCCCCCCGAGGCAATGAAACGCGGATATGGTTGCGAAATAGAAGAAGTCGCAGCGGGTGAATGGAAGATCCACTTATTTAAATAAAGAAGTAAATAGATTAAGGGAATTTATAATTAATGAAGGTTTTTTCTAATATTGTTTTTAATATAGGGCTCGGAAGTCTGATAATTTTCGGGTTATTGATTACTGGCGCCTGCACTGCAGACGATTCTGTGTCTTCCGACACGTCACTTGAGGATAGAGGATATGCTTCGACTGCTCGACTTGTTTCCACAGATTGGGTTAACGAAAACTTGGATAATGAAAATGTTGTCATCATTGATATTCGTAATGGTGATGACTATGCCGCAGGGCATCTTCCGGGGGCAATTAACTATGATAAATCCGAACTACAAGTAGAGAGAGATGGCGTTAAAGGAGTGATTCCTTCTGAGGGAGAAATAGCCGCTAAATTGAGCGCGTTGGGTGTATCTTCGACAGATACTATTGTCATATATGATCATATCAAAAATTTATGGTCAACAAGGTTCTTATGGACGCTTGATGTATATGGTCATGAAGATGCGAGAATGATGGATGGGGCTATAGCTCTTTGGGAATCTGAAGGTAAAGAAATTACTACCGATGTCCCTAATATATCTGCAAGTTCATATGAATTTACTGGTGAGCCAAATCCTGGTCTCGTAGCTTCCTTGGACGATACTCTTGCAACTATTGGAGATCCAAATAAATTGGTAGTAGATACTAGAAGTGCTGATGAATATGCGGGCCGTGATGTCAGAGCAGAAAGAGGAGGTCATATACCTGAGTCTGTACATGTTGAATGGACACAAAACCATGCAGAAGACGGCACTTTCTTAAGTGCTTCAAAACTACGTGAAATATATACGGCAGCAGCGGTAGGAACTGATCAAGAGATATATACCTTGTGCCAGACCGCGGTTAGAGCGACTGACAGCTGGTTTGTTTTGAGTGATCTCTTGGGTTATGACAACGTCGTTGTTTATGACGGATCATGGACTGAGTGGGGTAATAGAGAGGACACTCCAATTGATTCTTAAATAAAATTTGCTAGCCACACTAGGGTTACTCGCTATTGAGTAGCTGGAACGCCCCCTATGTTATGCTAGGGGGCGTACCTTTGTGGTAAAGCTAACTAGGAACCAAGATAAATTTATTTAGAGGGTTTATGCAAAATATTATTGATACGAATCGATTTAAAATCACTAATTATTCGTTTTGGGTGTGGGCGACCATTATAACTATTGCCGGATTAGTATTGATACTGTCAATAACGGATCAACCGGTAGCAGCTATATACTGGATTGTTGGAATAGTATTTGGCATAACGGTTCAACGGAGTAGGTTTTGTTTTACGTCTGCATTTAGGGACTTTTTCTTGCTAGGCCAAACCCGGATGATAAAAGGTATATTGGTTGGGCTTGCTGTATCTTCAATCGGATTTGTTATGGTGATGAGCACCGTAGCTCCCAACCCAGGGTTTGGCTCATTTCCGAGTGATGCTCATGTCCTACCGGTAGGTTTATCAACCTTAA
>CAZPLA010000066.1:0-21551 GCA_964587385.1 uncultured Dehalococcoidia bacterium | reverse complement strand
GATGATATCCATCTGATAGTGTCCTCAGTAAGACCTTTTGGAGCTTCGTCAGATTCGACGTCAGTAACCCAACCGTATTGGTACTGTTGAGAAGCTATTGTTTTTAGGTGTTCGTTAGTAGTGGCCATTATTTAAGAGCATCGAGTTTTTAAATAAAATTATCGACTTGGTAGGGAACCAACTTATTTATTACAAAGTACATGAATTTGAATGAATCCAATTGTATTTCGAAAACTGAATTTGGCTACAATAGTGAATAGTCTACCCAAAGAGTCGACAATGTGTTTCCGTAATGATTACATACTTTATATGGTCAGTCAAGAGATTTGCGATGTCTCACAGTTGGAATATTCGTAAATTTAGTCATAGCGTTGATTAGTTAAATACTCACATTGTTTTTCACGATGGATTAGGAAAGTCAGGGTGGATTTGAACTTATATATGTCCTAATGGCAATGATTGGTCTTAGGAAATTGTTTGTCATTCAATATTCTCTTAGAACTAGAAATTCTATAAGTTCCTGGGCTTCTGTTAGTGCCCAGGGTAGTATATTCGAATGCTGAATAGTTTTCATTGCCAATTCAGCTTCATGGACTACTACCGAGTTAGCAAATTGTTGAGCTCCTAGGTGGTCTAAGATGTTCAACACTTCTTCAACTTCATTTTCAGTGATGGATTTACTTTGATATATTCGATTCAGCGATCGGCGCGCTTGCCCCGTGGCTTTACTCAAGGCATAAACTATTGGAAGAGATTTTTTCTTTCTACGAATATCATTCGCAGTAGCTTTACCAGTTTTTTTAGAGTCCCCCCAAATCCCTAGTACATCGTCTCTGATTTGAAAAAGTTTTCCTATATGGCCACCGTATTTTGAGAATTTTTTCAACTGGACCTCATTATCAGAGGCTAAAAGAGCACCTATCTCTAAGCTACAAGCAATGAGAGTTCCGGTTTTAAGCTTTATCATTTCTAAATATTGCTCAACTGAAACTTCGATAACTTTTTCGAAGTTCAGATCCAAGCATTGACCTTGTATCATGGAAAGTGAACTTTCAGATAGTAACTGTGAAGTACGCAGAGCTTTTTCATTGGAAATACCTTTCTCCATTAACGTTGATGCAGTTTTATATGCCAAAGCATGCATTACATTCCCAGATAGGATTGCTTTATTGTGTCCCCATAAGTACCACAGGGTAGGCATATTTCGTCTCTTGGTATCTCCATCTTGTATATCATCATGTATCAGTGAAAAATTGTGTACTAGGTCTATAGCTACTGCAGCTGGAATCGCTTGTGTCCAATCGCCATCCAGCGCTTCTGATGCAAATAAACATAAGGCAGGTCTTAGGGATTTACCTTGGTTACTAGGTTTCTGTATTTGTTCACCTATTGGGGTTTCCCACCCCATGTGGTAGCGTAGGGGACTAAATAACTTTAATTGACTAGTTGAAATTGAAGTCATTAACCCTTCTTGTATTACCTGGCCGTAGCGAGTCAGGATAGAAGGAAATATTGAATCGGTTCTAGAGATTGATGAAGAATCTGGGGATTTTGAGTGGCTCAGAGTGATTTTTCCTCGAGTTATGAGTTTATTATATAAGCCGCTAAAATATGCCGGAAATCCTAACAAAGGCTTTTTAAGGTGTCAATAGTGAAACTTTGGATATAAAAAGCTTTTAGGGGTCTTTGAAGTGTTCTGGTATAAAATGTAAACTGGATTAGTTGAAAATATAATATTTTATTTGGAGATACCGTGGTACCACCCGATAGTTTTTTTGGACTTATAGATGTTTGGGTCGCTGTTTATACAGCACTTGCCATTTCCCAGGCTCTTTCAGGTTATCTGTTTTACAATAGGGTTATTAAACTAATTCTTCTTGGTCGAAAAGAAAACAGGTTTGATCGTCCACTAGTAAGACTTAGAAATTTCCTGTTTGTTGCATTGGGTCAACGAAAGGTACTACAACGAGTTTCGTTGATTGATAAGGCAGGCATAGGGCATGCAATTATTTTTGTCGGGTTTCTTTCTTTTCTTCTAAGTTATGGACTGTTTATATTTGGAGATTCTGTATGGTCAGATTTTTCAAAAACTTTGATTACCGAGAATGGTGTTAGGGCATATGCTATTTATTTAGATATTATGGCCGTTTTAATTTTGTCTGCATTAGTTTGGGCAGTGTTAAGAAGATGGATAGCGAAGCCGAATAGATTAAGTTTTGATCTTACCCGGTCTAAGGACGCTATAATAATTGTGAGCCTTATAGGGACTTTGATGTTATCAACCCTTCTTACCGAGGTATTTTTTGTTGCAAAAGGTGGAATTGGGCCGGAATCAGATGTAATCATCGGAGGGTTGATTGGCCGTTGGTTATTTGATATAGGGTTAGCCATAGAACTTTCTAATACTCTGCATGGTTTCTTTTGGTGGCTACATTTGTCGGTTATCTTAGGATTTTCTATCTATATACCTTTTTCTAAGCATATGCATATGGTTGCTGCCCCAGCTAACATAATGTTCCATTCGTTGAAGCCATCAGGAGTGATGGAAACCTTGGATTTAGAAACAGCGGAACACTTTGGGGCCGGGAGAGTTGACCAATTTACGTGGAAAGAACTACTTGATGGGTATGCCTGTGCTGTATGTGGCAGGTGTACGGATGCTTGTCCAGCAAATTTAAGTGGGAAAATTTTATCTCCCATGCATATAGTTGAAAATATTAAAGATCATTTATTAGATGTTGGTGAGTCTATTAAAAATGGTTCGAATCCCGCTGTAGCGTTAATAGGAGATGTTATTCCCGAATCAGCTATTTGGGATTGTGTGTCTTGTGGGGCTTGTATGGAAGAATGCCCGGTGCAGGTAGAGCATATACCGACTATCATGGATATGCGACGCCATCTAGTTTTAGAAGAATCAAAAATTCCACCTACTGCTCAAGACGCTTTGAACAGCATAGAACAACGAGGTCACCCTTGGAGGGGTAGTCAATTTACTAGAGTTGACTGGTATGAAGGGTTAGAAGTTAGGACATTAAAGGAACATCCTCAAGCGGAGATACTCTTCTGGGTGGGATGCGCCCCAGCTTTGGAAGAAAAGAGCCAGCGTATAGCTAGATCTATGGCTCGTGTTTTGATAAGAGCAGGGGTCGATTTTGCGGTCCTGGGTGAAGAAGAGCGTTGCTCGGGAGACCCAGCTAGACGTATGGGCAATGAATATTTGTATCAAATGATGGCTCAACAAAATATTGATACGCTTAACAGCTACCAGGTTAAAAAGGTCGTAACAACGTGTCCTCATTGTTTTAATACTCTACGTAATGAATATCCACAGTTGGGTGGTGAATTCGAAGTATTACATTACACTCAATTCGTAGATGAATTAATTCAAGATGGTCGCCTTAAACCAGTTAAGGCTATAAACGAGGAAGTGGCTTATCATGACTCGTGTTTTCTAGGAAGGCACAATGGCATATACGATCAACCGAGGAATATAGCTCGATCCATACCGGGCCTGAAACTTGTTGAGATTGAACCAAGATGTCGAGAAAAAGGGTTTTGTTGTGGGGCTGGCGGAGGCCATATGTTTATTGATGAAAGTCAGGGTACTCGAATTAATCATATGCGTACTGAACAATTCCTTTCCACCGGAGCGCAGACTATTGGAGTATCTTGTCCGTTTTGTTTGCAAATGATGGAAGAAGGAATCGACTCTAAAGGAGTTTCAGGTACTAAGAAAGCACGAGACATATTAGAATTACTAGCTGATAGTGTAGAGCCGTAGATATTTAAAATTGTGTAAATGGTTTTTCTCAAACACAATAACTCATATCCGCATTTCGACTTCGTAAATTCCTAATGGAAGAATCCATCCGTAGTTCCACATCCAGTGTTTATAGATGCTAGTCATACTGATCTCTAAGTTGCAGTTTTCGATACAAGGTATGTGCGCTTTTGGTTTTGAATAAGTGTTTAAACTTGTATCTATTATTGGTTAATTTGAAGGTATGTTTGTTATGCGTACGACTATCCCTAAGAGTTTAACGAGGTGCTGAGTTCAGCTTAAATTAGAGGATTTGGCACGCACCTATTGACAGTATTTATGAGTTAGTTTATCATTAGCCGTCTGAATTAGCACTCCATGTTTTAGAGTGCTAATTCGGGAAGTAAATTTAAAGAATTCCAGAGGAAAAGGAGGCGGGTTTGGTTAAGTTTACACCTTTGGGAGAGAGATTAGTAATTAAGCCTCTCGAGCAGGAAGAAACAACTAGTTCAGGATTATTTCTGCCAGATACGGCGAGGGAAAAGCCACAGGAAGGAGAAATCGTTGCTGTGGGAGATGGCCGTATGACTGACGAGGGGAAACGCATACCTATGGAAGTTAAAGTAGGTGATAAGGTCATATATTCCAAGTATGCAGGGACTGAGTATAAGGATGGAGATCAGGAATATCTGATATTGAGAGAAAGTGACATCCTAGCGAAAGTATCCAACTAAGGAGAGGGGGAACAAGAAATGCCGGGAAAGCAACTGTTATTCTCTGAAGAAGCCCGTAAGGGACTTAGAGAAGGTATAGATCTTTTAACTAACACTGTTAAGGTTACATTGGGACCGCGCGGTAGAAACGTGATATTGGACAAAAAGTTTGGTCCTCCGCAGGTTTGTAGTGATGGAGTTACTATTGCCAAAGAGATAGAACTTCCAGAGCCGTTCGCAAATATGGGAGTTCAACTTCTGAAGGAAGCAGCCAGTAAAACTAACGATGCTGCTGGAGATGGTACTACTACATCCATGGTACTAGGACAGGCGATCATAGCCGATGGATTTAAGAACACTACTGCAGGGGCCAACCCATTGGCGATTAAGAGAGGAATAGATGCTGCAGTACGATCTATTGTTTCAGAACTGAGGAAAATGTCTAGGTCTGTCGATAGTCGTGAAGGTATAGCTCAAGTAGCATCTCTTTCAGCTCATGAGGATTCCATAGGTGAAACTATTGCTGAGGCCATGGAGAAAGTTGGCAAGGATGGAGTCATAACAGTAGAAGAATCCAAAGGAATTCAAGATGAGATCGAATATGTAGAGGGTATGCAAATAGATAGGGGATATATTTCGCCCTACTTTGTTACTAACTCAGAGCGTATGGAGTCTGTTATAGAAGAGCCATACGTGATTATTACTGACAAGAAAGTATCAGCAGTAGCTGACCTTGTCCCAGTTTTGGAAAAGCTGATACAGGCTGGTAAAAAAGAAGTTGTGGTGATAGCTGAAGACGTAGACGGTGAGGCTCTAGCTACACTGGTTGTGAATAAATTGCGAGGGACCATTAACTGTCTCTCAGTCAAAGCTCCAGGGTTTGGAGATCGCAGAAAAGCGATGTTAGAGGATATCGCTATTCTCACTGGTGGAACGGTAATTAGTGAAGAAACTGGTCGCAAACTCGAGTCAGCTACTCTTGATGATATGGGTCAGGCTAGGAGAGTAACTGCATCTAAGGAAGATACCACTATAGTGGAAGGACGAGGTTCAGAAGATGCTATCAAGACTCGTATTAATCAGATTCGTTCTCAGATAGAGGACACTACTTCCGAGTTTGACAGAGAGAAATTACAGGAACGGATGGCTAAACTTGCTGGTGGCGTAGCTGTTATTAAAGTAGGGGCTGCTAGTGAGATCGAGTTAAAAGAAAGGAAAGATAGAGTAGAAGATGCTTTGTCTGCTACTCGTGCTGCTGTCGAAGAAGGAGTAGTTCCTGGAGGGGGAGTCGCTTTAGTTAGAGCTCAACGTGGCCTAGATGCTGCCGCAAAGAAATTGTCGGGCGATGAGAAAGTTGGGGTGCTCATAGTAAAGAAGGCTTTAGAAGCCCCTCTTAGGCTTATAGCTCAGAACTCTGATCGTGAAGGAGCAGTGATATTGGATACAGTACGTGCTCAGGCAGACGATTATGGGTTTGATGCAGAGGCTGAGGAATTTGGGCCTATGTTCGAGAAAGGAATTGTGGATCCAGTAAAAGTTACCCGGTCGGCTTTGCAGAATGCTGCTAGTGTAGCGGGTATGGTATTGACTACTGAGTCTATGATTACTGATATCCCAGAACCAGCCACTATGCCTGCTCAACCCCCTATAGAATATTAAAGGGGAACTTTAGATAGAAATTAACGAGCGGGATGGCATTTATGCCATCCCGCTTTAATTTTAACCAAATTTAACGTTTTAATTGTTCTGTTTCAGCGTCTAACTTATCGAAAGGTTTGAGGAGCCATTGGTTTTAAGAACCTCTATTCTGGTAGGGAAAGCTTCCTTAAGTTCTTCTAGATGCGTAATAATTATTATACGTTCAAAATCGGTCTGGATTGCTTGGATAACGTCTAAAATCCGTTCCCGTCCAGCGGCGTCTTGTGTGCCGAATCCCTCATCGATGAACAAAGTAGGGAGTGGGGCCCCACTCCTGTTTGCCAAGACTTTTGATAGTGCTATTCTTAGAGAAAGGTTGATGCGGAATGCTTCTCCGCCGCTAAACATTTCATATGGCCGAGGCCCCAATTCGTCACTAATGCTAATATCTAGAGTCTCTGCAAACTCCCCTCTTCTGGTTCTCATCTCTCGTTGTGTTTCAAGAGATAGACTCATTTGACCTTCAGACATCCTGGATAGAAGTCGATTTGCCTCCACTTCTATATTAGGAAGGATAGTTTCTATTATCAGGGCTTGAATGCCTTGGCGTCCGAAAGCATATGCTAACTCTTGGTAAATATTTTGCGCGCTGCGCAATTCTAAAATTTGGCTGGTCTTATTTTCTATTTCAGTTTCAAGTTCTGCGAACCTTTTTAGACTAGCTTCAATATCACCTAGGCGTTTAATAAGGTCATTGTGGGAACTCTCTAATGCAGCAAGATCAGAACTTGTTTCTGCAAAGTTTTGTTCTATTGATTCTTTTCCAGATATTATCGTTTGGAGTTCAGACAATCTTTCCGTGGCGTGTTCTATGTCCTTGAGCTTGTTGGTATTTAGTTCCTGTAGTTGAGTCAAATTATCTTGTTCTTTTGGGAGTTCAACTAGAGCCAACTTCAACTGTTGATTCAGTTGCTCAGATTTTGATAGGTGCATTAGTTCTTCATATGTGGACTGAAGTTCATCAGGTTTATAATTTAAAAGTTGAATTTTATTAGCAATTTCCTGAAGTTGTTTTTGTTCATCTTGTGCATAAGATGATTTTTCTAATTTGTTTTTTATATTGGTTGATGAAATATTTAGGCGTTCTAATTCGCAATTAGCCTCTCGGCTACGCTTTAAATTTTGGGCCAAGCTTGCTTCTTCCCGAAGAGCATTATTTTGCATTTCACGGAGTGAGTTGTCTGATTTGTCAATTTCACTAGTTATCTGGTGTTTTTGGTTTTTAATTTGCGCAAGGGTTGTTTCGGTTTTCTTATATTCTTCACGTTTTTCTTCAATTTGGACTTTATATAGTTCAGCTAATTTTTGACAGTCATCTATATTGAGTGGAGTATTGCATATCGGGCATTCTGCGGAGCCAGGGTGTTTTGATACCATATCAAGTTTTCTTTTTAGATCTTCACCCGCATTCTTTATAGAATCTTGAGTAGCAGTTAGGTTGCCGATTCTTTGGTCAAGCTCCCTAATGGATTCCCGTTGTTCATTGATATTTTTGAGTTTTTCGGAAAGGGTATTCAAGGTAACATTAATTTTATCCAATTCACCTTGAAAGCATTCGGCTTTCGAGGATAGTGGCGACAGGTCATTATTAATTCTGGCTTCTAAATTAGCGGATTGTTGTTCTAATAGAGCCTTTTCTTGAACTATAGACTGGTTTATTTTTGTGGATATTGATTGCAATTCGTCGAATTCTGTTCGAGTTTTGGTTAGCAATTCATATTTCTCTCTGGTGTCATTGTAATTTTTTGTCGCTTGTTCAATTATGATTTGATCTTTAATGAGTTCCTCAAATTCTCTAATCTGGAGCTTCCTGGATTCAATGGTTTTGGCAAATATATGTGTCTCATTCTGCAAGTCAGGCATTCGTTGTTCTATGGATTGTATTTCCTGAAGATAATGGTCAATAGATTGTTTTTGACGTTGAAGTGAGTCAAACTCTTGTCTCTTAGTAGCAAGTTTTACTTTGAGGTTTCTAATGGCATCAAGAGATTGCTCTTGTTCTGTCTGATAGTGAGACTTATTTTCGATTTGTTGCTTTAGGATATCCAGACTAGCTTGAATATGTTCTGCTTTCCTTTGGTTTTCATTAGCTTTTTGTCTACTTCTTTCTTGAAGGGCATCATAAAATGATAACCTAAGGATTTTGCTTAACACTTCTTTTCTTTCCCCGGGGCTTTTATTTGTGAACTCATCTGCTCGTCCCTGTATCAGGAATGCGCTATTAATGAATGTATCGTAGTCCATACCTATGAGATCTTGGATTTGAGCTTGAGTGTTTCTTATGGCGTCGCCTGTGATTGTTGTAAATTCATCACCAAACTTTTGTTGGAGTTGGAGATCACTTTTTCCAACGCGATTGCGAGTTCCACTAACAGTATGACGACGGATAACTCTGTAAGTAATATCTCTAACCAAGAATTCTAGGTCTACCCACATATGTTTGGCACCAAAGTGGACCAATTGGTCTTGTGATTTTCCCCGGGCGTTTCCCCATAATGCCCAAGTGATAGCATCTAGAAAGGCAGATTTGCCATGGCCATTAGGACCACAGAGGCATGCAATATGTATGCCAGATAGATCTATGCTAGAAACATTGCTGCCATAGGATAAAAAATTTTCCAGACTAAGTTTAGTCGGTATCATGATCGAACGAATATTTTCTTGTATTTAATGGTGTTAAATAAAGTAGAGTTATATGTTTCATTAGGAGCAAATTGATGATTGGGCTACATTCTAACATAGCCGTACTGTATTTACTTGACCATTTGATCACTTGAATTCTAGAATGAGCCCAAGTTATGTTTGAATCACTTACTGAACGTCTAAATAATGTTTTCAAAACTCTTACTGGTAAGGGGCGTCTTACTGCAGATGATGTAGACGAAGCTTTGCGTCACGTTAGGATAGCTTTACTGGAGGCGGATGTTCACTTTAAGGTAGTTAAAGAATTTATTTCTGTAGTCAAGGAGCGTGCAACAGAACAGGCAATTTTAAAATCATTAACGCCGGGTCAGCAGGTAATTAAAATCGTTCATGAGGAATTGATTTTACTACTATCCTCTTCATATGAGACAAAACAATCAAACGGAATTCCTAAAGTATTAATGCTGGTTGGGTTGCAAGGGTCAGGGAAGACTACTACTGTGGCAAAATTAGGATTTAACCTACAATCTCAGGGAAGCTCTGTAATGTTAATAGCCGCAGATTTACAAAGAGCGGCAGCTGTGACGCAATTAACTTCTATGGGATTACAAGCTGGTATTACTGTATTCAGTGACGATACGGCTAAAAATGCTAAGACCGTAGTATCTACTGGAATAACCGAGGCGAAAAAATCTGGGGTGGAATATGTAATAGTTGACACTGCAGGGCGTATACATGCAGATAAAGAGATGATGGATGAGCTTAAAGAAATATACGAGGAATTAATTCCAGACCGAACATTCCTGGTTCTTGATGCCATGATGGGTCAAGATGCTGTAAGGTCTGCCGGGGAATTCCAGGAATATGTCCCAATAACTGATTTGATACTTACCAAATTGGATGGTGATGCGAGAGGAGGAGCAGCACTGTCAGCAACTAAGGTAACTGGACTCCCAATAAGCTATGTTGGTGTAGGCGAAAAGTTGAGAGACTTCGAGCCTTTTTATCCGGACCGTATGGCATCAAGAATATTAGGGATGGGTGATGTTCTTACGTTTATTGAAAAGGCTCAGCAGATAACCAATGAATCTAATATAAAGGAATTGGAAAAAAAGATACGTAAAGCCTCATTTGACTTTGAAGATTTCCTATCGCAGATCCAAAGTTTGAAAAAAGTAGGTTCTATTGGACAGTTTATGGAAATGATTCCGGGTATTTCCCAACTGAGTAAGCGTCTACCTGAGGAATCTTTAAATGATAAAGAATTCAAGAGAATGGAAGCTATGATTCAGTCTATGACTGCTATGGAAAGAAGGAATCCTGGAATCATAAATGGCAAGAGACGTCGGAGAATTGCTTATGGTAGTGGCACTACCATACAAAATGTGAACCAGCTAATAAATAAATTTAGTCAGGCTCAAGCAATGATGAAGAAGCTAACAAAGAATAAGGGGCTTAAAGGGCTGGCTAACTTGTTCGGAGGGTAATTAAAATTGAAACGTACAAGCAGTTCCCTAAAATATTAATGGAATACAAGTAAATTAAACTGAACCCTTTAATTCATAGCACCGCTTGTTTTAAATCGTATTATTACTTGAGTTATAATTTAAATACACCAATATTTTGATAGGCAAACCCTTCAGATGTTGGACGGCTATGAATTAAGTGCAGTTCTTGGATTTCCCACTCCAATTTTAAGTTCCCACATGTGAGTTGTTGCATCAATTCTTTCGAACGTTTTGTGCTGATCTGGCAGTTTTTCTTTACTCGGCCTAATGTGATGTGAGGTTTGTAGAGGGAGGAGGCAGTGACTATTCCTAACGTTGATAATTTTGTTCCAGTTAGGATCCGGAGTCTATTCAGTGTTTTGTAATTTCCGTTTATCGCTATCCAGATTATTCTTGATTTCTTAATATGCGGAAATACTCCAATATCGGATAATTTTACGATAAATGGTTGCGTACAGCGGGCTATTTCATTTAGCTGGTGGTTTATGCCGGATACAAGTGACTCATGTACATTTCCTAGGAAATGTAGTGTTAAATGTATTTTTTGTGACCCTACCCACTTTATTTCGTCAAAGCCCTTTTTCTGAAGATTGGATATAGAGTCAGTTAAGGCATTACGAATTTTCTCTTCTATGTTCAGAGCTATAAATAAACGTAAGGTTTTAGGCATGTTCATCTATTAGGCTATTTGATAGGTTGATTTAAATTATTGTGTAGGTCAGCTAAAAAGTTTATTGTATATTTAACAGTTTCCTTGCGTTTCCTGCCTTGATGAGGTTTTTATTTTCGGCAGATAAACTACTGTTTTCTAATTGTGCGAGGACTCGTAGTTGGGATAACAGAGGATAGTCTGTGCCAAAAAGAATTTGACTAGATGAAATCAATGTGGGTATTACTTGGAATATGGATGAGTTATAGAGGAATGGGGATGCGGCAGAATCGAAATAGGTATTTGCCATTAACTTTTTCACTTCAGGCATTAAAGAATAGAATGGCAGACCTCCACCCCAGTGAGCGCAAACAATCAAATTGGATGGGAAGTTTTGTATAAAGCGTAAAAGTTTATCAGGAGTAGTTTGTCCTTTTCCGGCGTAAGTATGACCCACGGGTTCTGATGCATGAGTAAGTACTATCATGCCTAATCTTTTGGCAGTAGTCATGATAGGTTCCATGAGTTTATGGTCGTCTATTGCGAATCCCTGGGTGTCTGGGTGTAGTTCTCCTATTCCTTTAGCTCCAAGCTTGGCGCATCTAACAATTTCTTTTACAGCATCGTTGCCCCAAAGAGGATTAATAGAACAGAATGGCACAAATCTATTCTGTTTGGACGCAGAGTTTAGGATGTAGTTGTTAGATTTTTTGGCCAGATCTATATTGTTCCACCCAATACCCAACAGCACTGAGTAATCTATTGTGGAATGGTTCATGGATTCAAGAAGTTGTGGAGCGGTAATCATGGAGCTTGAATCATTGGAGTACAGAGTTTTGAACGTCAGGTCTTTTTCGAGGATATCTTTTCGGAATTCTATAATCCTCGGAGGGAAGACATGTGTATGGAAATCAATGACCATATACTTATTATAGGGAAGTTTTGTTGGTCCTTGCTATAGGTTGGTGGACACTTATATTGGGCTACTGCTATAATCCGACACGACACGACATGGTGTTACACTAATAGTGAGAGAGGGATAAATAAGTGGGCTCTGACTCCGACCCCTCGACAAAGAAAAATGTTTCGAGAACAGAATCCCCTGGTGCTTCTACGCGTATTTCTTATCCTCCCAGAATAGATGAGCTCAAGGTTATTGCCAAAGAACTGAGGCGGAAAGTGTTGAGAATGATCTTCGTAGCCGGCAGTGGACATCAAGGCGGTTCATTATCTGAAATCGAAATTCTTGCTTCTCTTTATTTTGGAGTTATGAGGATAGATCCCCAAAACCCCGACTGGGTAGCTAGAGATCGTTTCATTCTAAGTAAATCACATGCTTGTCCAGGTTTGTATGCGGTATTGGCTCAGAGAGGATTTTTTCCTGAAGATGAATTAGATACATTCCGTAAGATTAATAGTCGTTTGCAAGGGCATGCGCATATTAAAACTCCGGGTGTAGAGATGAGTGGAGGATCATTAGGACAAGGCTTGTCTTTTGGATTAGGATGTGCTCTTTCTGCAAGGATTGATTCCGATTCATATCATACTTATGTACTGTTAGGGGATGGTGAATGTGATGAAGGGCAAATATGGGAAGCGGCTATGGCCGCCGCTCATTATGGATTGGATAATTTGACAGTAATAGTCGACCGTAACAGGATTCAAAATGATAGGTTTACCGATGAAGTTATGAAACTTGAACCGTTTGCCGATAAATGGAAAGCTTTTGGGTGGAATGTGTTGAAAATTGATGGACATGATTTCGCCAGTTTGATCGATGCTTTTGCTAGTGCTAGAAAGCATTCAAGTCAACCTACAGTGATAATAGCAGATACGGTAAAAGGGAAGGGGATTAGTTTCATGGAAAACAACCCAGCTTTTCATGCGTCACCTCCAACTGAGGAAGATTATAATAAAGCGATGCTTGAACTGGAATAAGGAGATAGTGATATGATTTCTTTTCCAATGGCGTCAACCAGAGAAGCCTATGGTAAGGAATTACTAGATATAGGTAGGTCAAATCCGGATGTTGTTGTTCTGGGAGGGGATCTAAATAAATCAACTTTCACTCATCTTTTTGCACAGGAGTTTCCAGATCGGTTTTTTGATTTTGGTCCTGCCGAACAGAATATTATGAGTGTTGCAGCTGGCTTAGCGGCATCTGGCAAGATACCGTTTGTGAGCACCTTCGCCGTTTTTGGCATGTGTAGACCGTTTGATCAGATTCGTCTGAACATTGCTCAGCCTAGACTTAACGTTAAGATAGTTTGCACGCATGCAGGAATTATTACGGGAGAAGATGGCATGTCTGCTCACAGCATAGAAGACATATCTCTCGCATGTTCCTTGCCAGGTTTTAATGTGATTGCCCCTTCGGATTCTATCGAGACTATACAGGCGGTCAGGGCGGCATCAGAAATGGATGGCCCTTTTTATATTCGGTTGTATAGGACAGCAATTCCGGTAGTTCACGATAACGATTACGTGTTCTCTTTTGGGAAGGGAGATTTGATACGGAATGGTACTAAAGTTACGGTGTTTGCTACTGGTTCTATGGTTGGAAGTAGCCTCGTAGCTGCCCATGAATTAGCCACTGAAGGGATCGATTGTCGAGTTATTAATATGCATACACTAAGTCCTCTTGATGAGGAGATTATTACTATATCGGCTAAAGAAACTGGGGCTGTAGTAACTGTAGAAGAGCATTATGCTCACGGTGGCCTGGGTAGTTTAGTGGCTCAGACCGTTGGGAAATATTGCCCAGTACCTTTAGAAATGGTAGCACTAAAAGGATATACTGAATCAGGGAAACCTGACGAATTGATAGAAAAGTATGAATTGGGAATCAAAGATATAAAATTTGCTATTAGAAACGCGTACGCTAGAAGGTCATAGGCATCGACCGGGCATTGGTATGAAATGATAGCTTTGAGGATTTAACGGGAGTCATTGTTTAAATTACTAATTCATTAGAATAACCCGGGTAGTTTCATTCCTCCAGTTAGCCCGCCAATTTTTTGATTCGTTAGCTCTTGTACTTTGCTTGAAGCGTCGTTAAATGCTGCTACAATCATGTCCTGAAGAAGTTCTATATCCTCAATAGCATCTTCTGATATCGCGACTGATTCTACGATTTGTTTTCCAGACATTTTTATAGTCACTGCCCCTCCACCAGACGTGCCCTCTATGACAGACTCTTCAAGCTCAATTTGTGCTTTCTGTAACTTTGCCTGCAGTTGTTGTGCCTGTTTAATAAAATTCTTATTCATTAAATTTCCTCTCTTCTAAAATACGGCCTCCCATATTTCTGATTGCTCTAACTAAAGGGCTAGTGGTGGAGGCGTGTTGACCACTATTAGATGGGTCTTCTTGAAGGATTAATTCAATTGGATGACTACTGCCTAAGAATTCCTTGATAGCGTTATCCACAGCTTCTTTATTGGTTATATCATCTAATTCTGTTTCCATTCTTTCTAGGTTTGAACGATGACTAAAAGGGAACATAATTCTATCGTTATCAAAAAATGGCAGTTTGCAATCTCTTAGCAATGCCCCGAGGAAAAATCGCTTACCTTTGTGCCTTCTGAGGACTTGGACTATATTATCCCAGATTTCTGTCGTGATATGGTTTTCTGTGGATCTGAAAGTTTCTACGTTGAGAGACTCAGTATCTGGAGTTATATTGACTTCTTGAGGGTTAGAGATTTTACTTTCCAAGATATGATTTGGACGTTCTTCTATATTTTTGTTACTTGATGGGTTTTTCAAATTAGCGTCTATAATAGAACTTTCGAGTGTTGTTGTAATAATAGCTAATTCCAATGGTAGAGCAGATATTTCATCAGTTTTAATTTCTGTTTGGCTCATTGCCTTTATACAGTTCATTAGATGGGTAGGTGATACTGAGTTGGCCATTGTCTTCAAATTTAGCAATTCTGCTTTTTCGATTTCCAGAACTTCGTCTGCGCCTGACCAAATCATAAGGATATTCCTAAGCATGTTGACTACGTCTTTATGTATCAGGCGCATGTCTGACCCATTATAGGAAGCTCTGCCTACAGCTGATAGTGCATCGGCGGTGTGACCCATCAACATTTTCGATACTATTTCATTAGTTTCTTTTGAATGTTCAATTCCTAACAAATTGTGAACTTGTTGCACAGAAGGGTTTGTTCCAAAGGCCACGGTTAACTGCTCCAAAAGATTTTCAGCATCTCGTAAGCTACCATTTGATGTCTTAGCTAAATATTCTAAAACTTTGGGAGATGGTTCAATTCCTTCCTCGCCGCAGAGAAACTGCAGTCTTTCTATGATGGTATTAGTCACCAGTTTTCTAAAGTTGAATCTCTGACATCTAGATACTATTGTAGGGAGGATTTTGTGTGATTCTGTAGTACATAATACAAATATCACATGTGGTGGTGGCTCTTCTAAGGTTTTAAGAAAGGCATTTGAAGCCGCCTCAGTTAGCATATGAGCTTCGTCAACAATGTAAACTTTGAACCTACTTTCAGTTGGGGAAAAATGGACCTTGTCTCTGATGTGACGAATCTCATCAATTCCTCTGTTGCTGGCTGCATCCATTTCAATGATATCTAGAGAACGCCCAGAATTTATATTTGAGCATGATCTACAAGTATTGTCTGGTTCTCCATCAATCTGGCCACAACAGTTCAACGCCTTTGATAAAATACGTGCAGCTGTAGTCTTTCCAGTACCCCTAGGCCCACTAAACATGTAGGCGTGTGCAACCCTATTTAACCTTACTTGTTGCCTTAAAGTGTCAATCACGTGGTTTTGTCCAACAATATGAGAAAAAATTTGGGGGCGCCATTTTCTATAAAGAACCTGAGAGCTCATTTGAGTTCTCGATAATGTTCGAATAGTTTGGCGGCTACCTGATTTGTTCTAGTTTGCATCAATATATATTGATCTGGTTCTTCGTGATCGTATCCCAGAAGGTGAAGAGTTCCATGAATGATTAGGGTAGCTAATTCCAGTTCAGCAGTAGTTTTTGATTTCTTGGCCTGTCTTACCATTTGGGGATGAGATATTATGATTTCTCCAAGAGGTGGTAACTGTTCCGGTGGATGGATGAAAATTTCATGTTGAGGTGATGTCCGTGGGCAGTTAGTAGTTCCTTGCCAGGCCCCTTGGTTTTGGCTGGAAAATGCTAGGACGTCAGTTACTGCGTCTTTTCCTCGATATGTATGATTAAGAAATTGTATGGTCATGTCATCACATATAGCTAAACTGACCGAGTACGAAGCGCGCGGGCTGGCTATGTCCAGTGTGGTTAGGACGGATTTCCTTAGCCAAGAACGAGACACTGGATACAATAGGGGATCTTGGATATTGATGTCCACACGCCGTTTTACCATAAGAAAAATTGACCGCTGGCTCATGATAGCATAGGTCTACGAGTGCATCAACAAGGTCATCTTACTTCTTAATTTAGAGAAATTGTATTAATTATCTTCGTTTGTTTTCAAAGATCCGATTTGGGCTTTCTAGGAAATACTGATGTTATCTAAATTGACACTATTTTACGGACCGGTTTACAATCAACCCGTTAAGTTTATATTGAGTGAAGTTATAGGCACTTAAGGTGTGGAGATAAAGTTGACTGGCAATCAGGACAGTAGAAATTATTGGCTATTTAAATCAGAGCCTTTAGAATATTCATTTGATGATTTGGTTTCTGATGGCATATCCGAATGGGATGGTGTGCGCAATTTTCAGGCTCGGAATATGTTAAGAGACGAAATCAAGGAAGGGGATGGAGTGCTTTTCTATCATAGTAATAGTAAGCCCCTTGCTATTATAGGTACTGCCAGAGTTGTGAGAGCAGGGTATCCTGATTTTACAGGATGGGATAGTAATTCTAAGCATTACGACCCAAAAAGTAGTCCTCTAAACCCTATTTGGTACATGGTGGATATAGAAGCGGAACGACGCTTCATCCAGCCTATCGCTCGGGAAGCCTTGATGATGATTCCTGGATTATCTGGAATGGTCCTACTGCGTCGTGGGACTAGGCTTTCAATACAACCCGTTACATCAGAAGAGTGGAACATAATATTGAAGTTGGACCAAGACTGATTGGGATCAAAGATTTAGTCAATAACTATGTTTATTAGCCTGTTTGGAACATATATCAGGTTTTTCATTTGCTTGCCGTCTATGTAAGGTTTTATTTTAGGGCTTGATAGAGCCATTTCTTTCACATCTGATTCGTCAATAGAAACAGGTACTTCGATGCGTTCACGAAGCTTTCCGTTTATTTGTACAACAATGGTAACTGATTCTTCTGCAGATAATGCCGAGTCCCATTCGGGGAACTTGTGATTATGGATGCTATATTTATGCCCAGCCCGTTCCCAAAGTTCCTCAGCTAGGTGAGGGGCGAATGGAGCAAGCATAAGCAGGAATTTGGTCACAGAATCATTCCAAATCTCCTGACTTACTTTCCTATTATCCCAAGTTGTGCTCATATGGTTAGATAGTTCCATCAAAGAAGCAATTGCAGTATTAAACTTGAACCTATCTAGATGGTTGTACACCTTCTCAATGGTTTGATGCAGTTTTCTTTTGCTGTCGGATGATTCAACATTTGAAGATAGAGCATTGGAATCACGTTGCATTAATTCCCAGATACGGTTGACCCATCTATTTATTCCATTAATCCCGGTGTCTGTCCAATCTCCTCCCTGTTCCCAGGGGCCTAGGAACATAAGATACATCCGTACTATATCAGCTCCTACAGTTTCAACATAATCGTCTGGATTTATCACATTACCTTTTGACTTGCTCATTTTGGTTCCGCCAGCAATGATTGTGCCTTGATTGAATAGTCGAAGGAATGGTTCATTAAATTTGACTAATCCTAAGCTTTTTAGAGCCTTAGTGAAAAAGCGAGCATAAAGGAGATGCATAACCGCGTGTTCGGCTCCACCAGTGTATTGGTCTACGGGTAGCCATTTGTCCATTAGAGATGGATCGAAGGGGCCATCATCATATTGGGGACTAGCGAATCGAAACATATACCATGCTGAATCAACAAATGTATCCATAGTGTCCGTCTCTCTTTTTGCCGGATTTGAACACGATGGACATTTTGTATTCATGAAATCATAGTTAGTGGCAAGAGGAGATTCTCCAGTGGGCTTGAATTCAGCAGTTGGAGGAAGGAGTACTGGAAGTTCTTTTAGAGGCACAGGAACAGTTCCACACTTGTCGCAATAAACTATAGGTATAGGTGTTCCCCAATATCGTTGTCTGGATATCAGCCAATCACGAATTCTGTATGAAATCGTCCTATGCCCCCAGCTTTTGTTTTCGATGTAATTAGCTATATCGTGCATAGCCTGACAGCTAGGTAGGTTATCAAAGAGTTCGGAATTAATCAGTATACCGTCGGAGGAATAGGCTTCTGAAAAAGCCACAGTGATATCATTCTCTGGTCGAATAACATGCTTTATGGGTATGCCATATTTGCTTGCAAAAAGAAAATCCCGTTGGTCATGTGCTGGAACTCCCATGACGATACCAGTTCCATAAGTAGTTAATACGTAATCAGCAACGAATAGAGGAATTTTGTCGCCGTTTACATAATTGATTGCGTATGTTCCAAGTGGAACTCCAGTTTTTTCACGTGATGTAGAAAGTCTCTCTATTTCAGTCTGTTTTCTGGCTTGTTCAATATATGAGGTAACCAGAGGCATCTGTTGTGATGAGGTTAGATTTTTTATCATAGGATGTTCAGGGGCGAGAGCGATAAAAGTTACGCCATAAATGGTATCGATCCGTGTAGTAAACGTATGAAGACTCTTAGTTTCTAAACCTAGATGCGATATATCAAACCTTATATCTACTCCTTCACTTCTACCTATCCAATTTCTCTGCATAGTAATTATTTGTTTAGGCCAGTCAATCAGTCCACTGAAGTCCAGGAGTTGTTCGTTGTAATTCGTAATACGTAAGAACCATTGTTGGAGGTCACGACGAGTTACTGGAGTTTCACAACGTTCGCAAAGTCCATTTAGGACCTGTTCGTTGGCTAATACAGTTTGACATGATGGGCACCAAACTACCGGTGCTTTATCACGGTATGCAAGGCCGTTTTCGTATAGTTTTAGGAACAGCCATTGATTCCAACGATAATATTCCGGGACAGCGCATATAATCTCTCTATCCCAGTCGTACATTGGACCCAGTGATTTAAATTGCTTCCGCATGTTAGCGATATTTTCCATGGTCCATTTATATGGATGAATGTTACGTTTAATCGCCGCATTTTCTGCCGGAAGACCAAAAGCATCAAATCCTATAGGTTGTAATACGTTATATCCTTGCATACGTCGAAATCGCGCTTGAGTATCTGCTGGAGCATAATTATACCAATGGCCAATATGCAGATCCCCAGATGGATATGGATACATTGTTAATTGATACCATTTGGGTCTGACATCGTCATCAGGGACTTTATTTATTAAATCTTCTTCCCATTTTAACTGCCATCTTTTTTCTATTTTGGTTGCTGGGTAGGGAAAAACTTTTTTAGGCTTACCCATATTACTTTCCTTATTATTTAATCGCGATAATAAAATTCTAACATAATTAACATGATATAGATGGTTGAATTAAATATTAGTAGATAACTTTCACGTTGACACTCAGTAGTTCAGATCGGATACTATCTTTACGTGGATATGTAAGATTTTTGGGGGAATTTATATGAGAATTGGAGTGATATTTCCACAAACAGAGATAGGTTCTGATCCTGGAATAATACGTGAATACACGGAAGCAGTGGAATCGCTGGGATATGATCACCTGCTAGTATTTGATCACGTTTTAGGAGTTGATACAGGAAATTATCCTGCTTGGAGTGGGGTATATCGTTTAGAAGATCAATTTCACGAGCCATTTGTATTATTTGGTTATATGGCTGCTATAACTAAGAGGATTGAATTAACTACTGGCATTGTTATATTGCCACAGAGACAAACAGCTCTGGTAGCTAAACAAGCAGCTGAAGTAGATGTTTTAACCAATGGTCGGTTACGTTTAGGAATAGGAATAGGATGGAATCATGTAGAATATGAGGCACTAGGAGAAAACTTTCACAATCGCGGTGTTAGAAGTGAGGAACAAATCGTATTAATGCGAAAACTATGGACTGAAGAATCGGTAAATTTTTTCGGCAAATGGCACACAATTCCGCATGCCGGTCTTAATCCAATGCCTGTTCAGCAACCTATTCCAATATGGCTTGGTGGCGGTAATGAGTTAGTTCTTAAACGAATAGGAAGAATAGGAGATGGTTGGATATCTAATGTCAGATATACGGATGGAGTAAACCCTCTTGAGCCCATGTTGGAAATAATTCATTCGTCTGCTGAAGAAGCTGGACGTAATCCGAAAGAGATTGGCATCGAGAGCTGGATATCTGCAAGAGATGGGTCACCATATGATTGGGTGAAGGCTGCCACAAGATGGAAAGAGTTTGGTTCCACACACATAAGCTTGAATACAATGGGTGCAAGGTTTACCCCTGAACAGCATATTGATGCGGTACGCCGATTCAAAGAAGCGTTGAATTAATCAGGCGACGGTTATTTTTTTGTGTGCATATTTGTTTTCAGATTCAAATGAAATCCGGTGACTGAATTTTTGTTTTGTATTAACTCTTCTGGAGTACCATTACCTACTATCCAACCGCCTTCATCTGCAGCACCAGGGCCGATATCTATGATCCAATCAGCATTTTTTATCATGTCTAGGTGATGTTCTATGAGGATAACAGAATTTCCAGAGTCAACTAACCGATGTAATACTTGCACAAGAGCATTACAGTCTTCAAACGAGAGTCCAGTTGTAGGTTCATCCAACATATAGAGTGTTTTCCCTGTAGCACGTTTTGATAATTGAGTAGATAGTTTTACTCGTTGAGCTTCCCCTCCTGATAGAGTTGTTGCAGGTTGTCCAAGCTTGATATACCCCAAACCTACATCTCTCATAGTTTCTAGTTTAGTTCTAATTTTAGGAATGTTCTTGAACAAATCTAATGCAGACTCTACTGTTAAATTGAGTATGTCAGAAATGGTATGTTCTCTATATAGGATCTCCAATGCTTCTCGATTGTAACGCTTACCATTACATGATTCACATGGCACGGTTACATCTGGTAAAAACTGCATCGATACTTGTATAAACCCTCCTCCCTGACATGTTTCGCATCTTCCGCCTTTTATGTTGAATGAGAAGCGGCCTGGCTTATATCCTCGGGCCCTAGATTCTGGTAACGTCCCGAATAATTCACGTATAGGTGTAAATGTCCCGGTATATGTTGCGGGATTGCTACGAGGAGTTCGACCGATTGGTGATTGGTCTATGTTTATTACTTTATCAAGGTTTTCGATTCCTTCAATGGTCTTGTGTTTCCCAGGTCTGTCCTTGCCTTTATTGATGAATTGAGAGAGGCGGGTATACAATGTTTCATAAAGGAGAGCACGTGTACCTGCACCAGACCACCCTGTCGCACATACGAATGTTCCTCGTGGGATGTTCCCGTCAAT
>CAZPLA010000065.1:0-11570 GCA_964587385.1 uncultured Dehalococcoidia bacterium | reverse complement strand
CTTCCTTTCAACATCATGTCATCGACCGCGGGATTGCTTAGTTGGCTCACATGCTGTTTCAATGCCTGTGTAGCAGTCTTGACTTCGTCCAGGGTTAATTCTACCCATTTGTTTACATCAGACCGATCCCAACCCATTATTAAAACCTCCTGAACTTTGTGAGGCTCAAGCCCCTCTTCAAGAAGTTCTGGAAATGTTAAACGATCGCGGGATGATGGAAATACGGCCGACAGAGTGGCTTCCCCAGCTGCTATATGATCTGGATGACTTAGGTATCCTCGACCAATGAATCCTCTTATTGGAGATTGGCAAATAATGACATCCGGTTTATATTTCCTAATTGCACTTGTTATGTCTCGTCTTACCGAAAGAGTAGCCTCCAACATCGCATCAGGATAACCAAGAAATACCAGGTTTTTCACTCCTAAGATGTTGCAGGCATTCTGTTGTTCTCTTTGTCGGATAGCCGCCAACATTTCCGATGTCATTTCCGGATCATCACTACCCTTACTTCCATCCGTGCATAACACGTATGTGAATTCCATTCCCTGTTTGCACCATTTAGCCACAGTGCCCGAACATCCGAATTCCGCATCATCAGCATGGGCTACTACGACCATTCCTCTAGAGTATCCGTTATCATTTGCCATTCGGGAAGCCTCCAATGTTTTTTTATTTACGTCAAATTTCATCTGTATGATTAGTGTAACTGATAGGCTTTTTCAACAACAAGAATAAAAAGAACCCCATGCCGGTTATTATTGCAATGATCTTAAATCCCATTGGGTATCCATATCGATCCGCCATAAAACCGGTAAGTAAAGGTCCAATTGTTTGCCCTCCCATTGTCACTAATTGGTTAAATCCGCTTATCACTGCAAAGTGTTTTCGCCCAAAGAAGTCGCCCCGCATTGCACCTAAAGTAGGACCTCTAACACCCCATGTCATCCCGTGTAGTGCGGCGGCGAAGAAAATCTGGGCTAGATTATTGGCTGTAGCCAACAAGAGCAATGCTACGCTGTGTAGTATCATGCAGACAGCAGCAACATATTGCTTTCGATATCTGTCACTCAAGAACCCTCCGACAGGTTGTGCGAACATCATTGATCCAGTTAGGACCATAAGAACTTGAGCTGCACCCGTTTTCGACATAGCCATGTCAGTTTCCAAAAATGGCACCAAATGAAGACTTAGAGAAGAAACAGCAAGAAGAGACACAGAGTGTCCAAGCGACAACAACCAAAATGATGGTGTCCGCAATGCTTCTACAACCCCAAAATCCTCGTTCAATACGGCATGTTGGTAATGATCTGGACTGAGAACCGTTTCAGAATGGGATTCGTGCTTGAGGCCTTCATCGTTTTTTTCGCCGTCAGGCAAATACCCATAAGGTTCTGGGTTGTATCTGAAAGTCCTGGATAGCGGTAGGCCAACTGAGATTGCGAATATTGCGCACCAGATAGCAGTACTCGACCAACCGAGTCTGTTTATCAACAATGCCATCACGGGAGAGATCATCACTCCACCGATTCCCATACCAAGCATCATGAACCCTAATGCTCTGGCCCGCTTTTTCCTAAACCAATTGTTAATAGTTGCCCCTACTGGAGTCCAAGAGGCAAGTCCCGATCCAATTGATAATACCAAGAAGGAGATATAAAACATTGGCGCTGTAGCTGTTTGACTAAGTAAGACGAATCCAAGAGCAAAAATGGAAAATCCGGCGGCAACGACGGCACTAGGGCCAATTTTCTCTACCAAATACCCCCCAATCGGTCCGAGGAATCCCCCCTCCACGCGTCCTAAAGAATAGGCTCCTGATAACAGCGTTCTACTCCAGCCAAATTGATTTCTTATTGGTTCGAAATAGAATTGAAATCCACTAACAAATAGTCCACCAGTAATAGCTATATTGCCGATTCCGGCGGCTACGATCCACCATCCAAAAAAAACTCGATTAATTTTATTTTTCGCCCATCTAAATGCCAACAACCTGCCCCTATGGTTACAGTAAAATCATCTTACATTCAACTATGATAGAAATCCATCGGCTATACCCTTCTTAATTAACTATAAATCCGTGTTACAAGACACCGTCCCTTTCGTGTAAATTTGGCGTAGGGGCCGTGCGAGGATACTAGAGCCCATTATAAGGTTGAAGATCAAACCGCTAGTCGATAGAACTCGCATTGCTGTGAATAGCGCTGTTTCAACCAATATACCATTAATAAGATTAAATCCAGCCATTAGACCTTGCATTTGCCAATTATATATCGCTAAAGCCCTCCCGCGAATTGCATCAGGTACCATTTGTTGAATCATAACACTGCTTACCGTCATGAAACCTGCCTGAGAAAACCCCATAGTAAAGGCCGCTATTGCAGCGATAGTAAGGCTATTGGCAATACCTAGGAATATTGGTGAAATACCACTCAGGATACCAAAAATAAGATAAAGTCTTCCTCGAATTACTATGCTATTCATTCCAGCTAAAGTAAAGGATGAAATAAGAGATCCCAGTCCTATGGCCACCATCAAAATGGCTCCACCTTTGTATAATCCGGCCGCATCTCCTAAGCCAAGTTGATCTCTAGAGATAATAGGGAACAAGGTCTCATAGGCCATAGTTAGGGCACAGTGAAAAGCGACTAGAAGGAAAATCCATCGTAAAGCACTGACCCTATAAACATATGATATTCCCTCAGTTACTCCTGAAAAAATAGACTGCTGTTCCTTAATAATACCTCTAGAGGAAGTCTTAATATTCATCACCATGAATAAAGCTATGATGTAAAGCCAGGCGGATATCACGAAGGCCCAATTTTCGTGTCCAGTTAAAATCACCGGAAGGATCAGAAGGGGTCCAATTCCCTTACCTCCTTGTTGGGTAGCCTGCTGCAATGCAATGGCATTGAACATAATTTTTTTGGGAATTAAATTTGGTAAAAGGGCGGATGAGGCCGGTTGTTGAACAGCTCGGGCGATTCCATTAACAACAGCAAGACATGCTAGATGCCAAAATTCAATTGTTCCAGTTAGGACCAGTGTGGCTAACACCCAATTTTGAGCAACGTTTATTATATATCCACTCATCAAAACACGTCTTCGATCAAAGCGGTCGGCCAAATAACCAGCAAACGGCGAAACAAAAAGAATAGGTATCATTGCTCCAAATGTAACTAACCCTGCGGCTGCAGCGTTTCCTGTAATGCTAAGTGCAAGAGCCGCCCTCGCAACAATTAGAGACCAATTTGAGGCTTGGGCAAAGATACCCGCGGCCCAGAGCTTGCGATAGTCGCTATAAGCTAAGGCAGGCAAGAACCTGGCTCCAAATTCTTTAAACAGATAAGTAGCCATCTAAATAGTCCGGTAATAAATGAATTTTTTATACTGTAACATTTATTGCTGAAAAATAACCCATTCTTGATACATTTACCTTGCATGGGAAACTGCGGCTGTTATAATTGCTGGAGCTGGTTTGCCTATTAGTAGGGCGGTTGGCTCAGAGGTTAGAGCGCCTCGTTCACACCGAGGAGGTCAATGGTTCAAATCCATTACCGCCCACCATGGGAGCTCAACAGCTTTGCCGGGGTGGCGGAACGGCAGACGCGCTACGTTCAGGGCGTAGTGCCCATTAGGGCGTGTGGGTTCAAATCCCACCCTCGGCACCAAGTTAACGAGATAGATACGCGCTTGTAGCTCAGCAGGATAGAGCGCAGCCCTGCGAAGGCTGAGGCCGTGGGTTCGAATCCCGCCAAGCGCACCACTAGGATTGTTTTGATCTTACAGTTTTGCCTATTATTTGCGAAAAGGTATAATACAAGCAACTGGTTTATGGAGCATTGCAAAACAGTAAAATTTTGGAGGCGACACATGGCAAGTGATGAAACTAAGGGTGGGCTAATGACCCCAACGCGAACCATGATGGACCCAGGTGGACCTGCAAATATGAAATCAGATACTATTCAAGCTGGTTCATTGGTTTTTAAACTCGAATATAGGGATCTTTTTCATGATCAAGGCGTCTCGATTTCAGTAAAAGCGGGAGGCAAAGGGAAGCAACGGGAACTGTTGCGTTTTGATTGCTTCGATGAATCTCCGCATTATCACTATGATCCGGAAAACAAAAACGAAACGCATCAACTTGATAAGACTACGGCTGGTAATCCAATAGGCTGGGTATTAGAACAACTTCGGACAAATTTGCAAGCCTTGTTAATTAACGCCAACGCTACTCGAATTGCAAATTCATTAAACATGGCTGAAATGCAAAAAACACTGAACGAGGTTGAAACAATAGCAAGAAACATGGCCAGACAACAACGTAGTACTGTCACTCATAATAGAGGTGATAAAATTATTGAGGCCGGTAATATCCGATTTGGATTAGAATACAGAAGTCTCGGTAATGACGGCGGAATGGCAATTCATGTATTAGGGGACGTATCAGGTGAGGAAATAGAGCTGTTAGCTTTTGACTGTTTTAGGAATGCGCCGCACTACCATTATGGCCCGCGCAATAAAAACATACGTTTATATTGGGATAAAACGGCAGTTCCAAATACACTCAAGTGGACACTGCAACAATTCCGGGAAGGCAAGCTACCTAATATGTTAACTAAAGCAGGCTATCCTGGTATAGTAGCTGAATTGGATCTTCGGCTAATCCAATCCAAACTTGGCCAGCTCGAAAAAAATGCATACAAAATGGAAAAGGCTCAATGAAGGCTATCCGGCTTTATCGTGCAGAATGTTGGATATTTGACGAATTCCCGTATCATTGAATTCCATGGAGAACGACTCTATAGGGCGGTTAGCTCAGTTGGTTAGAGCACCTGCTTTACACGCAGGGGGTCACTGGTTCGAGTCCAGTATCGCCCACCATTTACAAAATCTAAAGTGAAACAATGAAAACCTATATTCCTAGCTCAAGTGCTTATGTAGCGGAACATGTAAACCTTTACGAATCTAGTGGTGGCACCAAAGGAAATATGAGGCACGGACTTCCCTGCATCATAGTAACCAGCGTAGGAAGACGGACCGGGGGGATCCGCAAAACCCCATTGATGAGAGTCAAAGACGGAAATAGCTATATTCTAGTAGCGTCACAGGGAGGGGCTCCCAAAAACCCTTTTTGGTATTACAACCTAATTAACGATGAAAACGTTTTAATTAGGGACGGGACAAATGTACACAAGATGAAAGCCCGTCATATTGTTGATCCGGTTGAAAAAGCTAGATTATGGAAGCTCGCAGTAAAGGCTTTTCCTCCTTACGAAGATTACCGGATCAAAACAGAACGCCCGATTCCTGTATTTTTAGCAGAGCCAACAGGACATTCTTAATGGTCGTATGGATCATTGATCGGAACTTAGTGCATCTATGATTCTGCGCAATTTATACCCAAGAAAACTGTAATTTCCCCACATCGCAAAATGATCTTTCAGCTCACTGCTTTCTATGTTAAGAATCTGGTTGCAATAGCTGACTACTTCAGAATCAATCGGAATTGTTCTAAAATCGTGCATTAACATCAGAATATGATTGACCGAATATGGCCCTAATCCGCGAAATTGGATCATATCCTCATAACACAAGTCCTCTTTCTGTAAGATGCCCCATTCATTTATGATTCCTTTATCTAAAAGTTGCCTGGTGACTTCGCAAATAATCTCCGCTCTAAAACCTAAACGTAGGTATCTCTTTAATGCAGATGATCCAGCCTTGATTATTTTTGCAGGGGTGGGGAACACCCCTCCACCCAAGCTCATAGTTATTTCATTCGCCATTCGAATGGTAAATTTCCAATTTGCGTTAATAGTGAGAATTGTCTTAATGCAGTCTTCGTAGAATGAGGTTCCCCTAAGGAATCGCCCTCCACCATTTTTAAGGAAATCCGATATTTCGGGGTCGATACTTCTACTCAATTCAATGGCTGCTGTAGGATCCCATTCTAGAGAGAGCCATCGATTTACGGTGCTCTTTATCCATTGCTCATCAAGTAACTCTAAACCAGATTGCGGAATGTCTACAAAAAGCGATTGTGGGCCAATCTGAGAGCAGCTGATAGGCGTTAATGAATCATCTGGGCAAGGTTCCATTCTAGACAGAATCTCATTGCGATGATCCCACTTCCACGGAGCAAGCTGAAACCAACCGTGGCTTACAACCGTGTACTTCAAGGACAAAGAGTTGTTTGAACTTATAATCATTAACGCCCGTGTACTTCAAAGTTTGCTATCAGCCCGTCGTTTCTCGAAAACTGACTATTCAATCACATTGCAATAGACGGAAATATTTGAGGTACTATTAAATCTATTGATCTTTGTTCCACGTCCCAAGAAGCAATTCCATTCTTGTAATTCAACCATGAGATTTGAGCTCTTTCCATGAGATCACTCTCGTCGATTCCTACCAAGGAGCCATCTCTTACTAGGATTTTCCCGTCTACTATAACCATGTCGCACTCTCTGCCAGTGCCAGCTGTCAACAAAGTACGCATCGGATCATCGATTGCTCCCGTTTCTAGTCCGGTCAAGTCGAAAATACTTATGTCGGCTAAGCAACCTACGGCTAGTTTCCCCAAATCGTCTCTACCGAGCGCTTTAGCCCCACCCACAGTCACTGCATTATATATATCTCTTATTGTCCCCGTATCTTTTCTTCCATCTATGATTTTGTTTATCAATGCGGCTAATCGCATCTCTTCCAATATGTTTGGAGGAAATGTGTCTGTGCCGATCCCCATATTAATGCCCGCGTCGAGGTATCTACCGAATGATTCTAATGCGACACCTTCCCGAGCCAAGACTAATGGGCAATGACAAACAGATGTTTGTGAATCGGATAAAATATTAAGATCCTCTCCTGGTGACTCGCCAGTATCACTATGACCTGCTATGTACACGACGTGAGTTAGGCAGACATTTGGTCCCAAGAAACCTATTTGGTCTAACCACTCCACCATGGTCCTTTTAGGGTTACGCGATTTGAATTCCCTATATTCATGCAAATATTCTGAAAAGTGCGTCCTTACATGAAGCCCCCCAAATAGCTTAGACTGGCGCATGGTTTCCTTTAATAGGTCGTCGCTACATCTATCAGTCCGGGCAGGAAATAAAAAGCCGGTCAATCTTGGATTACTTTTAGATCGAATGTATTTGATTAATTCGATAGCGTTATCCAGCCCCTTCATTGCCTCCTTGGAGTCCCATTTCATGGCCATAACGCCGCTTTCATCTATATATTCGCAGCCTTCTCTATAAAAATGTCCAATCCAAGCCCTTGCACCGATATCTGCCGACACATCCGCTAGTGCGTAAGACTCTGGTGATGCTTCTTCCCACCGTTTTGTAGCACTGCTAGTAACCGTTGCGAATGTAGTAGTGCCTCCTTTCAACAATGTCGCTATAGAAAATTCGGCACTGTTTTTAAAATCTTGGTCACTTAAGATAAAAGGAACGTCATCATTAAAAACAAAGGATTTGGGTTTGCTTATCTTTCCTGAGTCGTTTCTGTCCATGCGAAGAAGTTGGAGGTCGAGATTAGCTATACAATGGAGGTTAATCAGACCTGGTGAAACAAGTTTTCCACGAGCGTCAATCTCAGTATCAGAGTTTGGGCATTCAGGGTCGTTTGCAGATCCAATGAAAATAATTCTATTACCTTCATATACCATGGTAGCTTGCTCTAGAATCTGATGAGCACCGTCAATCCAAGCAACGATCCATCCGCCGTTAATTCTTGTTTTCAATTAACTATTCCTCCTATGGCTCATATCACGTTTGGGTCCAAATACTCAGCAGTAATATGTTTTTTCCACTGTAACCTGCCGGAGCATTTATTCATAGGGGTTACAATTCTACGCCTTCTCCAAAATTTAGTGCATAAAGTTTGCTATACACTCCATTAAGACTAATCAATTCTGCATGATTTCCTATTTCTTTAATGGCACCATTTTCCATTACCACAATACGGTCAGCATCGGTAATAGTAGAAAGCCTATGCGCTATTACGATTGATGTTCGACCATGTAAAACCTTTTTTATAGCTGTTTGTATCAAACCCTCTGTATGCGAATCGATGTTGGCCGTTGCTTCATCTAAGATAATTATTTTTGGATCGGCTACCACCGCCCTAGCAAAACTGATGAGCTGGCGTTGCCCTACGCTTAGATTTCCTCCTCCCTGTTGCAAGACCGTGTCATAACCGTCCTGCAACTCTGCTATAAATTCGTGGGCGCCTACCACTTTCGCAGCGGCAATAATTTGCTTGTCTGTTACTTCTGAATGATTGAATCTAATATTTTCCTTTATGGTCGTCGAATACAAAAAAGGTTCTTGCAAAACCATACTCATCTGGCTGCCAAGGGACTGTTTTTGAATGCTCCTTAGATCCTGACCATCTATGCTTATACTACCCTTGTCTACATCATAAAATCTTGATATTAATGACACTAATGTCGTTTTGCCGGAACCCGTTAATCCGACAATTGCGAGTGTCTCCCCTTCGGCAATATGTAGATTAACATCATGCAGTATTTCCTTCCCTGTATCATACGAAAAAGACACGTTATCTATTTTGATCGAACCCCGAATGGGTGGTAATGGCCGGGCATTAGGCAAATCCTTCATTCTTGGTTCGAGGTCTAACAGCTGGAAAATTCTCGCCCCTGAAGCCATAGACCTTTGAAACTCAGTGTAGTTCATAGCCAAGGTTCTTATTGGCTCAAAAAAGCGAAGAACATACAGCAGAAAAGCCACCAATACCCCTATTTGCAAACTACCATCCAAAACCATATTGCCCCCGACTATCAAAACCACAACCATCGCTACCGATGTTAAAATTTCTACAGTGGGAGGCATTAAGGATGATAAAAATGCCGCCCTCAAAGCTCTTTTTAAGTAGCTAGTGTTTAAATCGACAAACCTGGCTTGGTTAATCTCTTGGCGGTTCAGCGCTTGAGCAACCCTAACGCCACCAATGTTCTCCTGTAAGTAACCATTAAGAGCCGACATTGCCACTCGGATCTGCAGAAATATGATGCGAACATAACGTTGCCAAATTAAAGCAATTAGCATCAAAATAGGTGCGGTCACAAGGGTAATCAAACCGAGTTCAGGATTCATAGCAACCATCGTTGCTGCAATGAACAACAACATGACCGTATCGCTTATAGCCCACGCACTAATCTCCATGAACTCCTGAAGTTGCCATACATCGTTTTGAACCCTAGACATTATCCTACCAACTTCGTTACGGTCAAAAAATTCAACACTTTGCGTTTGTAGATGTATGAACATATCCGTTCTAAGTTCGTGCAAAACATGTGGACCCAATCGTGCCATTGAAATATTTTGCAGGTAATTAAAACCCATGTTGGCAATACAAGTTGAAAGAAAGAGAAGAGAGATAATATGGATATTGTTCCAATTAGATTCGGCTAAGCTATCCGGCGCCACGATAACCGAAATACCCCAAGCAATGAGCAATGGTTGGGCTATCATTGTAGCTATATATCCAGCCATCCCCAATAACGCAAGAAAGGCTACTCTTTTAAATTTAAAAACATACTTCAGTAGGCGGAAGACCACTTTTCGGCTATAAACTTTGTTGAAAGCCATAGCGTCAAGAGACAAAGTATTGCTGTTCGTTTTCATCTGATTTTCCCTAATCATGATCATCTCTTTGCGAAACAGGCTTCGAAAGAATAGTCTCCGAATAATCAACAATGTCACTTATTTGTACTTGATACAGACGACGGTACGCTCCATTTTGGGCTAAGAGTTCTTTATGGGTTCCTCGTTCGATTATTTCCCCATTTTCAAACATTAAAACTAGATCTGCATTGCGGCATGTACTCAGCCTGTGAGTAACAATGAAAGTAGTTTTCGATAACCTTGCTTCATGCACAGCCTCCATCAGTCTATGATCAGTTTGAACGTCTACGCTTGAAGTAGCATCGTCCAAAATCAATATTGGAGAGTCGTTGACGATTGATCGGGCGATAGTAAGTCTCTGTTTCTGTCCGCCTGATAAACTGACTCCTCGCTCTCCAACCATTGTGTCGTATTTATCTGTAAGACCCATGATAAATTCATCTAATTGAGCGACTTTAGCAGCCGCGACTATTTCTTCGAGGGAAGCATTTGATTTACCATATGCAATGTTATCTTTTACGCTCATGCCGAATATAAAAACGTCCTGCTGAACTATGGATACAGCAGATCTCAGAGAGTTCAATTCAATGTTTCGTATGTCTATCCCATCAATCGAAATGCTACCTTGATCAACATCATAAAATCTAGGAACCAAATGAGATAAGGTCGACTTCCCACTGCCTGGGCGCCCTAACAAAGCTACGGTCTGTCCAGGGAGTACTTCGAAGTTTATGTTTTTTATGGCTCTAGCATCCTGGGAATATCCAAATTCTACATTCTTGAAAAGCACATGACCTTTGGTATCAGTCAAAACTATTGGGTTGTCAGCTTCTTCCACAGGGGAGGGAGTATCTAATATTTCAAAGATTCTTTTTCCACAAGATGCGCCCCTCGAGAAACTATTTACCATCCAACCAAGCATGCGTACTGGCATTGCCAATAAACCCATATAGAATATAAATGCAGTCAAATCTCCTGGTGTTAGGTTCGTAAACTCTACTTCGCCATTAACTATTTCTTTCCCATTAATAATATCGGTCCCCCCAACCCATAAAATCGCAGCAATTGCAGCCATAAATCCAAAATTCATAAGGGAAAAGGTGCCAGCCCAATAGGTTTGCGCTCTTTGGATTTGTTTGGCAACTACGTCAGATTGTGTTCGAAACTTCTCATTTTCATGCTGCTCAGCCGCAAAGGCTTTCACTACCCTGTTCCCAATTATATTTTCCTGTAACATAGCAGTGAGATCAGCTGTGAATTCCTGGACCTTAGTCCAGACTCTATTCAAGACAAAACTAGTGACTACAGCTCTCCAAATTAGAAATGGAACGAAGCTTAAACTAACCAAAGCCAATTTCCAGTCAACCATAAACATAGCAACAGAAATTCCTATTATCATTGATATGATAAATCCGGATCGAACTGCGCCCATGCTAATAAACATACGCATGCCTTCTACGTCAGCGGTAGAACGGGACATCAACGAACCAGTAGATTGCTTGTCATGGAAGGCGAAACTTAGATGCTGAAGTTTGCTGAAATATGCATTTCGTATATCGAAAGCCACACGCTGAGCAACACTGTCCCCAAAGTACGTCTGACCATAGGAGAATAACCCTCTTCCGATGCCTGCCAATAAGAGAACCAATGACAAAAGGTAGACGGATTCAAATTTACCAGTCCCGGAATCAACTAAACTATTCACTCCCATCCCAATGATCTGTGGTATGGCAAGAGCAGTGAAAGCAGAACCAATTACAGAAATGTTGCCTGCAATAACCCGGTATTTATGTTTCCTGTAAACAAGCTTGAGTATTCGAAAAATAACCAGCATCTAGTCCGTTAAAAGCGGAAATATTAACCAACTATTTTTCTTGTTCATTAATAAAGTTGGTACCGTTTCAATACATT
>CAZPLA010000064.1:0-4559 GCA_964587385.1 uncultured Dehalococcoidia bacterium | reverse complement strand
ATTTGAATGAATGATGCTGTACATGACACACTATTGGTAATGAGTTTAGTAATGTGAGGAACTAAGTATTTTGGGAATACCCCGTACCCTAATCTCCAGCCAGTCATAGCGTAAGATTTGGAAAACCCGTCCAGTATAATAGTTCGGGAGGCTAAATCCCCTATAGATGCAATGATGTGATGTTTTTTGTTATAAATAATATTTTTGTATATTTCGTCAATCAATATAGTTATATCTTCATTAATGATTAAAATAGCATTTAATTGTTCCATCTCTTGCCGACTCATGACAGACCCTGTAGGGTTGTGGGGAGAGTTAAGTATAATTAATTTTGTTCGGCTAGTAATTTCCGAGGCCAGTGTATCCAGATCCAATTGATACCCGTTGTTTTCTTTAAAGGGTATTGCTATAGGTCTAGCGCCGCAGAATCTTATCATGGATTCATATATTGGGAACCCAGGATTCGGATAAATAACCTCGTCACCCGGTTCAACAAGGGAGAGCAGTGTAAAGAATATGATAGGTTTTGCTCCGGGAGTAACTATTACTTGTTCTGGCAGTACGTTTATTTTTCGAGTTGAGGCGACATTTTGGGCTATGATTTCTCTGAGTTCCGGCAATCCAGCGGCGGGACCGTAGTGGGTGTAGCCGGCATTTAAGGCATCAATAGCGGCTCTGGTTATATGGCTTGGTGTGTCCATATCAGGCTCACCTATTTCTAGATGGACCACGCTTTGCCCTTCACTCTCCAAAGCCTTTGCTTTTGCAAGCACCTCGAATGCAGTCTCTGTACCTAGTTTGTTTAGTCTTTTAGCTAATCTGAGGTGTTCCATATTTTATACCTTATAACCATATAACTGTTGTATCAGAGTGAGGATCCGTTAGCAAAGCGTTTTCGAGTCCTAATATAACTAAATATGTATAACTGGTGTTGCCTTTTCTATTGGGATAATAGTCCTAAAGCTCCAGTAACTGGGACTATACGGAGTATATAGTCATCCCCTTCCTTAGGACTCCCTCGCCCGTCCAGATTGCTGGTTGAAAAGTACATATACCCATCTGGTCCTTGTATTATGTCTCGAATCCTCCCAAAACGTTGGGGATATATGTCGTCCCAATGTTGGACTCTTTCATAATTAGGTGGCTCGAATGTGATTCTGATGATTCGCTTCGATCTTAGAGTGCCAAACAACAATTGGTCTCTCCATGTTTCTGGCAGAGAGTCACTACTGCAAAATGCAGCTCCAGATGGAGCCCATGTATGGATTCCACTTTCAAGAACTGGTGTCATCGCTTTATGTTCGCTTTTATTCTGCAGGGCATGAATTTCGGGCCATCCATAATTGGAACCAGGTTTTATCAGATTCACCTCATCATGACCTATAGGTCCATGTTCCGTAGCAAAGAGCTGATTTGTTTTTGGATGCCAAGCTAAACCTTGAGGGTTACGATGACCAAAGGAGTAAATTGGCGAATTTTCAAATGGATTATCTTTTGGAATGGTGCCGTCGTTGTTAATGCGCAATATTTTACCAGCTAGGGAGTTAAGGTCCTGTGACAAGGACTTTGACCCTGCGTCCCCCGTAGATATATATAACTTTTGATCAGGCCCGAACTTGATTCTGCCACCATTGTGTATAGAGGATCCTGGAATTTGGTCTATTATTATCACGGGGTCAATGGCTGTGATTCGATGGTCCGTAAGTCGTATAACTTTGTTTAGCAACTTTCCATTACTGTTTCTATAGCTATGGTAGACATATAAATATTGGTTAGTCTTAAAGTTGGGGTCAATTGCTATTCCTAGTAGACCTGCCTCTCCTTTACGTGAAACTTCAATTTGCTTGTATGCGGGCTCCTGTAATACACCTTGGGATATGACTTGAATAACTCCAGATCTTTCTGTGAAGAATAGCCTTCCATCGGGCGCAAAAGATAAGGCCCACGGGACATTTAATTTCTTAGAAAACACTTCTACTGCCACACTTTTTGCTTGTTCTGAATCTTGATTTTCGCTTTCATTATTAGGGCTAGATATTGACTCTGAGTGTGTAGCAGTCGGTTCAGTAGGAGTATTCGACTGTGTTCTAACTTTATTGGAACATGCTTGTAGGATAATCACCATGATGACAGTAACGAAGATTAGCGTGATTAATTTGAAATTAATTTTCCCTAAGACATTTTGCCCGAATGATTTGATTTGCATCTTATTTATGATATTACCTTAGATGTGTATGCTTGGTTATAGTATGAGTTTATTTTAGTTCTACGATAGTGGCCCCATCCGTGGTGGAGTTTCGCTCTGGGTAGAATTTGTCTACTGAGGGATGATTATCCAGGAGGTCTCTTACCATGCTTCTAATTGCACCAGTTGCTGAGCCATGAATGATTCTTACATAAATGAGTCTCTGGAGTAGTGCACTGTCAATAAATTTAGTTAATCGTTCTCTTCCGTCGGATATTCTATATCCTCTTAAATCTAGTTGTATGCCTTCTCTTGAAGTGACGCTTCTAGTAACAGATACACTTTTTGGGGTTGAGATTGGCTGAAAGTCTACCTTTCGTTCTAGTTGGTATGAAGCCAACTTAGATTTTATTGAACCGATCAAAACGTACATATCACCTTTCTGATTAGGGGGTGCGACGATTCTAACCGCCTGCTCTATCCCTCTTATTTGTACATAGTCACCTGCCTTTAATTTATTAACCCAATCGTTTTCTGAATCTTTGTTTACATAAGTGGGTTTCTTGGATTTCAACTCCTTATTTACTAGATTCAAGAGATCCAATTGTTTATGTAAGGTTTCTTTAGGTTGGGTTTTTGCCAATGACTTTTCCGCTTTCAAAAGTTGTTTTCGAATCTTTTCTGCCCAGGACATTAATTCGTCTCGAGCTTCGTCCATTAAAATAGTCTTTTGAGTATTAAACTCCTCCAACTGGAGTCTTAATTTAACTTTTGACAGTTCGACTGAAGAAAGTGATTCTTGCATTGAGAATTTGTTTTGTTGGGCTAAGTTCAATTCGTGTTCTAATGCTTTAATTAGGGATTCAATATGCCTATGCCCTTCTGGGAGAAGAGATTTTGCAACTAGAAGGGTTTGCGAATCTAAACCTAATCTATTGGCAATAGTTAGGGCATAACTCACGCCAGGCCTACCGATTTCCACGCCATATGTTGGTTGAAGGCTAGTAGGATCGATAGTTACTCTTGCGTTAACCATGTTAGTTTCGGATTCAACGAATGCAGCCACTGTTCTGTAGTGGCTCGTGGCTATACATGCTACATTCTTGTCTCGGAAATAGCCTAGTATTGCTTTGGCAAGAGCTGCTCCCTCCTCTGGATCGGTACTTGTACCGAGTTCGTCTAGCAACACAAGAGACCGCTCGGAACAATTGTCCATAATTCCTTTTATTGATTCCAGCTGAGAGCTGAATGAAGATAGGGAGCGTTCGATGCTTTGATGATCTCCTATATTTGCGAACACAGCGTCAAAATTTGTGAAGGTGCATTGTTCAGCTGGCACGTGAAGTCCCGCTTTAGCCATTAGAATCATTAATCCGGTCGTTTTTAGCGCTACGGTTTTACCTCCGGCATTAGGTCCGGTAATCAAAAGGATACGATCAGGATTTTCTAAACTTATATCAATTGGGATTACCTTTTCATTTAGGAGAGGATGACGTGCTCCAATTATCCGTAGGTATCCGGTGTTAGATTTTACAAAAGATGGTCGTGTGGATTGGGTGGCCTTTGAATAAAGACCCTTAGCCATAGCTACGTCTAATTGAGAAAGAGTTTGTAATGATTCATTTATTTTTTTACTTTGTTCAGATATTGCACTGGAAAGTTGCTCTAGGATGACTTCTTCTTCACGTTTTACAGATAACGATGAGGATTTCCATTGATTTCCTAATGTAACCCCGCGTATAGGCTCAACAAATGCGGTGACCCCGCTATCGGAAACATCGTGAACAATTCCGGGAACCTTGTGTCTCATTTCCATTTTGACTAGTAATACCATGCGTCCATTACGTTCAGTTAAAAATTGCTCTTGCAACACATTGCTCCGTTCCAGGCGCTTGAGAACGGTATTTAGATAGTTGGTTAACTTTGAGAGGGACTGACTTTCTTGTAGTCTCAGGTTTTTCAAGGTAGGAGAGGCTCCGTCTAATATGTTGCCTCCATCATCCAAGCTAATTGCTAGCTGGGCCCTTAGATCTTCTTGAGAATTCAATGATTTAGTCATGGAGGCTAGTACTGGTAGGGATTTATCGTATTCCAATTGGCTACGTATATTTTTAAATGTGGTTAACGTGGTGAATATATCCCAGAGTTCCTTACCATCTAGAGTTCCGCCAATTGAGGCCCTGTGGATAGATGGACCTATGTCTTTTGCCATTGATAGGTCTAATTTCCCTTTTCTATCCAGGTATAATCTACATTCATTAGTTTCCTGTTGGAGTCTGTTTATTTCTGTCGTGTCATTTGAAGGGACTAAGTTAAGGATTATGGCATGGGATTGTGCCAAAGAAGTGAAATTAGATAATTTCTGTTTGATAAG
>CAZPLA010000063.1:0-2439 GCA_964587385.1 uncultured Dehalococcoidia bacterium | reverse complement strand
ATTGGATACAGTCAGGTATCACGGGTTAGATGCATTAAGGGGCATGGCTATGCTGCTCGGTATTGTTTTGCACGCAGCGTTGCCATATATCCCAAACGTGGAGGCATTTTGGCCTGTAGATGAAAGTTCATCCCCTCTAATAAATACTATCTTCCAGTTCATACATATTTGGCGGATGCCGTTGTTTTTCATTCTCGCAGGGTTTTTCGCTCATTTATATATTCGTAAGAAATCCTGGAAAAACTGGTGGGGGAACAGGCTATTACGCATAGGTTTACCAATAATAGTGTTTTCCCCACTAATGTCGCTAACCCTACCTTGGATTTTTACATACGGGGGAACACGAGAGTTCGTGTTTTTCTACTCCGATGAAGGACAACCTTTCCATTTGTGGTTCTTATGGCATTTATTGATTTTCATGGTCATTACAAGTGTATTCAGGCTTCCTTATTTGCTGGGCGTTAGAGTTTTAAACGGATTTAATAGAATTGGATGGAGTTTGATAGCAAGCGTTTTTCATAGAATCCGCTCTGCATTATTTGGCACTTTGTTTCGATCACGGTACCCCCTTGTACTGATGATTCTTTGCACGATAACCAGCCTGCCAACACAAGGGGAATTAATCGTTAATCCCATTACAAGCGGATTATATTTCGCTATGGGATTTACCCTTTACGGGAACGCATCATTATTTGCATTTATGAAAGCCCACTGGAGATCCTATTTGCTGGTCGGAATCCTTAGTTTCATACTATATATGGTGCTCGAGTCCAGGAATTCCTTACCTGATGTATACGGCGCTAACTTAACCGGTAACGAATATTTCAAAGCAATTTTCGAGGCGTTTGCAGTTATTACGATATCTGTCAAAACCATCGGAGCATTTTTATTTTCATATGCATTTATTGGGCTGGCCGAAAAACACTTCGGATCTTACAGCCCTAGGATAAGATTTATTTCTGATGGAGCTTATTGGATGTATTTAATACATCTGCCGATCGTTACCCTTATCACATTCTTCATGTTCAATTTACAAATACCGATTGAGATTAAATTCGTAACTGCGATATTGATGACTTCCATAATCTGCATGACTACATACAAGATTTTTGTCCGGTCTACCCCAATCGGCATTTTGTTGAACGGTAAGCGCCATCCTTTTTAAGCCATGAAGCTCTAGGGGAGAAGCCGTGCACAAAACCATGGTCAATCATTGGCAATACTTAAGCCCCTTAATTGGTCGCCATTGGCTTCGTCAACAGCTACAGCGCATGGTCTGGGAACCGGGGAGTCTAGTTAATACAGTCGTTTATCTATAGGCCTAGATTCAAGATTTCCGCTAATTCGGGTACCTTCCCACTTTGCCTCCAAACTTCGTTGCCATACATATCAAAAACAATAAAAGTAGGAACCAGTTCACCCTGATACCGTCGACGGATATCCTTTCCAGTATTTGAACTAACGTCAATCCTAATAACGGACATATAATTTTTTAGTTCAAATTCTAGCCTGTCCACCTCAGGCTTAGCCCAAAGGCAAGCGATTCAGAAATTGGAATACAACTCAAGGAGTACAGGTTTGCCAGATGCTAGAGCACTATCAAAATCATTGGAATGTGAAACCAATTCAACCTTCGTGCTTGCCATTGATTGAACTAACCCCAATGCTGTTACAGTGACCACAACGGTAGCTACAGCCCAGCTGGGGCTGAGTAATCGCCAAGTGATTAATGCTACAAGAAGCGCAACCAGAAACCCGACAACTACAAAAGAATAACTGTTAATTAATAATATCATTCGACTTCATCTTCTCTGCACGAGTACAACCTCAGGTACAAGGAAATAGTACACCCTTGAATCAAAGTTACGGAACTAAGGGTTTCATATACCGTTGTCAAGTTTGACCCTAGGTATATCATTGCCGAATGAATTTAAGACCTTCGTTTCTGAAGTCTCCTAATATTCCAGTAATCGCTTGGATTACCTATGATACTGGCAATACTGTATTCTTCACTGGAGTAATGGGCCTTCTGTTCCCACTCTGGATAACAAAAGTGATGGGTGGGGACGATGCCACTTTAGGATTCACTCTAGCAATGGCCATGGCTATTGTATTCTTTATTTCCCCTATATTAGGAACCGTTTCCGATCAAACTGGTAAGCGCCGATCGTTCCTAGTGGTTTTTACGATTCTATTTATTACTTCAGGGTTGTTCATTGGAGCTTCAGGTTTGGAGGTTTCCATAGCGTTTTTCGCCCTCGGAGTTATAGCAATTCATATCGCGGATATTTTCTACAACGCATTATTGGAAGATGTAAGCAACCCTAAGAACATGGGTATGATCGCTGGATTAGGTGTCGGCCTTGGATACCTTGGGGCTATAGTCGCTGTACTGATTTCGTTCATGTGGATGGATACTTTAGGCCATTTAAACGTAAT
>CAZPLA010000062.1:0-3876 GCA_964587385.1 uncultured Dehalococcoidia bacterium | reverse complement strand
TTAGATTCCGGGACGAAATATGCATCGCGTAAAAGGTGGGTTATAGTGTCGTCGTAACCAATATTTACATCTGACATGCTTTTGAAAACGTTTTTGATGGACAGAATGCCAATAACGTTATCAATGGTGGAATCAAAAACCGGGAAGCGAGTATGGTGATGTTTCGAATAAACAGAAATAAATTGCTGTAATGTGGCAAAGTTTTCAATCCAGATTATCTCAGGGCGTGGGGTCATTATTTCAGAAACCTGTCTGTCTCCAAAGTGAAAAACCTTTTCTAGCATTTCCGCTTCTTGAGCCTCCACTGCTCCTGCTTCCCTACCAATCCAAATAAGACTGCGAATTTCCTGTTCTGTTACGAGGTCTCTCTGGTGATTAGAGCCGACAGCTTTGCCGACCAATGTTGTAAATAAACGTAGCGATTTGGATAAAGGGAATATTAAAAATTCTATAATTCGCAGGGGCCTTTCTGCCAAAAAGGAAATCTTTTCAGGATTGCGGGCAGCAACAGTTTTAGGCAAGATTTCACTGAACAAGAGTAGAACACTAGTTATGACTAGGGTGCTAAGGATTATGGCGGAGTTAGTAGTGCCTAAAAAGGCAAAGTTAATGTCTCTATCAGAAAAAATGCGTATAAAAATTGCAGTGCCTACGGCTGCAGCTGCCGTGTTTGCCAGGTTATTGCCTAACAAAACTGAGGAAAATAGTCTTTCCGGGTCTTCCGCCATGCGCATGACTCTTGCGGCTCCTGGAACTTGGGTTCGAACGAGGTGTAGGAGACGGACGCGTTGAAGCGCGATGAAAGCTGTTTCCGAGCCTGAGAAGAAAGCGGACAAAGCTAGGAAAAGGACTAACAACAGTGGCTTTAAATAATCGCTTTCCTCGAGCACTAAATTTGCCTGCTAATTAATAATGTTATTAAGGTTTGAGAGGCTGGTATGATGATAGCAGAGGTATAATGACGTGTAAAGAATACCCATAGGAACTTCACCTAATCCGATAGAAGCACTATACTAGGAACAATGAAAATTTTAGGTATCGAAACATCATGTGATGAAACCGCAGCTGCGATCGTAGAGGATGGAAAGCTACTTCATTCCAATGTTATATCATCACAAGTCGATCTCCATGCTAGATTTGGTGGAATAGTGCCTGAGGTGGCATCTAGGCAGCACATACTGGAGATAGCTCCCATTATTCAACAGGCCCTTTCGGAAGCTGATATTCAATTTGATGAATTGGATGCAGTAGCAGTCACATGCGGTCCTGGGTTAGCCGGTGCTTTATTGGTTGGAGTTAATTTCGCAAAGGCTTTGGCGTCATCTTTGGAGCTTCCACTTATAGGAATTAATCATCTAGAGGGTCATATATACGCTTCTTGGCTTATGGGATTAGACCCTGATAGAAATCCAGGGTTTCCCCTGCTGTGTCTAATAGCCTCAGGTGGACATACGGATCTGATTGTTATGAGCGCTCACGGGACCTACCAATTAATAGGCCGGACACGTGATGATGCCGCGGGAGAGGCCTTCGATAAGGCGGCAAGGATATTGGGATTAGGATTTCCTGGTGGTCCTGAGATTCAAAAGGTGGCAGTTGGAGCGAATGGCTCGGAGAAACTTCCCAGAGCCTGGTTAAAGGGAACTCATGATTTCAGTTTTAGTGGATTGAAAACTGCGATTCTGCATAAGGCTCAATTTGCCGGCATATATCCATTTGACGAGGCTAATCAGGTAGATTACAACTACATGATTAGAGAACTCGGGGCAGCATTTCAGGATTCAGTGGTTGACGTGATTACAAGGAAAACCCTAGAGGCAGCTAAAGTTTTTCATGCCAAAGGTATCATTATAGGCGGAGGTGTGACTGCGAACCTGTTGCTCAGGCAAATGTTTCGGGAAAAATCCGATCTGCCAGTATTTATTCCTGATCCGGTTTTATGTACCGATAATGGAGCAATGATAGCAGCCTGTGCTTACTATCAATTGAGCAGGGGAATAGAGTCAAATTCAAAACTGGACGTTTATCCTTCTCTTGGGTTAGGCACTGATGTAGCTTCATAAGGGTGCACTTAATAAAGAGAGTTAGGTTAATCAGAAAGGCCTGGGTTTTTAACGATTGAAGATCTATAGTTACTAAAGGTTTGAGAAAGATCGTTTAAAAGCGTAATTGATTGTTCTCTGGCTTGTTTACTAGTATATGTGAATGTCAAAGGGTGTCCATTAATTAGGAATTTTATTTCCCCTAACGGAATCCAGCTGATGTATTGCCATATGAATAACGTTCCGAATAAACAAATGGCTGAGCCCAACAGCAATGCCGGCAGGGCTCCACTTGTGATGCTGCCTAACAATACGAATGCAAATATTCCTAGTAGAAATAAAGAAATACCTTGGTAAAGCTGCTTGGCATTCTTTTCCGCAGCTTCAATTGATATACCGGATATTTGATCGAGAGGGGCCGATTGAACGCAACTTAATTCGTTTTGTTTTGTAATGAGGAGAATCCTCATATCTGTAAGGACCAAATTAGAATTTGTGGGCACAAATTCATCTACAAAGCCATTCTGAGCACAGAATATGGACATAATTTGTTCTTTGTCCAGGAGTTTAATTTGTTCCATGCTAGTTCCTTTGGTTAGTCAATCACGATGGAGATTATAATATCATGGGAGTCGTTTAATATATATATTAGGTTCATTTAAATCAAACCCAGGCAAGAAGTTTTGTGACTACGATGACGAAATAAGAAGATCCTTGCGGTGCCTCCATCGTTTTAAGAAGTGTCCAAAATTTTTCTTACTTAACTTGTCTATCTGCCCTTTCTCCATTAAATTCCATATGCTAGGAGTGTTAAGTGTAACTGGCATAGAATCATCTGACACGATTTGATGACCTAGGTTACGAAACTGGAAGCTGAAGTCTAAATCTAGATTTCTGTAGAAGTGAAAACATTCTCTCATTAATCCAACTTGTTTAAGTAGCTGTCTTCTAAATGCGAAGCAGTATATCTGCATTGCGTCGGCAGGTTGGACCCCAATAACTTCTTCGTGGAAATGCCGTAAATCGTTTGTGCGAAGTCCCCATGGTCCTATGACGGACACGGATGCATCAGACATGTGAAATTCAATCTGACCGAGTAAATCTCCAGTGAATTCTGTTGCTGGATCTAATATAACAACTATTTCCCCTTGGCTTTGTTTTAATCCCATATTGATTGCCTGTGCTGCTCCCAATTTTTGATCAAAATGTAGAACGGTAAGATTCTCAAGGGTATTTGTAGCTTCGTTCAGCCATGGACCTATGTATTCGTAGGTGTCATTGTCTATTAAAATTAATTCATATTTGGATGCTTCCGACCACCTAATTATACTGTTAACGGCTTTTTTTAATTCGTTAAGGTCCTGTCCTGACGTGATGATGAGAGAAAATGGAATAGAAGATGGATGTTCAATGAAAGATGCTATTTTCTTTGGGGAGGAAAAGGTTGGCCAATCTTGGGATTGTAATTCGAAAGGTGTTTTCGGTCGGGCAAGGGTTCCTGAAGGCGTGTCCCTAACAATTGTGTCCGTTGTTAAGATGCTATCTCTTATGGCATCCGCATCTCTATAGTTTGCCATTAACCTGGACTGTTCGCGGATCTTGATTTTGGATTGATTCTCATCTGACAATGGATATGTTCCAGGCACATCAGTAAGCCCAAGTCCCAAAACCGAGTCAAATTCCTGGATTAATTTTAATTTAGTGTGAACATTAAGAGAAGAACGGATCATCATCCAAGTAAGGGCTAAAGCATTAGGTAGGTCCAGGTCATTATTAACTGCTTTCCAGAACTCGATTTGCCAGTGAGGTAGTTGCTCGTCGTCATCCGATTTGC
>CAZPLA010000061.1:0-30087 GCA_964587385.1 uncultured Dehalococcoidia bacterium | reverse complement strand
CTTCCAGTACTTGATGTCTACCATCAATCCATCCGACTACCCATCCGCCTCTAAAAGCAATCTTAGTCATGATGCACCCTCCAAGATTTACATGTATTATATTTGCTCAACCGTTCCAGTAATTCTGTGGAACCAATCCTACATAAAGAACATCAGAATTCCAACTCTCATTACTCCAACTAATCATAGCCGGATATATAGACAAGGATAAGTTGATATAAAAAAAGGAGGCACCCCGCTTACGTGCCCCCAAATTGTTCATTCTAAGATGCTATAAACAGCATCTACGGATGTTTATTGACTACCAGGGCCGAGGGCCCCGATTGCCACCACCCGACTGTTCTCGAGGCCTAGCCTCATTAACAGTTAGAGTACGTCCCTCTAGGGTTGTACCATTTAGTCCCTGTATGGCTGATTCAGCTTCACCAGCCTCGGGCATCTCAACGAAAGCAAATCCTTTCGAGCGACCCGAATACCGGTCAGTAATCAACCTTACTTCACTGACGTTACCGAAAGCGGAGAACGCGACTTTGATGTCGTCTTCTGAGCTATCGTACGACAGATTTCCTACGTAGATGTTCATGCAACGCTCCTTAAATGAGCTAAATTTCCCTCGCGGCAGCGTCACACGGGCAACTAAGCGGGGGTTCCAATCCGTGAACCTCGGAAGCAGATGAGACGATGCAACAATTTAGGGCAGGACAACCGTATCATAAAGAAAATTAAATAACAACATTAAGTGCCGTCTGTTGTAGGCAGATAAGCATTGCGCTTTTAACCCCTATGATGGTAAAACCACATAGAAATATTAGAGGGCCTTAATGACTTCTATAAGACGATTCCCTGACCAGTTTTATGAAGACCATTTTAAAAAGGCTCAAGTTAAAGGATACAATATCAACTCATTGATTTTCAAAGGATACTATAATGTTTTATGAACCCAAGAACGGCCACACACTACGAGAAAATCCTCTTAATGCCATAGTAATCCCAAGACCTATAGGATGGATATCCACAATCAGCATATCGGGCATCCCCAACTTAGCACCATATTCATTCTTTAATGCAGTCGCCTATGAACCACCTCAGGTCATGTTTGCATCAACTGGTAATCATCGCGATGGTCGATTTAAGGATGCAGTAGTGGATGCTCAAACGACGGGCGAATTTGTCATCAACATAGCAACTGCTAGACTAAGTAAAAAAATGAATGCAACCGCGGTCCCTGCCCCTCCAGATATAGATGAATTCGAATACGCCGGACTCACTAAAGCACCATCATCAATAGTCAAATGCCCTCGTGTAGCAGAAAGCCCATTACATCTGGAGTGCAAATACACTTATTCTCATAATATATTGTCTAAATATGACAATAAACCCAATATCGTAGTATTTGGAGAGGTAGTCGGAATTCACATAGATGATGAGGTAATAGTGGAGGGCCTAATCGATGTCTTGAAAGTAAATCCCATAGGTAGGTTAGGATACCTAGATTTTGTAGAAGTAAACAACAAATTCTCTATGAAAAGACCACTATGGCCGTAAGACAATGGTAAATATATTTTAAACGTGGAATGGTGGGCCCGGCAGGGTTCGAACCTACGACCAACCGGTTATGAGCCGGCCGCTCTACCACTGAGCTACGGGCCCTTCCTCCCTCCAGACTAGTCTAACCAATAACGCCTGTCAATAATATTCTCAGAAAAAAATCTCAGTTGCCTTTACACTTTAGTAACCGCTTGGTAATCTGAAGATCATAACCATTTCAAAAGGAATTACATTGGCTTCAGATAGTAACGAATCAAATGTTATGGAAAAGTTTCTCTCCCTCTCCAAGCGAAGGGGCTTTATATTTCAAAACAGTGAAATATACGGTGGAATAAACGCAACATGGGACTATGGACCTCTTGGAGTTGAACTTAAGAGGAACATTAATCAAGTATGGTGGCAATCAATGGTTCACCAGCATCCTAATGTGGTTGGTTTAGACTCAGCCATACTCATGCACCCACGAGTATGGGAAGCAAGTGGACACTTACAGAATTTCACAGACCCATTGGTAGAATGCAGCAAATGTCATCAGAGATTTAGAGCCGACGACTTACCAAGCGCTCCAAATTGCCCATCCTGTGACGGTATTTTAAGTGCTCCACGTCAATTCAACCTAATGTTTAGTACGACGATGGGTCCTATAGACAGTTTACAGGAGGTATTACAAGTATCCAACGAAGTTTCAAGGCAACTCCAAACAACCATAGAATCCTTTGACAAGCAATCATTTGATATTGAATCAATCAGCGCACTATTGCCTTTACTAAATGAAAAAATAAGAGAAGCATCAAGTGTATTACAACGATCCCGAATATATCTCCGTCCAGAAACTGCTCAAGGAATATTTACTAATTTTGCCAACATCGCCAATACTACTAGGCTGAAATTGCCGTTTGGAATAGCACAAATTGGTAAGGCTTTCCGTAACGAAATAACACCTGGTAATTTTACTTTCCGCACCAGAGAATTTGAACAAATGGAACTTGAATTTTTTGTAAAGCCAGGAACTGACGAAGACTGGTTCAACTACTGGGTAGCAAATAGACTTAACTGGTACGTGGACTTAGGAATAAATAAAGATAACCTCAGATTGCAAGAGCATAGTTCAGACAATCTAGCGCACTATGCCAAAAAAGTGATTGACATAGAATACAAATTCCCGTGGGGATGGGCAGAACTAGAAGGAATAGCGAACCGAACAGATTTTGATCTTCGACAACATTCAGAGTTTAGTGGGCAAGAGTTAAAATATTTTGACGAGGAAACCCATGAGCATTATTACCCTTACATAATTGAACCATCAGGGGGAGTGGATAGAGCTGCGTTGGCAGTATTATTGGACTCATATTGTGAGGAAATAATACAACCAACTCAACCAGGTGGGAAAACCGATAATCGAACTCTCCTTAAACTCCATTCCTGTTTATCCCCATACAAAGCAGCTATACTTCCACTCAGTAAAAACGAACAAATTAGCCCCTTATCTCTAGAGGTATACGAAATGGTTAGTGCTAAATATTCTTCCACATACGATATAAGCCAGAGTATTGGTCGTAGATATAGAAGACAAGATGAAATAGGAACTCCATATTGTATTACAATCGACTTTGATTCTTTGAATGACAATCAAGTTACAGTCAGAGACAGGGATACTATGATGCAGATACGAATACCTATAAATACCCTAATGGAAACGCTCGACACTAAACTACAAGGGAATTAGTATTCCTGCTAGCTTGACCATTACTCCTCCACTCAAACACGATCCTTAGTGAGCATATGTCCGATTAAACGATCTTAACCATATGGTAGTTAATACTATAATTCAGGCACTAATCTAGTAAATATTTCCTCAGGATCCTGATTTTAACGTCTCATGTAGACGTAGGAAGCGGGGTCATATAAAATGCACTCTGTCGCATGGGGGTGCAAATGAGAATTAAACGTGAATCTCAAGTTCAAAAACATATCAAAAACATACGACAAAATCTTGAGAAGCTAGAATCTCTTATTAGTGAATCCTCCAATAATGTGGAGCATTCAGGTCCTCAAAGTCCTAGAATCGAGTTACTAGAACAAATCTACGTATTGGGTGTGGTAGACCAACACAAGTTATTTAATCTGCTTGACCAGAGGAGAATACCACATACCTGGATAGGAGCCCAAAGTAGAGCTGGGTACCTGGAGATGTGGAGTTCAGCCGGTGGAACTGTCTTCTATCGCGTGACCCAAAAAGCCATAGAAGAACAAAGTTTGGGCCGAATTATTTTATTGACTGAATTTGCGAATTCAGCTCAGAATGAATTAGGCAAGGACTGGGATAGTCAGGAAGATTCTATATATGACACAGCTTGAACGTTCACATACATGCGGTTTTGCAACATCAAAAGTATATCAATATCCTTATCTTTGAGTAGTCTGAATAATGGCAAAATATAATTGTGGCGACATCCTACTCGTCCCGTTTGCTTCCACTGGGGACAACATGCCCTCTAAACAGAGACCTGTCGCGGTATTAGCCGAGATAGCTCTTCCTGACGGCAATTCAGAACTCATAGTGGTCCAAATCACAGGTAACATTAACGGCCAACCAAGGAGGGGAGATTATATCTTATCCAGATGGCAAGACTCGGGCCTTCTAAGGCCATCATTAATTAGAGGAAGAATCACAACACTTCACAGCACGTCAGTTATTCGTCAGCTTGGGTCTCTCCATAAAGAAGACCTTCGGAAGATGCTGAATGCAATTGGTTCCCTCATCGGCTTTTCAACCACAATATAAACCAGAGAAAGTATTAAATGGAATAGAACTTTAATGCGGATTCTTCATTTTGCTGACCTTCACATTGGAGTAGAAAATTACGGTCGTATAGACTCAAGTACCGGGTTGTCTACTAGGTTAATGGATTTTCTAGGAGCTTTAGATGAAGTTGTAGAATATTCTATAACTGAAAAAGTTGACCTGGTACTACTTGCTGGTGATACCTATAAAAACCGAGACCCTTCTCAAACTCAACAGAGAGAATTAGCAAAGCGTCTATCCAAAATATCTAAGGCAGGAATACCGATATTTTTACTAGTAGGGAACCACGACTTACCCCATGGAGCAGGAAAAGCTACCTCGATAGATATATTCGATACTTTACGCGTCCCTAATATCCACATAGGGGATGAATTAAAAACCTTTACCATAGATACACCGAGTGGGCCATTGCAAATAGTATCAGTGCCATGGCCTAAACGCAGCCAATTACTAACTAGAGAAGAAACTCGCGGGATGCCTATAGAAGAAGTCAATGAGCGAATACAATACCTCTTTTCGACTGGTATAAAACTTGCCGCCAATCAACTTGATCCCAATATTCCTGCTATATTGACAGGACACCTAACAATATCTGGAGCTACATTAGGTTCTGAACGTTCCATGATTCTGGGACAGGATCATTTTTTGATGCCAAGTGATATACACCTTCCGGAATTCGATTACATCGCATTGGGTCATATACACAGACATCAAATCTTAAGGCAAGACCCAATGATGGTTTATGCAGGCAGTCTACAACGAGTGGATTTCGGAGAAGAGGGAGATAAGAAAGGCTTTTGTGTTATAGAGCTTAAGTCAGAACTAAAACAGGGTAAAAGACTCACTGATTTCACCTTCCACGAAGTAAAAGCTCGTGAATTTATTACGATTGATATCGAAATAGAAAAAACAATCCAGGATCCAAATTCGGAAGTGATAAACGCAATATCAAAACATACTGTAAATGATGCAATTGTTAGGGTACGAATATATCTTGACACTGAACACTCCACACAACTTGATGAGAATTCTATTAGAGAATCCCTCTCAGAGGCTCACTTTATAACGTCCATTACTCGCCACCTAAAAGATGATGAACGTAGAACTCGGGTACCAGCAGATTTAATGGAAAAGTCTAGTACTATGGAAGCCCTAGGCATTTATTTAGACAGCCGTAACACAGATTCGGAAACAAAAAATACCCTCATGAATGTTGCTAAAGATTTAATTGACTCGGAATTATCTGACTCAGAAGAGTAAATGCCAAATGGATGTTACCGAAGTCCTATCTATAATAATAAGGTGGTTGCACTCCATAGCTTCCGCAACCTGGGTAGGGGGTGGAATTTTTTACATTTTGGTGCTTAGACCGTCACTTAAGCAAATAGAAAGCGATACTATGATTTCCATTTCACAAGATTTTCGTTCTATGGTAACTACCGCTATGACAATACTTCTAATTACCGGTGCCATACTCACATTCGAACGCCTAACTTCGGGGTTCGTAGGTGGGTTATACGTAGTCACCCTAGGAATCAAAATAGCTCTGGCATTATACATGTTCTATTTGGTTCGCTTCATTAGAACCCGAGATAGGGTAAATACCTATGGCAAGTTGACCTCGTTAATATCAGGCCCCACAACAGTGGTGATTTTAGGAGCTGTGATATTCTTGCTGGCGGATATCTTAAACTCCATCTTCGAGAAGGGCCTAATTAGTTGACCAATAAAGGACTACAATGAGAAAACAATTAGTGAACATACTTTTATGCCCAGTATGCGGTGGAAATTTAAACCTAACCTCCAAAGAATCTTGCGGAGATACTATTATTGAAGGCTCACTAAAGTGTGAAAATTGTGAGCTAGAATATGGAATCAAGAAATCTATCCCCAATCTCCTACCTCCGGCTCTCACTTAGCCGGGCACTATTACTTTTGCAAGTATCTTGTTTCTATAGTAGGAGGCAAAGAATGAAAAACTACTGCCTCTGTGCCCTTAATCTCCTCAAGTAGTTCTAACGCAGTTTTTCCAAGTCCTGGGTGTATCAAATCACCGGCAATTTCGCAGAGAGGTATTAATACAAATGCTCGATCCGTTAAGCCCGCGTGTGGAATTGTTAAAGAAATCGATTCAAAAACAGTCGTGCCATAGAATAATAGATCAGCATCAAAAACCCTTGGGCCTCCTTGAAATGTTTCAGTCCGCCCAACCAACGCCTCAATATGTTTAAGGAACGTTAGCAATTTTTCAGGAGTTAAATTGGTAGTTCCTCTAAATACACAATTTAAAAAAAACGGCTGGTTACCAAATCCTACAGGCGCCGTTTCGTATATAGAAGAGATTTGCTCAATCCTAATTTCTCCACCCAGTAAGTCTATTCCTCTAACTATATTGGCCTTACGGTCGCCCAAATTAGAACCAATACCAATATAAACTTCTATTTTACCCAATGGTTGGGTCTCCAATTTCTTACAATGGCATCAGCCACCTGAGATGCTCGTAAAGCCTCTCGTACATCATGCACTCTAACGATGTCCGCCCCATTAGCAACAGACAATGCCACAGTAGCAATAGTGCCCTCTAATCGTTCATTCACTGGTACATCCGAAATTAACCCTAGCGTCGATTTCCTAGAGGTCCCAATTAATAAAGGATACGGCAAATTTTTAAATTCAAATAGTCTGCGCATTATCTCAATATTATGATCAGCTGTTTTACCAAATCCAAATCCCGGATCAATAATAATGTTTTTGCCTTCAATCCCGCATTGTAATGCCATATTGGTGGTAGCTTTTAGGCTAGCAATTACATCTTTAACCGGATCCACATAGGATGGTTTTAATTGATTATGCATTATCACAATGGGTATCTGTTTTGAAGCAGCCAATTCCAACATTTCAGTATCCTCACGTACACCCCAGACGTCATTCACCATGCTAGCGCCTGCTTCTAACGCTCTTTTTGCCACTTGTGGCTTATAGGTATCAATACTTATAGGAAGATTGACTCTTGGCAAGATGGCATCAATTGCTGGTAGCAATCGTCCTAACTCCTCATCAACAGAAACTGCACTATGCCCTGGTCGTGTGGATTCAGCTCCAATATCTATTATATCTGCTCCCATTGCCTCAAACTCAATAGCTTTATCCAGGGCCGAACTTATATCAGTAGTAAATCCATCCCCTGCAAATGAGTCAGGCGTCATATTAATGATACCCATAATGAAAGTACGGGTTCCCCATAAAAAATCTCTTCCTCGACAAGTCATTAATCTGGGTTTGAGTGGTTGCATAATTAGAGAAGATCCTCAAAAAACAAGTTGCAAAAACAGAAAACTATCTAAATTTCATAAATGGACTTTGTTTTCATACGATTGTAACATTGCTATTATTGTCTTGCACCCAGGACACCCCCTCTGATAGCATTTATACCCTAATAGTTATGAAACCTTGGAGACGAAATGGAAATTGAACCCGAGTCCAACCGAAAAGTTGAAAAATTGCAAACACTTAGGGCGGAATCCCAACTTGGAGGCGGGCAAGAAAAAATTGACCGACAACACTCTAAAGGCAAGTTGACTGCCAGGGAAAGAATCCAGTTATTATTTGACGATAACACATTTACAGAGATAGATCCTTTCGTCACTCCTAGGAATAACGACTTCGCTCTAAAGGATAACAACCCCCCTGGAGATGCCGTAGTTACAGGATACGGAAGAATAAGAAACAGGCTGACTTTTGCTTACGCTCAGGATTTCACAATTATGGGTGGCTCTGTATCTGAAGCAGTAGGTAGCAAAATATGTAAAGTCATGGACCTTGCTCTCAAAACAGGTGCTCCGATAGTTGGGCTCAACGATTCAGGCGGAGCCCGAATACAAGAAGGAGTACTCAGCCTAGCAGCATATGGAGACATATTCCTGCGTAACACATTATCATCAGGTGTAATACCTCAAATTTCTATAATTCTCGGCCCTAGTGCGGGAGGGGCCGTGTATTCCCCAGGCATAACTGACTTTGTCTTTATGGTTCAAGGCATCGGACAAATGTACATCACTGGCCCTGAAGTGATAAAGGCAGTATTAGGAGAAGAAGTAACACATGAAAACCTTGGCGGGGCTGATGCTCATGCTGTCAAAAGCGGCGTTGCTCACTTCATTTCGGAAACCGAAGAAGAATGTTTAGAACAGGTGCGCAGACTCCTGAGTTTCCTTCCTCAAAACAATATGGAAGATTCACCTTTTATAGGAAATGTAGCAGATAGGGCTGACAGAGATCCTGACTTATCAGACATCGTCCCGATAGAACCAAACCGCTCTTATGACATCAGAGATATTATGGTAAAAGTTGTTGATGATAATGACCTGATGGAAGTGCACTCCAACTATGCGCCCAATATAGTAGTAGCTTTATCTAGAATAGGGGGCTCAACCGTGGGCTTAGTAGGCAATCAACCAGACCACCTAGCAGGTGTTCTGGATATAAATGCCTCAGTAAAAGCCGCGAGATTTGTTCGTTTTTGCGACGCCTTTAATATCCCAATTGTCACCTTTGTTGATGTGCCTGGATTTCTACCTGGAACTGATCAGGAATATGGCGGCATAATCCGGCACGGTGCAAAATTGCTCTATGCCTATGCAGAAGCAACCGTGCCTAAGGTCAGCGTTATGATACGTAAGGCCTATGGCGGAGCGTACATTGTTATGGGTAGCAAACACCTAAGAGGAGATATAAACCTAGCTTGGCCATCAGCTGAAATAGCTGTAATGGGACCAGAAGCAGCAGTCAATATTATATTCCGAGACAAAATTAGCAAATCAGTAGAACCAAGTAGAACAAGAGAGGAATTAACTCAAGAATATAGAGATAACTTTGCCAATCCTTACGTGGCTGCAAGTCATGGCTTCCTTGATGAAGTTATAGACCCCTCAGAAACTAGGAGCCACCTAATCCGAGCTTTAGAGATGCTTCAAAATAAACGGGACAGCTTACCTCCGAAAAAGCATGGTAATATACCCCTTTAGAACTAGGAAAGACCACCTTAACTAAAGAATCGTGAAATAACCACAATCATGGCAGCCTTTTTATACTAAATAAAATCACCAACAAAACGTGAATGATGCTTCCATATAAAAGGTTATTACGGCCGCTACTCTTCCAAGTACCAGCTGAGCCTGCTCACAAAATTGCTGAGTTCATACTGAAAAGAAAGTTAATTTGGAAAATCCTCTCCCCATCTTATAGAGTCAATCATCCCACCCTTAATACGTCACTTTCAACGATTCCGATATCAAACCCAATCGGCCTAGCGGCTGGATTCGATAAAAATTGCCAATACCTTAATTCCATGATGCGCTTGGGGTTTGGTTACTTAGTAGGGGGTACGGTGACGTTAGACCCACGATATGGTAATCCAAAACCAAGGTTATTAAGAGTCCCAAAACACGATTCTATAATCAACTCCCTAGGATTTCCTAGTCACGGCATCCAAAAGGTAATATCCAATCTGGAAAAAGAACGGGTAAGTCCTCTAATTTTAAGTGCATCTGGATTCACCATAGATGAACTAGTCACTTGCGCTTTAAAACTTGAGCCCTGGTCTGATGGGATAGAAATAAACATTAGTTCTCCTAATTCGGAAGGACTCAAAATATTCCATGACCCTCACACTTTTGGTGAAATGCTAGACCGACTTAACTCAAATCGAAAGAAACCTCTTTTTATAAAGCTTCCACCCTACGACGACGATAAGGGTCAAGCAGAAGTACTTCAATTAGTAAATATCGGCACTTCCTTGGGTATAGAAGGAATCACTATAGCCAATACGAAACCAATAACCGAAACAAAGCTAAAGATGGGCAAGGGTGGGCTTAGCGGGAAACCAATCTTTAATGATATGTTAAAGATGATAAAGGATATTAGAAAAGAAGTGGATGCAAAGATAATCATAAATGCCTGTGGGGGAATATCAAGTGCCGACGACGCTATATTAGCGCTTAAGGAAGGAGCTACCACTATACAAATATACAGTGCCCTTATTTATGAAGGGCCTTCGATTATAAAAAAGATCAACACCGGATTGAAACAATACCTAGACAAGATTAATCTAGATTCTATAACGCAGTTGGCTAATATCCCCTGATTTCCTGGCAAATACCCAATATGCAACTTATCTGGAATGTCCTATTCACCGTAAATTTCCGTATTGGGGTGGAAATCCTTCCACGCAAACCAAAAGGCCAACGTAACAGGTAATTGCTCAAGTTCTTGTCCCGCAAGAGATCCTTCCACTGCCCTGCCAGTCAACATTTCCCATACTGACTCAGTTTCCCTATCGATCAACATAGGATCTAATTCCATTTCCGATTTATGTAAATCAAATGTCAGTATTTTTCCTCCTATCTCTCTATTAAAAACCACCCCTGCTCCGGAATCCGAATCAAACGCAATTAGAGTAGGAATATCCTTTGACGAATCATTTATTACTGGTTCGTTTTCCATCAAATCTAGGGAGTATGCTCGCGCCACATTACCAATGCGTAATCCTAAAATAATAGTTTTCGGGGACACTCTGTTATCAGAATTCGTTTCACCCAAAACACCGATTCTATTGTCAATATAGTATGACTCGTAGGGATCAAAACTGTTGGAAGAACCTTTATTTAAAGCCTGAGTATTTGGATAGAGAGACGACCATGTTCCCCAATTTGTGTGCAAGGCTGGTATAAGTTCTAAGGAAGTTCCATCAAATTCCCCATCCACGCTCTCAGCCAGAAATTGACTCCACAAACTTTCTGTTTGATGATCATACATTACCAGGGCATTCATAATAAGTTTCCCTGAAACTCCGAATGTTAGTGTTTGTCCTTCTACATTTCGGGCAAATACCATGCCCGTAAAGCAAAGAGGTCACCAGGTCAGAACAATTGGTACTCCTCCCAATTGATCATTAACTATCTCCCTATTACTAAGGAATGGAATTGAATATGCTTTATGTTGACCATTTAGTGATATACCCAATATGGGTTCATCTTCTTGATATTGTTGATTAGCTGCTTTGCTTTCCAGAAATGTTGGTTCCTTTATAGCTCGTATAGAATCAATAGGAAGAAAATTAACTATTTCTAGATCTCCGCTTGAAGTTTCAACAGTCGATACTTCTCTATTAATGAGGTATGTCTTAGCAAAGTCATCGTCCCTTGGTTTATATGTTTCATCTTGTTCATTTAAAGATGCAAAATCTACTTCAGAATTCGAGTGCTTAAATGTATCAGGAGTTTTGTTAGCACAAGATATCCCAAACAATACTAAAACTACAGAACTCACCAGAAGTAGATTTACTAGCGATGTCCTGAATAGTGTAAAGTATGACAAGTTGATCTTTATGGTCATCATGTATTTACCCTAATATATTTCTAACCTTACCGAAAATTTGTTCAAACATCTTACGAGTCAATCGACCAGTTTGGGTGTTTTGCTGACTAGGATGATAAGAAGCAATTAATATTTTGTCCTCTTCCAATTGATATGTTGCTCCGTGACCAAATTGCCACGAAGAAACATCACGCTTACCATTATAAGATTTATACAACCGCAAATAACTATCAAAAGCCACTCTTCCAAGAGCGACTATAATCGCAACTGAAGGAAGCAATTCGGTTTCATTAGCAAGATACGGAAGGCATTGCGACAATTCAATGGGCGTAGGTTTATTTAATGGTGGGCAACATCTCAATACACACGAAATATAAATATCCTTTAACCGTTGCCCATCCCCCCTATGCAAAGAGGACGGAATCGTTGCGAATCCAAATTTATAAAGAGTTTCAAATAGCCATTGTCCACTACGGTCACCCGTAAACATCCGTCCAGTACGATTAGCACCATGTGCAGCAGGGGCTAATCCTAAAATTAAGACCCTAGCTTTCGGGTCTCCGAAGGATGGAAGTGGCCTACCCCAATATTCCCAATCCATGAACATACGCCGTTTCTTAAGTGCAATATCCTGACGATAATCAACTAATCTAGGGCATAGGACACATTTTGTTATCGCTCGCTGTAGAGAATTAAGGGTCTTGGATGTATGCACATTCAATCTCACTAGATGTCTTGGTATTCATCAAATCTGTGAATAATACTAAGTCACAATAATATTGAGACGAAAAAAGATTTATGATCTATGAATTGGTCAATCTCAACCATCTGACCAAAATTTACTCGCTGCTGATACACCGGCCCCAACGGCTACTTCATATCCTTCTTGCGGAAGGATATGTTCCAAAGCAGATAGAAGATGAAGTACATTAGCCCTAGTACTCGATTCCCCCATCAATCCTACTCTCCACACCTTTCCTGCAAACCTACCCAATCCCCGAGAAATTTCCGTGCTATACTCGTTAACTAAACGCTGACGCACTCTACCTTCATCAACCCCATCCGGAACGGATATAGGAGTAATCTGTGCCAACCTATTGTGCTCATCTGATACTACAGTCAACCCTAAGGCTTCCAGGCCAGCTCTGAATCCAGAAGTGTTATTCTGATGTCTAGCGTATCTATTTTCGACTCCCTCCTCCAAAACAATCCTCAATCCCTCATATAGCGCATAAAGCATACTCATTGGTACGGTGTGATGATAGACATGATCCGGACCCCAGTAATTAGCTATTAAACGCAAATCCAGATACCAAGAAGATATACCTTTCTCAAAACGATCCATAGTTTGAAACGCCAACTCACTCACTGCCACAGGTGCTAGACCAGGAGGGCAACCCAAACATTTCTGTGAGGCACTTGAAATATAATCTATTCCCCATTTATCAACCAAAACTTCACTGCCACCTAAAGAAGTAACTCCATCAACAACCAGAAGAGCGTCATGCTCTTTAGTAATTCTAGATATATCTTCTAATGGTTGGCTTATCCCTGTAGAAGTTTCAGCATGAACCATGCCAACCAATTTAATATTTTTATGTTTCTTTATTTCGTCCTGCATTTTCTCTGGTGCAAGAGCCCGTCCCCATTCGCCTTCTACTAATACAACATTCGCTCCTTGACGCCTGGCCATCTCAGCCATTCGCTCACAGAAAAATCCATATGATCCAATTATCACCGTATCTCCTGGTTCTATTAAATTAGCCATTCCAGCTTCGATACCACCAGAACCAGTAGACGACAGCGCCATGGTGAAATTGCGTTCCGTCTGAAATACTTCAGCCAACATAGAGGATATGCCTTCAATAACTGGGAAAAATGCCGCTTCCCCGTATCCTATAACCGCCGTATTCATAGCTTTATATACACGTGGATTAACATTGGTAGGACCAGCACTTAAAAGGATACGGTCTGCTATATTAAGCTCTGGGTATTCTCTGTTCACAATGCTCATAATAAGTACACTCACCAATTATCCTAACTATATTCCATCAAATTATTTAACTATTTAGACATCTACATTTGACTAAAATAATAGATCTAATTCGAACTTATTTGGAACCGGGCTAGACTAACAGTCACTAACTGGCATGTCAAGAAAGACCTTGCTTTCAACTTTTCATGAAGTCTAGGCGGTACGTTGTTGACATATAAAGGAAAATAATGCTTCATATAAGTAATATCAAAGTTGCTCATTGGCGCAATCATAACTTAACCGTAATTGTACTCCTCCATGAAACAACCCTTTAAATCTTTCCTTTTTTCATTTTCAGTATTGGTCGTCTTATGTTCATTCGTAACGTCATGTAATGAAAGTAATGAAGCAATTACCCGTGTGGAATATACACACAACTCATTCCTTGGTGTAAGTGATATTACCGTTGGCGATAATAGATTTACTTTTGTTATCAACGATCTGCAGGGTAAAACGTTACAGTCCACTAATATAAAAGTAGAGTTCTTATATAAAGAACCAGAACGTTTAGTTTCACAATTTAAGACAGTACCGAATTTCCAGGAACTAAAAAACATAATTCCGCACATTCATGAAGATGGGGAAATTCATGAACATTCTGACAACAAAGGGTTTTATGTTGTATCCAAAGCAAATTTCTCTCATCCAGGAATATGGATAGCAAGATTTTCCATACCCCCAATAAATAAGAAGCAAATTACAATACCCGACCTCGCATTCAATGTAAAAGCCTCATCAATGGTGCCTCAAGTAGGAGAATTAATACCTCGTACCCAAAACCTTACCCAAAGAGATGTCGCACACATAGACGAAATCTGTTCAAATCTTCCACCGGACAATATGCACGAGGTTTCCATAGTTGAAGCTATAGAAGGGTCTCTACCATTTGTTGTTATCTGGAGTGCTCCATCATTCTGCACAAGCCAAATTTGTAGTCCAATAACCCGTTCATTAGTAAAGTTGCAACAACTGTATGGTGATAAAGTAACTTTTATCCATATGGAACCATGGAATCTTCAGGTAGCACGGGATGAGGGTAGACTGATTCCAACTAAGGAACTTATGGAATGGAATCTGCCAAGTGAACCTTGGATCTTTGTGGTTGATTCAAATGGGAAAGTCTTTGAGAAGTTTGAAGGTTTAATTTCAGAAAACGAGTTAGAAACATCTATCCAAAGAGTCGCCGAATTATATTAATTCACCCTCTATAATCCAACAAGCCAACCTATCGAAAATCAAGCTGTTATTCCTAAATATCAGTTCCCGGCATTATACGAGAGAATTTCCTGACCAGAACCTTCAGTTAAACTATGGAGTTCACGTATATCTACTTCACCAAATGCTTCCCTTAACCCAGATGGCCATAATATTTCCACAGATGGATTGGTTTTAGTCCCAAGCCCAAATGTTAACCATGGACTATCAGCGGAGAGAAAGCTTGAACCCGCATGGACTTCTTTTATTTGCTTTGAGCCTTCAGTCGTGACTTCAACTAAAGCGCCAACTCCATCTCGATTTGACCTTGTTCCAATAGTCTCAATAGTAATCCAGTTATTGTCATTGCCGGGGTTCTGCAATAGTAGAGGTCGGCCTTCACTTCTAAGAAAATCACTTGTAACCATTACAATATCTGGAAATCCATTGTTGTCAAAATCTCCAGTAGCTAGCCCTGAAGTAAACTGATTATGTAATCCATATGTTGCTACTAATGAAAATTCCTTACCCTGCTCATTCATAAATAATCTCCCAGGATTACCACTCCCTCTTCCAACAATATGAAACGGGTCAGGTGGTAGGCTGCCGGTGAACAATATGTCAGGAAACCCGTCATTATCTATATCTGCAAAACTAGATCCCCATCCGAATTCCCAATCAGATAATCCCATTTCAACGCCTACATCAGTATACGTACCATCTCCGTTGTTCTTAAACAACCCATGGCGAAATACTTTTTGGGGTATAGAATCGCCCAAATTAGTTGAAAACAGATCTTGTTTTCCATCGTTGTCATAGTCCGCAAACGACACGCTCATCCAAAATCCTGGGTCACTGAATCCAACTTCGTCAGCCACATTAGTGAATGTCAAATCACCGTTATTCCTAAATAATTCCATGGGACTTGGATTGAAAGCAACTTCGTTGCAATTTGCTACAAAAATATCGCTCAAACCATCAAAGTTGTAATCACTAAAGCCGACCGCACACGCACCTAGTTTAGTATCTATCCCAGCCTCACGACTAATATCAGTGAATGTAAGATCTCCATTGTTTAAATATAGTTTGTTACCATGCTGTTCCTGATGTACTTTGGCTCCGGGGCTTCCTATAAATAGGTCTAAATACCCGTCATTATTAATATCTGAAAAAGCAGCGCTCCAACCTGTCGCAGGCCCAACCGCTCCAGAGGTGTATGTAATATCTTCAAATGTTCCATCACAATTGTTTAGATATAAGACGTTAAAATTGTTAGACATATCCCCTATTACTTCTATCCCACCTTCTCCTGTAAGGTACATATCCGAACAACCATCGTTGTTAATATCGCCAACAACAATACCAGAATTACCCCTTCCGTTAGCAACTCCAGCTTTGGAGGCAATATCCGTAAAAGTCCCGTCGCCATTGTTACGGAAAAGCCCGTTAGAATACCCTGTTCCATTAGCTATAAACAGATCAAGAAGATTATCATTATTGTAATCAAACCAACCTGCTCCGCCTAAACCATCACTTTCTGCATCTAATCCAACACGTATGAAGTCCAACTTGGAAGACACATCAAGAAGAGGACCATCCCCAAGTTCTACTGCATCACGTGCCACTGTTTCGTTTAAACCAACTCCTGCCTCAGCTTTAACTCTATCCAATAATTCTTCGGATATTCCATCATTACCTTGTTCCCATATGAATACACCTAATCCTAAAATAACTAAACCACCAAGTAGACCCAGTGTCCAAGTTGCCGTTGCAAATAGGCCTATTGCTTTACGTGGCATTACTTTAGACAAACCCCAAAACGTCATAGGTCCACCTGCAGCCGCTGTAAATAAAAGAGTAGCAGCAGGAGCTGTACCCATGCCCAACAGTAACAATAGAGCTACTAAAGGAATCTCAAATAATAATGGTACGTTGATCATTACACCAAGAGTCGCTGCAATAATAACTCCGGTAATAGTATTACCTAAATAATCTGATACGGTCTCAGGGCTTAGCCATTGAACTGCTAACCCACTAGCCGCGCCTGCCAGTATCATAATCGGACCCATTCGAATGAGATATCCCAAACTAAACTTGGCCCAATCCCTGAAACCTTCAATTAAAGCTGGCTTCCACGAAGATTCGGGAACTTCAATTACCTCAATAGGCTCTTCATCTAACTCAGGCAGTGATTCCTCTTTACCTCTATTGACCGCCATAACTACCAAAGGACCTATAAGTAAAGCACCAGCTAATGCCAAAATTAACCGACTGAATCCTAACATGGGAGTAAACACGAAAAATACCATCGCCAAAGCCGGTATGTTCATAGTCGCAGAACCCTGGACCATAGCAATAGCCCCCTCTATCCCTACTCCACGTCTACGAAATGCAGCCGATATAGGGACTATGCACGCAGAACACAAATTCATTACTGGCCCTACTGCCATTCCTTTAATAGTACGTTTAAATAGACCGCCAGACGTGAACCACTTACCACTACCTGAGGGAAACAAAAACGCCTCAGTCAGACCCGCCACTAAAAATGCAAATGTCATCCCTATTGTCACAAGCCTTAAATAGGTAAGAGTAAATACCCACCACTGAGTAAAAAAAGATGTGCCTGGGTCTCTCTCTATACAAAAACCCTGGAAACACTGAATATCTGGTGCTGTAATAGCATCCAGATCTCCTCCCACCGTATCTAGCTTGGGAAGCCTATTGAAAGAAAGGAATACGGCCAGGATAACCGCAAACAACACCAAGCCTATAACTAGTTTCTTACGAGACGTCGTCTTAAACAATCACTACTGCCTTCTATAACATATTGTTATTTAAACGAAAAAGTGGAAAACAGTTTACCACACTAGAAAAGACTTATGGCTTGAATTAACCGAATAAGTAGTTATGATAGGGTGATAAACCCATATAAGACGATATTTAATAGAATAGATACTAAATATAGATTATATTTAGTATCTATAGACCCTTAAAAGCATATTTACCTAGTAGCAAGGAGGACTGACAATGACAACCTCAGACGCACATCCAGTTTACCAAGAATTAGGAGTACGAAGAGTTATTAACGCCCAGGGGAATAGGACCCTGTTGGGTGGATCAGCTATCGCCCAAGAGATACAAAATGCTATGGAATATGCCAATGAACACTATGTCGAAATGAAAGAGCTCTTGCAAAAATCTGGTGAATATGTAGCCCAAATGCTGGGGGTCGAAGCAGCATATATAACATCAGGATGTGCTGCGGCATTAACTTTGGGAACAGCTGGGTTCATGACAGGAAAAGATCTGGACAAAATGGCTCAACTACCTAATACGTCCGGAATGAAGACGGATATTCTGATACAGAAACTCCAACGCTATAGTTATGACAGATGCTTTACTTTAACTGGGGCAAACCTAATCGAAGTTGGTGACTCTGCTGGCTGTTCAGCTGAACAATTAAATTCAGCAATAGGTAATAACACGGCTGGGATAGCATTTTTAGCTAGACAAGACTGGGATGATTCGATTCTTCCATTAGAAGAAGTAATCAGGGTGGCCCATGAAAATAATGTTCCTGTCATAGTAGATGCTGCGTCCCAAATATATCCTCTAGATTATTTTAGAACACTATCCCAGCAAGCTGACCTTGTATGCTTCGGAGCCAAATATTTTGGTGCACCTAACTCGACTGGCATAGCATGCGGCAAACGCGAATACGTTGAACTCGTAGCAGCACACGGATTTATAGGATTTGAAAGTTTGGGTAGCAGGGCAATCGGAAGGCCCATGAAAGTAGACAGACAAGAAATTATTGGAGTAGTCGCAGCTCTAAAATCTTGGTTTACAATGAATCATGAGGACAGAATTATAGGTTACGATGATAAGTTTTCAGTTATCAAAGATGAACTGGAATCGGTTCGCGGAATCAAAGCTGAACTAACACAAAACCCAACCGCATGGCCCTTTCGATTAGAGGTTACTATAAATCCACAGGAAATAACTAAAAATGCAGATCAAATAAGGGACGAGTTAGACCAAGGTAACCCGCGCATATGGCTAGGAGGGTCAGATCCAACGACACTAATTATAAATGTTAATGAGCTTAACGAAGGGGATGAAAACATAATCGCAGATAGATTAAAAAAGGCCCTCATGAGCTAACTAGGTAAACATCCCTGCAACTCATTTTCACCGTTATAAAATATATCGAGAAGTTTTGAAACGGAATAGCTGATAGATTAATTAGGGCTAAAATCATTATTGGAATTATTTGTTAAACGTAATTGCCTCGAACCATCAGCGTCCATGAGAAATATCTCCGAATCACCACGATCCATAGAAACAAAAGTGATCTTTTCTCCATCATTTATCCACGAAGGCTCAGTGTCATTGACTCCATTACGGGTTAACCGTCGGTGTTCAGAGCCATTTGCTTTGATAGTATAAATCTCCAGGTTTCCATCTCTATTAGAGACATAGACAATTTTTTTCCCATCAGGAGACCATCTAAAAGGAGATGTGATATCAACCTCTGTGGTCAAAACTTCTCTCTCTAAATCCTTATGATTAACGATATGGATTTCCATTCCTTTCTCCCCTTGAGAAACAAAGGCAATTAAGTTCCCCTCTGGGGCCCAGATCGGACTTAAATCCTGTGTGTTTGTAAGCCGCACTAAATCCACACCATCAGGATTTCTTATATACACTCCTGGATTTTTGCCTTCAAAAATAGAATATGATAGCCATTCACTATCTGAAGACCATGACCCTAAACTCTCTATTTCTTCATCATCCGTAACTCGAATGATTTCTACAATTCCATCTATGAAATCGGCAACATAAATATCCTTTTTACCGTCCTTGTCAGCAAGCATCGCCAATCGCTCACCTCCAGGAGACCATCGGTATTCATAGACCACAGTACCACTAAGAAATGGTGTTACTACATTGGACCCATCTGCATCCATAACCCGAACACTAGTCTTGCCAACATTACCGACTAAGTAGGCTATTTTGTCGCCATCTTTAGACCACCTAGGTTGACTTTTGGCAGTAGAATCAATTGTAAGAGCAATTTGGTTAGTTCCATCAAATCCCATAACATAGATCTCATCATTCCCATTTCGGTCAGAAATAAATCCAATTTGGTCCGTTGAAGAACCACAAGCCATCAGAAATATCGAAAGGACGAACGCAACCAGTAACATTCTACAATGTGATGTCTCGACTGCTAACATATTGTTGTAGCCCAAAACCTTACTCTAGTTCTAATCTATAGTTAAGTCTTCTTAATTTTATGACAACTCTATTGTATGCGAATTATGAAGAGAAATTGAAGTACCGCGGTATGCAAATAACAAGAGCAATTTCATATGTAGATTCTATAATATCCCTTCAGGTTTTATAATAGTCTAGGAATTACTAGGTTTTACCAAGTAGAACATGGATTTAAATAAGGAGCCCGTTATGAAAACAAAGGCAGCAGTGCTTTACAAACCTCAGAATCCGTTAGTTATAGAAGAAGTTGATTTAGATGATCCAAAACAAGGAGAGGTTTTGGTAAAAATACAGGCTGCTGGAATTTGCAGAAGTGACTGGCATTTTATGTCAGGTGAATCGTCAATAAGCCTCCCCGCTGTCCTAGGACACGAAGGTGCAGGGATTGTGGAACGGGTTGGGCCAGGTGTCACTAGAATTCAACCAGGGGATACCGTAATCTTCTCTTTCGTTTCTAGCTGCGGCAAATGTTATTTTTGCTCAACTAACCGGCCAAGCATATGTGATTTACACATGTCCACATCAAGTTCCATGCTCGATGGAACACATCGTCTTCATGTAAACGGCCAACCTATTACACCTATGGGTAAGGTAGCTTGTTTTTCACAATACTCGGTAGTCCCTGAAATCGCCTGTATCCCATACGAATCCAAGGTATCACCGATGGTAGCAGCCCTTATAGGATGCTCCGTAACCACAGGAGTTTGTTCTGTTAGTAATGCTGCAAGAGTCGAATCAGGCAGTTCTGTAGCAATAATTGGTTGTGGGGGAGTAGGTATTAATATCATCCAAGGAGCTAAAATAGCCGGCGCAACAAAAATAATTGCAGTCGATATCAACAACGACGCACTCGAATTTTGTACACAATTTGGAGCAACACATACAATTAATGCATCAATAGAAAACGTTAAAACTCGTATTTCGGAATTAACGGGTGGGCTTGGACCAGATTATTCGTTTGAATCTTACGGTTCCGCTAAAACCGTGGAACTAGCCTGCGAAATAGTCAGAAAAGGGGGTGTTGTGACTATCGTTGGTATAGCTCCAAATGATGAACGACCGACCATTGACCCAGTTGCTCTAGTACGACAAGAGAAAACTATAAAGGGAACATACTATGGCTCATCAAATGTTCACATTAACATGCCCCAGATCGTCGATAAATACCTTAACTCTGAACTAAATATAGACTCTCTTATAACCCGCACATATTCCCTCGATGACATTAACATTGCTTATCACGATCTTAACTCTGGATTGGTGGGTAGAGGAGTTGTTACTGAATTCTAACAAAATCTGTTAAACTGTATGCAATCAAATTGTAAATCTATTCGATTAATAACAGCTATTAACTAGGAATTGGTAAAGGTATTTTCCACAGAAACCGGATTTATATGTCGATATTTAGCTAAAGATACTGTGTTAGAATCAATCCGTAATCAAGTCCTCGTTTATATTAAAGCGAATATTATATTTAAACATTAAAACTGAAAGGTGATTTTATATTGACTCAACGAGTAGCCGTATTTATTGACGGTAGTAATTTATATCATGCGCTGATGGAAAACTGTGGTCGCATGGACCTAGACTTCAGTGCATTTATCTCTAACCTTTGTGGTCAGTCACAACTGTTCCGAGCATATTACTACAACATCCTTCAAGATTCCGATCGTAGGGGACACGCATTTCAGGAACAACAAAAGTTCCTGTCGACCCTATACAGCACTAACCAACTTGAGGTTCGATTAGGAACCTCAAAATACCGTGGAGACGTCATGGTAGAAAAGGGCGTTGATATCATGATGGCCACGGACATTCTTCAATACGCTTGGAAAGACCTATATGACATAGCTTTATTGGTCACCGGTGATGGAGATTTTGCCTACGCTGTACAAACTGTCAAGGATTTTGGCAAGCATGTGGCCGTAGCTGCTTTCAAAAGCAATCTCTCCATGCAATTATCTCAAGTGGCAGACGTGGTCCAACATTTAGATAAACCCTACTTTGAAAATCTTTGGGTTTCTAATAGAGACCATGGAGATAATGGGACTAAAAAGAAATCCAACGCACCCCCAAAAAGGCGTAGAAGACTAAGATTGCCATTACCACGGAGAAAGAAAGTTGAAAATGAAGCGACTGACAGTGTCGAATAAGCGTTTCTTTTTGGCTAACTAATATCGGTAAGTCGCAAGCTGTAAATTTATACAATTGCCCCAATAATTTCTGATAGTTCTCGTATTACAATATCCGGCTTAGGTTCAGGGGGAACCTCATAGAAGTCGGGCTCTCCATTTGGACCAACTGAAGCTGGAATCCAAATAGTTTGCATCCCAGCCAATTTAGCTCCAGCGACATCATTTTTCTGATCATCTCCAATGTGGACCACATTAGAGGCTTCTACTTTCATATCTTTTAATGCTAATTCAAAAATAGAGGTCGACGGTTTAGCAACTCCAACTTCATCAGAAAATATCATGGTCTGAAAATATTCATTAATGCCCAATTTCTTTAGATATTCACGGAATGTTATGCCAGATGTCATACCCGTATTAGAGACAATGGCCAATAAATAACCCGCATCTCTTAAAGCACCCAGAACATTTTTAGCATCAATTTGAATTGGAGGAGGCCATTTAAAAAACGATTGATCATAAGATATAGTCACATCTGATTTAGCCGAATCCGAAAGATTATCCCATAGGCCTTGTTCAATGCGGTCTACAAATATTCGCACCTTATCTCTAAAAGAGATATCTAGCCCTCGTGATTGAATATCAGAACATTCTGATGCTCCACCTTTATATGCATTAAAAAGAACTGATTCAGAAAATTTATGCCCATCCTTCTCTAAAACTCTATTGATCTCCCTAATACGCAATTGAGATCGGGATTTACCCAACTGCTTATTTTCCAAAATCAAAGTCTGCCACAAATCAAAACTAATGGCTTCTACATTTCTAAGCACTTTGGACTCCTTTGCTAACACAATAATATCAGCCAATCATTCCATCTACCATGTCTTGATCAAATCCACACCTCTATATGATTAATTCAATACTAGACATTCTTATTGACGATGGCATATAAATTACCTATAACTTTTGCAATAGTATTCTCAGGATAAGAAAACTTAATGATTAATGAAAATGCAATGATGAACCAGTCAGAATTAACTTCGTTTATTCCAGAGACAAGCGCACCAGTAAAATTGCGCGGTATAGAATCCACTGTGGAGATTTATAGAGACGAATATGGAATACCCCACATAAAAGCGCAAACCATTGAGGATGCATTTTTCGGACAAGGATTTGCAACAGCTCAAGATAGACTTTGGCATATGACCTATGACAAATTTAGGGCTGGTGGAAGATTGGCCGAATTACTCGGTTCTACAGCTGTAGAACAGGATTCCGAAATGAGAAGATTTCGTTTAGAAGCTAGTGCTAAAGCTGACTACCATATACTCTCTGAGGAGAGCCGTCTGATGTTTGACTCCTACGCGAAAGGAGTGAACTCATTCCTCGAATCAACTCAGACATTCCCAATTGAATATAAACTTCTAAATATCCAACCCGAATCATGGAATCCGTGGGACGGATTAATGATCCTAAAAGTTAGACACATTTTCATGGGGACATTTGAGGCCAAATCGTGGCGCGCAAGATTAATCAACAGATTGGGTGTAAAAACAACATCAAGTTTGCTTCCAGGATACCAACCCGGCCATCTCCTTATACTCCCTCCCGGTGCTAAATATGAAGGACCAGTAATTGACGCACTTAGTGAATTGGAATATGGGGCGCTACTTATTGATTGGCTCAAAGACACTGAAATGGGAAGTAATAACTGGGTGATAGATGGCACTAAAACATTATCAGGCAAACCTTTGCTAGCTGGTGATCCACATAGAGCTCTAGAAACTCCCAATGTATATTATCAAAATCATGTGGCCTGCAAAGAATTCGATGTGATAGGAGTTTCGTTTCCCGGGGTTCCAGGCTTTCCGCATTTCGGACATAACTCAAAAGTCGCATGGGCCGTAACACATGCCGGCGCAGACTATCAAGATCTTTATCTAGAAGAATTTAACAAAACTGACCCCAATAAATATAAATTCGAAAACACGTGGGAAACTGCGGAAGTTTATCAAGAATTAATAAAAGTTAAAGGTGAATCTGACGTTAAAATTGAAGTAATAGTAACTAGACATGGGCCTATCATCGGAGGAAACCCGTCCAATGGCTATGGCATAGCGTTAAAATATAACCAAACTGCCGAACCCAATAAAAGCGGCGAAGTGTTGCTTAAAATGTTGAGTTCGACGAATACCAAAGAACTAGACCAATCCATGAATCATTGGGTAGATCCTGCAAACAATTTTGTATTTGCAGATGTAGAAGGAAACACTGGTTATTTGATGCGAGGCAAAATCCCAATAAGAACTATTGCGAATGCCTGGTTACCCGTTCCAGGGTGGACTGGAGAACATGAATGGCAAAAATACGTAGAATTCGATGAAATGCCGAGACTTCATAATCCAAAGAATGGATATATAGTAACAGCTAATAACAAAATAATTTCTGATGACTACCCTCATTACCTAGCATTGGACAATGCTCCAGAGTTTCGTGCCCGAAGAATTACCTCTCGTATAAATGCGTTGGGTAAAGTTACGGTTGAAGATATGACACAGATTCAGGCAGACCAAGTTTCTATACCTGCACTCTTTTATTTGAAACATTTGGCAAATGTGCTGCCATTAGACGACCCTTCTAGGAAAGCTCATGCTCTATTGATGTCGTGGGACGGAAATATGCAAAAGGGTAGTGTTGCCGCAACCATTTACAGTGCTTTCAGAATTCACTTGGATCGAATGATCATTCGTCCTTTACTTGGGTCATTGGCGAACGAGGCACTAGGAGGAACAGGAAGAGGTGGAGCAGGGCACGCTGGGCGTCTAAGAGCCCATTTACTTAAACTGATCTCTGAGGATGACCTCTCAGTGTTGCCAAAGGGTGAAACCTGGCTATCTACAATGAGTAAAGCTTTAGCCGAATCTCTAATTAGTCTAAAGAAACTCATGGGAGAGGACATGAATACATGGAATTGGGGAACCTTGCATAAAACAGCTCCTCAACATCCTCTTTCATCCTTTTTCCCTGACTACGTATCGCATCTCAATCCACGGTCTGTATCTATGGGCGGTGACGGAGATACCCCACAGGCAGCAGCATATCCAATGTCACAACCATATTCGGTCACCAATCTTTCAGTATTAAGATACGTCTTTGATTTATCAAATTGGAACGAATCTAAATGGGTGGTGCCATTAGGTAGCTCAGGGCAGCCCGCAAGCCCTCACTACACTGACCAGTTACCGATCTGGGCAGACAACAAATTGATTCCAATGATTTATGACTGGGATCAAATATCCAAAGAGGCCAAATCGCACCAGCAACTTATTCCAGATACTGTATAAAATCGAGTGTTATCGAAAACTTAGCTTACTAATTAATAAGTGTTGAAATATCCTGCAATGAGTTAGTTTGATCTAATTTCTCTTCAACAATTTCGTTATTCAATTTACGTAGTCTGTAAACCCCTGACCCAGACTTAGAAGACAAAACCTTGTATTTATTATCGACAACCATAAATGCAGCGTGGTTATCCACTGCAATCCCTATATCTTGTTTACTCCGAATCATTTTCTTAAAGTCATTACTCCTTAGGGCTCCCAAAGCGGCTCCTTCGCTTTCACTATTGTAATGAGGGCATCCTATAGCATTAATATATCCTAAGCCTCTGACTTTTATGTAATTCCAATTCTCCCGGCCATAAAACGACCTGCTATCGCTATGCCCAAATTTAAACCAGCACAGCATTCCCGCACTTGTACCACTCAATACTGTGCCGTTCTCAAATGCTTTATCTAAGATTTTATCTACCCCGAGTAGACGCCAACGCATCATCATCTTTAATGTATTACCTCCCGCTACATAAATTATGTGTGCAGATAATATTTTTGATGTCAGCTCATCGTAGCTAGGAGTCTCACCCAAAAGATATAATACGTCAGTCTTACATCCTAATTTGTCTCCATAGATCCCTCTAAACTCATCCCATTTTTCTGGTGAATCATAACTAGCAGTGGGTATATATAAAGCATTAGGAGATTCTAGACCTGTAAAAGAAACTATTTCCTTATCTATAGTCAAAGTTTCAAGGTCTGTCATTCGACCACCGCCTATGCCAACAATTACCCCCATAAATCGATTCCTCCGTGAGTTTATTAAAGATTCATAGCTTCGAGGCCAATCAACGCCATATCGTCGTCACCAGACCCTGGAGGAAGTCCGGCTACTCCTATCCCTCCTATAACAGAACCATCACTCGGGTCATGAATCGCTATACCCCCTGGCACAGCAATCAACATAGGATCTCCGAAATCAGCTACCCTCCATCCTCTACCTTCTAGCATTTTTTCATAGTCCTCAGTATTCATTCCTCGTATAGCGGCAGTGTAAGCTTTCTTGATCGCATTTTTAGAAATATTAGTCCGACTCCCATCGGTTCGAGCATAGGCAATCAATAACCCTACGTCATCTACTACGGCCACAGCGATTGCTGACATTTCAGGATGCGATTGGTGATGCTTAATCATAGCGTCAATCGCAGATTGGCTTTGTTCAAGTCCCAACATCGTTTTTTTATACATAAGCTTTTTATCCTCCCTATCAACTATCCCTAACTATAAAATTTAATCCATGTTTTCTATATGTACTGGCTCCACAACATCGGCTAGTGGGAAATTGAATACCCGAGAATAAAAGTACAATTCGACTTCCATCGAACGTTTAATATTCTCTGAACGTCGGAATCCGTGTTGTTCACCTTCAAACGGTACATATGCTACTGGTAATCCCTTCTTCCTAAGGGCATCTAACATCAATTCTGCTTGATTGGGGGGCACAATTTTGTCCTCCAATCCTTGTAATAATATTAACGGACATGACAATTTATCAACGTGATTTATAGGAGAGCGATCATAATAGGTCTCCTTCATCGATGGATAAGGACCTATCAAACTGTTTAAGTAGCGCGACTCAAACTTATGAGTATCTTCAATAAAAGTTTCAAGCTCACTTAAGCCATAATAGCTCGCGCCTGCCTTAAAGGCATCAGTAAAAGCAAGTGCGGCCAGAGTGGTGTAACCACCAGCGCTACCTCCTCTTATCATTAGACGGTCTCCATCAATATCGCCTCGGTTCGACAAGTATTTAGCTGCATTGACGCAATCATTCACATCAACGATACCCCAATTACCATCCAATCTTTCTCTATAGGCCCTACCGTACCCTAAACTGCCCCCATAGTTTACGTCCACAACAGCAATGCCTCTACTGGTCCAATATTGCGTTTCCAATTTCAATGTAGATGAAGTAGCTCCTGTAGGGCCACCATGGCTTATAACCAATAAAGGAGGTTTTTCTTCAGCTAAACCGTCAAATTCTCCATTCTTGGGTGCATAGAAAAATGCGTGTGCAGTTAGACCATTATCAGTAGGAAATTCAATGGCTTCAGGAACAGAGAGATATGCATTCGATACCTTTATGTTCTTCGATTTCCTGAGTGCTGAAATGTTTCCAGAATCTAGGTCAAGTTCCACTATTGATAATGCTTCTGTTGGTGAGCCTGCACTAAACACGACTTTCCCGGAATATGCATGTAATCCCAATCTGGAAACATCAGTAAAAGGAATCTGTAATTCTTCCAGCTTCAATGAATCAGTATCGAGTTTAGCGATATGCCAAGTACCAAGCTTATTGAAGGCGCATACTATTTTGGAATCGGATTCAAAAGCGTATTCACTTGGAACAAGAGACATAGATGATCCAGCAAATTCGGCATCCATTTTGCACAATGCATCTATGACCCCTTCACGCCACCTATAAAGATTACACCAACCTGTGACATCAGATACAAAATACAAATCATTACTAGGTGACCATTCAGGCCTTAAAATGGATTCTTCTTTTCCCCCAGCTATTAGGTTCCTACTACCGAGTGACCCATCCGCATTTACGTCTGCTACCCATAACTCGGTCCCATGCCAAGGCATATCAGGATGATTCCAAGTTATCCAAGCTAATTTGCTGCCATCTGGACTCAATCTGGGTGCAGCATAGAAATCGTTCCCCCCAACTATCACCTCACCCATACCACCGTTTTCCATATCTACTTTTACTAATGTATTAACCGCCTCCCCATTCCCTGAGTGATCTTCTCTAATGCAAAATAAAATGCCTCTATCAGGATCAATGACTCCATCAGCAAATCGCATATCTGAACCTGAACTAAGAGGTCTTGGTGATTCACCCGGACGTTGTATATATAGCTTTTGGTCGTCAAAATTAGAAAATAATACGGTGCCTTGGTTCACCATCATGACTCCTCCACCGTATTCGTGAACCGTATTCCTAGCGTTATATCCTGGGGGAGTTATGTCTACTATTTCCCCATCAGCAGAACGTCGTACTATAACATTACGTCCTCCCTCAGAAGGTCTCATTTCCATCCAATATACATCTTCTCCATCTACCGTTAGTCCAGTAAAACCTATCCCATCAGATACTATAAGTTCAGTAGTAATAGGTGATTTCCAAGAACCATAAGTTGCTAGTGTTTTAGGAGCCATGAGTCCCCCTTTAAATGTAGGTTATACACATTATTTTTGATGACTTAAATTCAGATACTTTTGCCATAGGGCTAGAAAGATAGAGAGTATTATCGTATTCTCCAAGTGTCAATATACCAGATTGCTGGGCAAGAGGATCCAAAAGTTATGGGACCTATCAAAGTCGTTCGATTATTTAATAATCCATAACAATTATTTATCATCCTCCCTTGCAATACTCCGATTATATTCAAGGAGTTTTTGATGACAATATTAGTCACTGGCGGTAGCGGTTTTGTAGGGTCGAACATTGTAAGGCAGCTAGCATTAGAGGGTCACGCAGTATTATCCATGGATTTAAATCCCCCTGATGCTTTAGTCCAAAAATACCTGTCTCCCTGGTCCAACCAAATAACCTTTTTAGTTGGAGACATTGTAGATAGCGAGACGTTAACTGCTATTGCTTCTTCAAATCAAATAGAGAATATTATCCACGCTGCAGTGTATACGGCAGTTACTGAAGAACTAGAGAGAGCTGACAGTCGTAGGATCATAGATATAAACCTAATAGGCACGACCAATTTGCTTGATTTAGCAAGCAGAGTGAAGGTAAAGAGATTTGTATACGTTAGCTCTGGCGGTGTGTATGAAGGTTCAACTCAATCGCGTAACGAAGAGACTCCAGTAGCACCACGACAGGTCTACAACATTACCAAATATGCGAGCGAACTGCTGACCGAAAGATACTCAATCCTACATGGATTCCAATCGGCTAGTGTAAGGCTAGGCGGTCCATACGGTCCGATGGAACGAGTAACAAGTAAACGTTCAGTAATGAGTATTCTTCACGAATGGACAGGTAAAGCAATAAGGAACGAACCAATAGAAATACCAGAACGGAACCAATGGGATTTCACGTATGTCCACGATATAGCAGGAGGTATATGCAAAGTACTAAATGCTAAACACTTACCTAATAACCTATACAATCTAACAAGCGGGAATACTACTTCGTTAGCACAATTAATAAATACATTCCAGCAAGTTTATCCAGGTGTCGAATTTATAGGTAGCATCCCAGCTCAGGAAACAGATTCTGATAATCCACTTAGAACTACCATGGACTCATCCAGAATCAAAAAAGATTTAGGATTCTCACCTGAATATGACATATTC
>CAZPLA010000060.1:0-28581 GCA_964587385.1 uncultured Dehalococcoidia bacterium | reverse complement strand
AGGATTTATTCCCATTGAGAATGAATACCATCTTTAAACTTTATTACCAAGTATGGGTCCTTTTAGCATTCGCATCCGCTTTTGGTGTGTATTATTGGTTTTCATTACCTTCTCCAGACAGGAGACATTTCATCATTGGTAATTATATGTTAGTTGGATTGGTGAGTTTCCTATTAATAATATGTTTATATTATCCTGTCGGTGCTTCCTTGGATCGTGTAATAAGTATGGATAAGCCTTCAAGCTTGGACGGTTTAGCTTTTATTAAGGGTAACTCTTTAGGTGAATATGAGAGCATTGTTAAAATTAGAGACGAATTTCCAAGTGGGCGATTGTTGGAAGCTGTTGGAGATGATTATACAACTTACGGCCGTATAGCCTCTAGCACTGGGTTTGCTTCACCTTTGAATTGGCCTGGTCACCAGATTCAATGGAGGGGTTCGGGTTTTAGGTTTGATGATAGAGAAGTTGATATTGCGACTATTTATCAGAGTGAGGATCCAGTATTGGTCGAGCAATTATTGCACAAATATCAGATTAAATTCGTTTATTTAGGCCCGAGAGAGCGTGAGAAATATGGTCTAATAGACTTCGAGGGATTTATGGAATTCATGCGGATTGTATTTGAGAGTGGTAATGTCATTGTTTATGAAACAACACTAGATGCAAACTAATGGAGGTTATTTAGTGCACATCTTGTGGAGAAAATGCAGGGCTAGAATAGCGTTATTATCCGGCAGTGGGTCGAGTTGGGATGTATTATTTTTTGGCGGATTAATGATTCTGGCTTTACTTATTAGATTGTGGGAATTGGAAGTGCGCCCTTTTCATTATGATGAAAGTCTCCATGCGTACTACAGTTGGAAAATTTTCGATGGACAAGGATACCATTATGAACCTTGGATTCATGGGCCATTACAATTCTTTTTAAATGCCTCAGTTTTTGGATTATTATCCGACAATGATTTTACAGCTAGGTTAATATATCCATTATTTGGCTCACTACTTGTTGGGCTACCTTATTTTCTTCGCCATTATTTCGGTCGTATAGCGACAATGACTATGTCATTAATGTTCATGTTTTCTCCATCTTTACTTTACTTCAGTAGGTATGCACGCAATGATATTTTAATGGCTGTTTTTTCCATGGCTTTCTTTGTTTTGATTTGGAGATATATTGCTGAGAGGAGAAATATTTACCTTTACCTTATTTCCGTTGTGCTAGCTTTAGCATTTGCTACTAAAGAAACATCTTACATAATGGTAATAGTTCTATTAATACCATTATTTTTCGTTTCAATGACTGAGATTATTCCTTATGTTCTCGGACGCATAAGGGTATCAGAATTTACTGGGCCTACAATCTTGTTTGTTTTAGTGATGAGTTTAACGTTACCTCAATGGATAGCTAGTATTTCCTTATTTCAGGGATTGATGCCAATTGAATTGATATTGGCTTATGAAGGAGGTGAAGTCAATTCACCAGTGGGATTGCCGCTATGGGCTGAGCCAATTATAAGTATTCGTAGTCTCACATTACCCGTATTGGTACATATAATAATGCTTTTTATTATTATATTACCTGTAGGGATTTGGTGTTTTATAGGATCCCCAAAATTTGCCAGGTATAGATTCATTGCCTCCTTAACGTCAATATTATTAGCTTTTATATATATAGTTCTATTGTTTGGTGATATCCAAATACCTGCTAATTATTTGGTTGTTTTTACGTTGTTGTTGATATCAATTGGATTGTCGGTGAGATTCGGTATGAGTTTAGGAAGGAAGATGTGGCTTATTTGTGCTGGGATTTTTTATACGATATGGGTAATGTTGTACAGTGGTTTGTTTGGCATTATGGCACGGCCTTATGATTCATGCCCAGACATCACTAATGATGTTTTGGATTTTGCGTGCGTTAAATTCGGCGGTCTATTTACAGGGTTTTGGCAGGGATTAGGTTATTGGATAGCTCAACATGAGGTCGTTAGAGGTAATCAGCCTTGGTATTACTATTTTGTATTGGGATCAGTTTATGAATTCTTGCCCCTTTTATTTGGGTTTGCGGCAATGATTTATTATGCGAGAAAATTTGATTCTAGAGGGCTTTTTATCAGCATTTGGGCTTTAACTACTCTGATTATTTATTCTATTGCAGGGGAGAAAATGCCATGGCTAATTGTAAATGTCAGTGTTCCATTTATCGTGTTGACTTCAACTTTTTTGGGAGATCTGGTAGGCAGTATTTCATGGAAAAGGATTAATATTGGGGTAGGGCTATTAATACCTATTTTGACTGGGCTAGTATTAATTTCTGGATTTTACGTTTTGCAAGGATTGCTAATTGGAGGATACCCGTCTGAGTTAAGGGATTGGCTATTTTTAGGTTGCCTATTTGGATTCTCCATGCTTTTAGCTTTTCTATTGGACCATATTCGTTTATTTAGATGGATTCGACTTGTTTCGTTTGGTTGTTTCGGAGTGCTTTTTGTGTTCTCGGTATTTACTGGTCTTAGAGCTACTTATTCTGAACCTGATGGCCCCGTAGAGATGCTGGTATATGCTGGAGCAAGCCAGGATGTGCGAACAGTAACTGAGAAACTCATGATGGATACTACATTAAAAAAGTCCCAACAAAGAGTAAAGGTGGATTATGACTTGTGGTATCCTTTCAATTGGTATATTCGAGATCAGGAATTTCTGGAATATCATTGTTTTAAGGAGGCCAATGAAATTGGATATCTTGATTGGTGTAGTGGCTTAAATGAGGAAACGGAGACTTCCGGAGTAGTTTTATCTGATCAATATACCGTGCGCAACTCACAATATTTATTGACGCATGAAAAATCAGGCCCATACAAGAATCTCCTTTGGTTTCCCGAAAGTTATCGTAGGCCAGGAGAAAAAAGGCAGGTTGAACATTTTGGAGATGAAATCACGAGAGACTTCAAGTATTTATTTGATATTATGACTGACCGTGAGTCATGGTTGGCAAGCATAGATTACATAATTTATCGTAAACTTGATAGCGACTGGTGGACTTCTAAATTCTTTCTTTTCTTGCCGTAAGTGAATTGAGTCTCCGCATTAGAATGGGCCAAATGTGCTAGTTATAGGAGTTATTAGCGTTGTTCTTGAGTAGAAGTTTATGGTTGGGCTTGGGGGTTAGCCTGTTATTTGTGGTTCTTTTTTTGAGAACCATTGATGTTAATAATATGATGAATTCCCTTGCAGGTACTAAATATCAGTATATTTTGCTTGCTACGGGGATATACTTTGCTTCTCTTTTTTGTCGAGCAATGAGATGGTCATACTTACTTTCAACGTTCAGACCTATTGAAGCTCGTAAGTTATTTCCTATAGTGGCGGTTGGATATATGTCTAATAATCTCCTTCCAGCGAGATTAGGAGAAATCGTTCGAGCATATTTTTTGAAGACAAGGGAAGGTTTTAGAGTAAGTACTAGTTTAGCAACCATCATTATAGAAAGAGTATATGATGGAATTACTTGTGTGCTCATAGCTGCCGTGTGTATTCCTGTTTTGGTATACACAGGGGTATTCGAATTAAATGAATTTACCTTTGATTTGTCTTGGGTTGTTGCAGGCATTTCTATAGCAGTCGTGTTTTTAATTGCTTTAATATGTTTGATTTTGTTTGGAACGAAAAAAAAGTTGCGCGGCATTCTACTTAGGCCGTTAGCTATTATTCCCCATAATATGCGTAACAAAATTGTAGAATTCATTTCATTATTTTTAGATGGACTATCAATACTTAAATACCCCCAAAGGCATTTTAGACTCTTAGGATGGTCTCTTTTAATATGGATGTTGGAGTCAATTGTATTTTTTGTCACATCTTTAGCTTTTGACATGCCTGGTCTTTTTGATAATGTAATATTGTTTATTCCTGCAATTTTATTGGTTACCACTGTTACTAACATTACTACCTCAATTCCAGCCCTACCTGGTTCCATCGGAATATTTGAATTAACTGGCTTGAAAATTATTACTTTTATGGGAATAAATAGCGGAGTTGCTGGTGCTTTTATCTTAATAACTCATTTGGTTGTACTTGTTCCGGTTACCGTATTGGGCCTAATATATTTGTGGTATGGTAATATTTCGCTGATGAATATTATGAAAAAAGGCGATACTGGTTCTATTGATAAGGACCCAATAATAAATTGCGAAATCACGGAGATTTAAGCTAAATGAACATAGGCATTATAGGTGCTGGAGCTTTAGGGTTATCTGCCGCTTATGAATTGGGGCTGAAGGGACATAAGGTAGAGGTGTTCGAAAGATCTCCTTTTTTGGGAGGGCAAGCTTCTACATTTGAGGTTGGAGGTGGTAGGTTAGAAAAGGGATATCATCATCTTTTTCGTAGTGATAAAGACATCACTGGTTTAATACAAGATATTGGGTTAGGGCATCAACTTAAATGGATTGAATCGAAGGTAGGTATTTTCCATGGCGATAAGATTTGGGACTTTGCATCTCCAAAGGATTTATTATCTTTTAAACCTTTAGGATTACTTGATAGACTCAGACTTGGATTGGTAACGCTTTATTTACAGAAATCTAGTAATTGGAAAAAATGGGAGGGAGTGACTGCTCGAGAATGGTTGCAGAAACATGTAGGAAATATGCCATATAGGGTTATTTGGGAGCCTATGCTTAAGGGGAAATTTGGCAAGTATTATGATCAGGTTTGCATGACTTGGCTTTGGGGTAAAATATATTTAAGAGTTGCCTCTAGAGAGCGTATTTGGGATAAGGAAAAATTAGGTTATCCAATAGGTAGCTTTGACGAAATATTCGAACGATTAGAAACTAAAATAATTGACATGGGTGGTCAAATTCATCTCAACTGTGCTATCAACGAAATCACATTGGAAGGTGGAAGAGCGAGTGGGTTGGCTTATGAAGATATAAGCGGAACAAGTGGTATAAAGTATTTCGATTCGATAATAGCAACTACACCATCCTATGTTTTTACTAAACTTGCTTCTTTTTTACCAGAACAGTATAGAGAAAAATTAAATAGCGTAACCTATCTTTCTGCTCTAGTTCTCATTTTGGTATTGGATAGGCCACTAACTAAAAAATACTGGCTAAATATTGCAGACAGATCTGTGCCATTTGTAGGGTTGATAGAACATACTAATTTTATTGATCCGTCGTTATACGGAGGGAACCACATTGTTTATTTAACTAATTATCCTACTACGGATGATCCTCTTTATCGTATGTCCCCTGAGGAACTGTTAGAGAAATATTTGCCTCATTTAGTTCGTATCAACCCTGAGTTTAGTAGAGAGTGGGTTAAAGAATATTTTCATCATAGGGTGGATGCAGCCCAACCTATTATAGGGGTTAACTATTCCAATAGAATTCCTGACATACGTACTCCAATACCTAACTTATATCTCGCAAACACGACACAAATTTATCCTGAGGACAGAGGTACTAATTATAGTGTGAGATTAGGACGTCAGGTTGCGAGAATGGTTATGGCAGACTATGCCTAATATAAATCTGAATCATCATATTTGAACGTTGGAATCTGCTATGCTAACATTCACGTGGCAATGATTGGAAAATTTACCCATTATCGGAGGCTGAGTGCCCCCTAATAAAGAGAGTCTTAGCAAGCTTGTTCATAAAGCTCTCAATTCCCAGAAGCAGAAAACTATTACAGTTCTCTCGTGCCTTCTGAAAATTGAGGAAGAATTCGGTTATATACCTGAGGTTGCTATAAGAGATATAGCGCAGTTCACTTCCACCACAGTTAATGATGTGTGGGGTGTGGCCACTTTCTATCCCAATTTCCAGTTTGAGCCTCCAGCTAAATCTAGGATCGAAATATGCTGGGGGCCTGCTTGCCACGTTTTGGGGGCGAGCAAGATGATAGATGCCTTGTTAAAAGAACTAGGGATAGTTGATGAGGGTTCAACTAAAAGTCAAGAAATTGATCTGAGATTTAGTACATGTTTAGGTGCTTGTTCAAATGGCCCAGTTATTACGGCAGATCATGAACTTATTGGTAGAATGACTGCTAATCGAGCAGTAGATATAGTAAAGAATATTAAATATGATATGGGACATGAGCATAGAAATGAACGATAATTTTGAAAAACTTAAAGTTCATGCTGATGCGCGTTGGGAAGCATTGGTAAATGGTAATAAACCCTGGATTCGTATTGGTTCAGCTTTATGTGGTGAAGCTGCAGGTTCGAAGCAGGTTTTCCAGAAGATTAAGGAATACCTCGAACATAAAGGAATTGAGGCGATTATTAGTAAAGTGGGATGCATGGGTATGTGTTTTGCGGAGCCTATGTTGGATATTACAGCTCCTGGCATGCCTAGAACAATATATGGTTCGATAAATCCAGATACGGTATCTCAGATTGTTGATCAGCACTTGATTAAAGAAAAACCTATAGATAATCTTGTTTTAGGGATATTGGGTGATGATGAATCGAGTACATTACCTAGTTTAATGCATCATCCCATGATGAAGGATCAGGTTCGCATTGCCTTACGTAACGTAGGGAATGTGGATCCAGCAGAGATAAATGACTATATAGCAAATGACGGATATAAAGCTTTACATAAAGCTTTAACTTCGATGTCGTCGCAAGAAGTGTTGGACGAAGTTAGCAATTCAGGTTTGAAGGGCCGTGGAGGAGCCGCTTTCTCTACCGGTACGAAGTGGAGCTTTCTTGCAAATTCTGATGCGCCCATTAAATATATATTAGTTAACTGTGAAGAAGGAGATCCGGGAGCGTTTAACGACAAAGGAATTCTTGAGAGCGATCCTCATAGTCTCCTAGAAGGAACCATATTGGCGGGATACGCCACTGGAGCTACCATGGGGTATGTGTTTGTGCGCCAGGGGCATTCAGGGCCTATTGATAGGATTTGGAACGCAATCTATCAAGCTAGAGAGATGGGTATTCTGGGGAAGAATATATTTAACTCTAGCTTTGATTTTGATGTTGAAGTATCGCTTACAGGGGATTCGTATGTAGCTGGCGAAGAGACTGCTCTCATGGAATCTATGGAAGGTAAAAGAGCTATGCCGCGATATCGTCCACCTTTCCCCGCCCAGGTGGGGCTTTTTGGGAAACCAAGCAATATTAATAATGTTAAAACACTTTCCTATGTTCCTCAGATAATTCTTAATGGTTCGGATTGGTTTGCAAATATTGGCACTGATGGTAGTAAAGGGACTGCAATAATTTGTTTGTCTGGAGATTTGGTTTATACCGGAATGATTGAAGTACCTTTAGGGACCTCTTTGGAAAAAGTTATATATGACACATCTGGTGGTGTACCTGGCGGTGGAGAGGTCAAATTGTTGCAAACAGGAGGTCCACTTGGGGGTGTATTGAGTGGTAAGGCGTTGGACATTTCTTTAGATTTTGAGTCTATGGCCAAGGCTGGAGCTATTTTAGGTTCGGGTGGAATAATAGCTGCATCTAATTCTGTTTGTGTAGTGAATTTAACCAGAAATATAATTGCATTTTGCCAATATGAGTCTTGCGGGAAATGTTTTCCATGTAGGACTGGAATGAGTCATTTATTAGAGATATTGGAACGGATCTGTAAATTCAAAGGTAAGGATGATGACCTCGATTTGTTGAGTAAGGTTGGCAACAATATGCAAGCTGGTTCACTATGCGGTCATGGGCAATTAGGTTTTAATCCTGTGTCGTCTGCTTTTAGATATTTCCCTGAAGAGTTTGATCAGCATATACGTGATAAGACTTGCGTTACTGGTGATTGTTATGAAACGTGGTACACTCCTGCCAGAACTCGGAGATAAGTAACTTATGACTAAAGAAGTAACTATTTATATTGATGGTATTGAAGTTAGGACAACTGTAGGCAAAACTGTATTAGAAGCCGCAATAGATGCGGGTATTTATATACCCTACCTTTGTTATCATCCAGGGATGAAGCCATTTGCAGCATGCAGAATGTGTGTTGTTGATGTTGAAGGAGGTCGTGGGACCCCTGCATCCTGCACATTACCTGTTTCCGAGGGGATGGTAGTTAATAACTCGTCCAGCCAGATTTATGAATTGAGGCGAGGTATTATGGAGATGCTGTTAGCGGAACATCCACATGGTTGTCTTACGTGTCATAGGGTTGATTTGTGTGGGCCTAACGATATTTGTTTAAGACACGTGTCAGTTAATGATCGTTGTGTTACTTGTCCTAAAAACGAACGTTGTGAGTTGAAAGATACAGTTAGATATTTGGGCATGGATTTGGAATCCCCTCTGGAATATAAGTATCGTGGATTGCAAGTAGAGACAGGAGACCCATTTTATGATCGAGACTACAATCTTTGTATTGTTTGTGGTAGGTGCGTTAGAGCTTGCGAGGAAATTAGGGGAGATAACGCAATAACATTCATTGAAAGAGCTGGGCAGACATTAATAGGAACTTCGTATGGTACGTCTCTTCTAGAGTCTGGCTGTGAATTTTGTGGAGCTTGTTTATATGTTTGTCCAGTTGGAGCATTAGTAGAAAGTGACCATAAATGGGAAAAGCCTACACAAGTTGAACGGAGTATTTGTCCCCAGTGCCCGGTTGGGTGTCAAATGAACCTTGAAATAAATCGTTTTGGCAAGGTGATTAGAGTCGTACCTGAAGTTAATTCACCTGTTAATAAGGGTCAGGCATGTTTCAAAGGGAAATTTGGATTAGATTTCGTTAATCGTAAAGAACGCCTAAAAAAGCCACTTATTAGACGAAATGGTGAATTAGAGGAAGCTAGCTGGGAAGAAGCTATCGGTTTGATTGCACAGACCTTTAAACAATATCAGAAAAACAATTTCGCTTTTCTTACTGCTGGTGATGGAACTAACGAAGATAACTACTTGGCCCAGAAATTCACTAGAGTGGTTATGCAGACCAATAACGTAGATCAGACTACTAATACTAAGCCTGAATTGTTGGATGCTTTAGGATTAAGTTTAGGTTATAGATCTGGAACCAATCCCATTTGGGACTTGGAAGGTTCTCAAGTTATTCTTGCCTTTAGTACAAATTTGACTGAAGAGCAGAACGTTATAGGTGTACCTATTAAAAAGGCAGTTAAGTCAGGGTCAAAATTGATAGTAATAGATCCTAGAGAGGTAGAATTAACCCGTTATGCTGATGTATGGCTTCGTCCAAAACCAGGTACTGAGAATTTGGTTTTAGCTGGAATTATGAAAGAGATCGTTAGGCAAGGGTTTGAACGGCGAGAATGGATAAATGATAACTGTAATGGGCTTGAAGAATTACGAAAAAAACTTGAATCTTTAGATTTGCAATATCTAGTTGAAGTAACTGGAGTTTCGTCAGAACTTATTGAGAAGACTGCTAGGATTTATGGACCATCTGATCTGGCATCAATCGTGTATGGTCTGGATACAATACCTAAAGAACTTAGATCAGAATGTGTTTATTCTCTTTCTGGATTATCTTTACTTACAGGAAACTTAGGTAGGCCTTCGTCGGGGATATACCCTATGCTTCGTAGAGCTAACGAACAAGGTGCTTGGGATGTTGGCTGTGTTCCACATTTACTGCCTGGGTACATTGACGTTAGTGATTGTGAAGGTAGAAGCTTAGTATCTGAAGAATGGGGGAGTGCCGTGCCTTCTGAGAAGGGACTGGGATTAGTAGCATTATTAGGTTCTGATTCGTCTCAATCTGTTAAATCAATGTATATCGTTGGAGACAATGGCAATTCGATTAATGATGAATTGGATGATCCCATGAAGGCTTTGGACTCTCTAGAATTCTTGGTAGTGCAAGATATGTTCATGACGCCTTTAGCTGAGAAGGCAGATGTGGTATTGCCAAGATTAGCATTTAGTGAAAAACTTGGTACTTATACAAATATTGAACGAAGAATTCAGATGTTACGTCCAGTAATTAGCCCCAATAATACCCAAGCGAAATCTGAAGGATGGGCAATTTCTGAGATTGCAAGGGCAATGGGATCTCATGGGTTTGACTTTGATTCACCTGATGAGATTATGCAAGAAATGTCACGGGTAATGTCGATTTATGGAGGGGTCTCGTACGATAGATTAGAGAAGGAAGGGCGTCTAATTTTTACTCCAGACTTTTCCGGGCCGATGCCAACTCAGATGTTGTATTCTGATAAGATCTATAATGGTCTACACTGGCCTTGTACAAATGATTCTACTAAGGATAGTCCAATTTTGTATGCTGAAGGATTTCCTAGAGAACGTTATAAGATAATTGCATCCAATTTCCAACATATTAGCATTTTGGATTCCGCGGATTATAACTTTATGTTTGTGCCAGGACGCGTCTTGCTGCAGCCGGACCGAGAAGTCAACGTTGTTAGAGGTAAGAATAATAGGATAGATAGGCAAGAAATAATAGAGATTCATTATAAAGATGCAGAGATGCTGAGCATAGTGGAGGGAGATGATGTGGAAGTACAATTGGCTGGGGCGACGGTTCACGGCCAGGCTAAGTTTAGAGATGGGATTCAGAGAGGGATAATATCGAGCACTTTCCTTTTTGGCCAATTGATGGTGGAATTGGAATCCAATACTGATCCAGATCCTATGCGACAAGTAAAGGGATTGACAGTAGTGCCTGCTCGTTTAGTTAAGTCATAACTAGTTAATATGAAACTTAACTAAATTGGATAATTTCTGTTTTGCTCTGCTGTTGGAAGGGGGAGATTATAGTAAATCAAGCTAAATTGCTTAGCGCATCGTTAGTCCATAGAGAACGGGTGACCGATGATCTGGTTATTATTAAGATTAGACCAGATATTCCTATAAGATTTAAGCCTGGTCAATACTGTACTGTAGGATATAAAGGGGTCGAAAGGGCATATTCCATAGTATCAGCTCCTCATGAATATGAATTGGAATTATTCGTTGAAATTCTTCCTCAATCTGAAGGCGTGCTGACTCCTTTGTTAGCTACACTGGATTTGGGGTCTCAGCTAACGTTGCGTCCTAGATGTAAGGGAATTTTCACACTCGATAGGAAATACTCTTCCCATTTGATGATTTCAACTGTTACAGGTATAGCTCCTTATATAAGCATATTAAGAGATTACTTTTATTTGGGTAAAACTGGAGATGAATTTCACGTTTTGCAAGGTTCTAGTTATATGGATGAATTTGTTTATAACAGAGAAATGGCAAACATAGTAAGTGATAATCTTGGTTCAGTGTTTTATGTTCCTACGGTGAGTCGACCAAATGAAGCACGTAACATTTCTTGGAATGGTTCTATTGGAAGAGTTAATAATATTGTAGAAGGGTATATAGAAGATATGAAATTGAACCCTCAATCTACTCTCCTATATACATGCGGGCACCCTGGGATGATAAATTCTGTGAAGGAAACAGCACGTTCTAACGGATTTAACGTTAAAGAAGAGCGATTTTGGAAGGATTAATTACTTATAAACTATTATTTACTAGTGGTTATCTAACTAAAAACAAATGTAGGAATCTATTGAGTTTAATCTTCTAAACGTATAATAAACTCTAGGAAATGATTTGATTCTAATGGAATCAAATGATCTGGGTGTGAACTTTCTTAAACGGTGTCTCAGGATATGGGTTAAGCGTTATCTCTGGGTCGAAAGATTGAGTGTTTAGATAGTTTATTCCGGAGTCCGCTTTGGTCTTTCAGAGATGTAAAAACATTTTTTAAAGGTAGAGCCAAGCCGATGACAGCAGGAAAACTTATAGCTATGTTACGGAGAAACCCACGTCTTGTCATTGGTTCCGGTCTGTTTGATTTACTTGATTTATTCATTGGCAGGGTTGTTCCTTTATTGTATTTGTATTTTTGTCTGCCTTACACTAGTTTAGAACATTTGCAAAAAGTTGCAAGGGGTAGGAATTCCCAAAAGTAAAACTTTCTTAAATATTCTACTAAGGAGTCGAATGCTTGTTGCCAACAACTATTTATGTTTAAGTCACCGAACATATTTAATGTTTCCCATAAACTAATTCACCGGATACGGGTTGTCAATATAATTTGGTTTAAGTTCGGTCTATATATGTCCGCTGGAATTTTTCTCTTTAGTGCGGGCTGTTCGAAAGAGGAGGAAACATTAGCATATCCTACGCCAATTTCTTATGAAACAGGTGTTACGGAACAAAAACCGACCTTAAATGTTCAACTAGAAAAACCAAACTCGATGTCAATGCCAAATCCCCCTACTAGAAATCTGTTGGATTTAAGCAGGTCACTGCCAAAAAAACCTATAGCTGTTTGTGAAGGGTCAGAGATTAATTCAAAAAGGTCGTCATTAGGAGAGGAAGCGGAAATTTTCAACTTGATGGACCTGGATTCGATGCAATGCAGATACATTTCAGCGGATTTACAATTTGTTTCCTCCAATGCATATTGGTATTTTGAGGATGGAGTTTCTCATTCTTCTGAAGATCTAAACAGAGTAACTGCACATTTTGAAGAGGCTATATATCCTACTTTAGCGAATGTATTTGGCCCTATGTGGCCTGAGGGTTATATGGGCGATCGAAGAATCACCATACTCCATGCAAAGTTTGGTGGAGCATTGGGGTATTATAGTTCTAAAGATGAATACCCAAAATATGTTCACAGTCATAGTAATGAGCGTAAGATGATTTATATAAATAGTAGGTATCTTAACTTTGGGACTGAATCTTACCTATCTGTTTTAACACATGAATTACAACATGCCATTCATTGGGAGATAAATAACAGGGCTAGCCAGTGGTTAAAGGAAGGAATGGCTCAGGTTGCTTCTCATTTAATGGGGTATGACCAAGAAAGCATATACGCTTTTGTAGGGGCTCCACCGACTTCATTAGTATATTGGCCTTTGACGCTTGATAAAACGCAAGCTAATTATGGAGCTGCGTTCTTATTTTCTCAATTTTTAAAAGATCAATCTAATGGTCAGTCTGAACTTAGTTTGCTAATTGATAGTAATGGTGACGGTATTACATCTATAGATAACTACCTTCAGCAATTAGATGGTGGGGAGGACTTCCGGTCTATTTTTAACCGGTGGCTCGTGGCTAATTATTTAGGTCGTGAAGGTGAAGACCAATATGACTATAAGGATCATTCAATCTTTGTTCCTCCTACTGATCGATTGAAGAAATCAGGGATTTTTCAATTAACGCAACCACAGTATTCAGGGCGATATGTTGATATAAAGTCAAACGAGGAACAGATAGATATAGAGTTCATAGGCAATACTGATATTCCCATAATTCCCGAAAAACCTCCGAATGGAGGTAATTGTTGGTGGAGTAACAGGGGTGATGAAATTAGCACTACTCTGACCAAAGAATTTGATTTAAGTGACTTGGAGAAAGCATCTCTGTCTATTAATCTTTGGTATGAAATTGAAGCAGATTGGGACTATGGGTATGTGCAGGTTTCTACAGATGGTGGTTTAACATGGGATGTATTAAATGGTGGACTATCAACAAAAAATAATCCGCATGGTAATGCATATGGACCTGGATATTCTGGTTTAAGTGAGGGATGGAAAGATGACGTATTCGATTTAACTCGATATGCAGGACAAAAGATACTACTCAGATTTCATTACATTACAGATGATGCCGTGAATGGTTCTGGTTTTTGCCTGGACCTAATTTCTATTCCTGAATTAGGTTTTTTGGACGATGGATCTGCAAATATGGGATGGGTTCCTGACGGTTTTTATCTAACTAATAATAGGGTGTCTCAGGAATACAGTATCAGTGTCGTGGAATCTAAAGATGGTCTAAGAACGGTAAAACCCTTAGATTTAGACGCGGATAATCGTGCAAAGACCACAGTATTAAATGTTCAAGAACTTGATGAATTAATAATTATTATAGGAAGTCTATCTAAATCTAGCAGTCAGCCTGCTAGGTACACTATAACACTGCAGGAAAGTTGAATATAAGGATGCTATATTAATTGGGGTAATGGGCTGATTCTTATTCTAAAAAGTCTTTTAAGCGTTTAGAACGTGTCGGATGTCTTAGTTTGCGCAACGCTTTCGCTTCTATCTGCCTTATTCGTTCTCTTGTAACTCCGAATTCTCTTCCAACTTCCTCTAAAGTTCTGCCCCTGCCATCTTCTAACCCAAAACGTAATTGTAGTACCCTACGTTCTCTATCAGTTAATGTGTGTAATACATCATCGATTTGTTCTTTCAGTAATTGGTATGAAGCAGCATCTGATGGAGCTGGGGCGCTTTGGTCTTCTATGAAGTCTCCAAGATGACTATCCTCTTCTTCTCCAATAGGGGTTTGAAGCGATACTGGTTCTTGCGAGATTTTCATTATCTCTTCAACTCTTTCAGCGTTCAATTCCATGACTTGCCCTATTTCGAGAGGGGTGGGTTCTCGACCATAGTCTTGTAGTAAGCGCCGATTATGTCGCATGAGCTTGTTAATAGTTTCAACCATGTGTACGGGTATTCTTATAGTTCTGGCTTGATCAGCTATAGCTCGTGTTATTGCTTGTCGTATCCACCAGGTTGCATACGTGCTAAATTTATATCCTTTACGATAGTCAAATTTTTCTACTGCTCGAATTAGACCTATGTTTCCTTCTTGTATTAGATCAAGAAGTGACATTCCTCTTCCGATGTATTTTTTTGCCACACTGACTACGAGGCGTAGGTTAGCTTCTGTGAGGTGTCGTTGAGCAGTTTCTGCTTCTCTTTTAAAATGGTCCAAATATGATTTCAGATGGGATTCTAACGGAATCAATTGCTCTTGTATTTCATTAGAATCAAGCTTTTTCTTTATCTGAGTTAATGTCTGGTCTTTTAGAAGGTCAACTGAATCTGTAGGCAAGCACCAACTAGAGAGGGAAATACTAACTATAGCCAGATGTATTTCTAGGTCTGTCTTCTTAAAATCTTTTGTGAATTGCTCAATCATTTCTATGTCTATTAATATATCTATGGAGTCCCTAAGTTTTTCACCATATACGATTTTTGATAGGCTTGGATTCCTGTCTAAATCTAGATATTTGATAAGACCATTTATCAATAGGCGTGATTTAACAAGTTTATCTAATAAAACAAGGCATACTTCCCAAGCAGATACGCGTCTATCCTCTATGCCTCTCAGTTGATTCTCTATTCCATATATATGCTTGCCACCTTCCATTTTTCTTGCAAGGACTCGTTCATCTTTCGATGTAAGGAGGTTAACTCGTCCAATTTCACGAAGATACATTCTAACTGGGTCGTCAAGAACTTCGGCACCCTCAACGTCTGGCTTCCAAGTGGGTGATTCTTCTGAGTTATCCTCTTCATTTTCGGTAGCAGTTAAAACATTGGACTTATTAAGTTGAGATGCGTCAGGGCCTTCAAATCCATCTGAAAGTGACTCATCAACAATTTCAGCATCGATAGTGGGACGAGGGTATCCAGCTATTCCATTGTCTGAAAGAACATTTCTGGTTGAGGAAGACGTTTCATGTTCTTCTATTGACTGTAAATATTCTTCGTCAGCTTGTCTAACTTTAGATGTTTTTCTCATATTAAACTTTATTTAGCTATCCTTTGATTTAAATATGGCTTCCATGGCACTGTTTGTCTTTAATATTTGTTGCTCATAATTGCCTAGGTCTTTATGTTCTAATCCGGCTATGTGCAAACTTTCTTCTTCTTTGATCCACCTCAATCTACGTTCCTCAAGACGCGTAATGCATTGTTTCAGAGCTGCTGTTTTTTCCTTGAAATCGGAAGGAGGTAATGTTTTTTTGTGCAAATATTCGATATGAGATTTAATATCTTCTTGTTGAGATTCTATTGTGGGGCCTTTCGCCCAACTTGTAAATGCCTCTCGGTTGTCCATCCTTTGGAAATGTTCTGTTCTGAGTCCTGATGAGAGCTTTAAAAGCTCTGGATTCTGAATTAATAAAGCTAAACAGAACTCTTCAAGAGGGTCTTTCCCTAATTGTTGGAATGGGGTGATAGTGGCAACTTCTCGAATTTTACGTCTTTGCATAGATTGGTTTCGTTGTACTCTGCCTATGCTCGCCTCAAGGGTTTTTTCGTCAACTTGTAAAATCTGCGCCAATTTTTTGAAGTAGTGGTCTTGTTGGAAGGAATCTGGGATTGAGGTTATAAGTGGAAAAACGGTTTCCGCCATTTGAGATTTTCCCTCAGCAGTTGATAAATCAAATTTATTTGCAAAGGAATGGAATAAAAATTCCATTAGGGGTTGTGCATGTTGTATTAGTGACTCCCATTTGGTTGGGTCTTCAAGAATTACCTGGTCTGGGTCTTTATTTTCTGGCAGGGATACTATTTTTATATCTGGGAGCTTAGGCCGGACATATAAAGGATTCCTTTTTGACTGCATAGCTAAGCTACGTTGCAGTACATTCCATGATGTCTCTAAACTTCTCAGAGTTGCCTCTTGGCCAGCGGCATCTGGGTCTAATGCTAGTATCACGCTCTGAGTCATTTTTTGAATAATATTAGCTTGATGTTGTGTTAAGGAAGTTCCCATACATGATACTACGTTTGCAAATCCGGATTGGTGCGCCATAATAGCGTCCATATATCCTTCTACAACAACTATACCATCTTGTTTGCTTTTATCCTGAGCTAAATGAAGCGCATAAATAGTTCGGCTTTTATCGAACAAGGGACCCTGCCGTGAATTAAGGTATTTTGGATTAGAATTGTCTAATACCCTACCTCCGAAACCTATTGTATTACCCTGCAGGTTTGCAATTGGGAACATCAGCCTGTTTTTGAATAGGTCCTGGTATGTTCCGTTATCTCGTTGTGTTAAAAGTCCAGCGAGCAGGACTTGATGTTCTGAGAATCCCTTGTTTTTAAGGTGTTCCTTTAGAGAATGACCGTCTCGAGGGCTTAAACCTAACTGGAATTTATCTATTGTTTCCTGATTTATGCCTCTGTTACCCAGATATTTTTTAGCCAGATTACCATTCACAGAAAGCAAAATTTCTCTAAAAAATTCAGTAGCCTCTTTATTTATTTGGTAAATGTATTCATTGGCGGCTTGAGATCGCTTGTCGGGAATTTTAACTCCTGCAACGTCTGCTAATTTTTTGAGAGCTTCACTAAAATCAATCGTTTCTATAGCCATGAAAAATGAAAAGACATCTCCTCCTGCCGCACAAGCTCCAAAACATCTCCAGGTTTGTCTATCAGTAAATACGAAAAACGATGGAGTTTTTTCTGAATGGAATGGGCATAGCCCTCTATAATTGCTTCCCGATTTGTTCAAGGGGACGTAGTTAGAAACTAAGTCTACTATGTCGATTCGGGTTTTTATTTCATCTACAATTGACATCTATTACAGTCCATATATTGGAAAATCTGTGAGGGTTAATTTTTGGCTTAACGAGATTTCTATTATACACATAATAGGGTTGTTTGGTTTCTGAATTTGTGATGAGAGATGGGCATGATTTGATTAGTATCAACATGTAGTATTTCGATAATATAAACAGTTGTAATAACTAGTTTTTGTTGTAATTAGATATTTTATATTGGGGACTCACTTTGAAGGTTGGATAAGCGGTAATATCCTTGGTAACTTTTTGGAAGTAATTGGGCAATACGGTACATAATCATATTTGAGGCATGCTGGTATAGTTCCTGTGTTATATCCCCTTCTATAGAGGGTATTGTGAAAGGTTGGCCTATACTAACGTTGATTTTGCAGAATGGGAACGGTATTCTCCAATATCCTGTAATATTTCTTGTGCCAGTTATACCTATAGGTAGTATAGGTGCATTTGATTTCAAGGCAAGATAACCTATGCCAGGCTTAGCTTTCTGCATAGAACTGCTCCCTATACTTCTCGTGCCTTCTGGGAACATTAATATAGCTTTATCTTGACTTAGTCCATTTATAGCCCAACTGATGGATTTGGCGTTATTTCCTTCTCGGTCTAATGGGTACGCTCCACACTTATAGAAAAAATGTCTAGTTATTGTGTGATTAAAGAGTTCTTTTTTCGCAAGGAAATGCATTCGCCTTTTTAGACTCGAAACGATCAGTGGGGGGTCAGCTGTACTTAAATGGTTAGCGGCTATTATTAGAGGACCTTTGTTGGGGACATTCTCTTTTCCATATACTTCCAAGTTTGCAAAGGTATTAAAGCAAATCCTAGCGACTAATTTGCCAACACTGTAGTAGAGATTCATGACATTTACCTTATATACTCCATTACCAGACTAACTACTTGAGCTACTGACAAGCCTTGAGTATTAATGACGTGTGCATCACAGGCAGGACGCATTGGAGAGTGTTTTCTCTCAGAGTCTAGTTTATCTCTCTTGCTAATTTCTTCAATAACATCATCCAAGCCGACATCCCATCCCTGTTTAACCATTTCTTGATATCTACGATACGCACGCTCCTTGAGAGGAGCTTCAAAATAAAGTTTCAGAGGTGCATTTGGTAATACTACTGTTCCAATGTCCCGTCCTACTATTACGATTGATCCGGTTGATGCAATTGTTCGCTGATGCTCGACCATAGCATTTCGCACACCAGGATGCATGGATATTACCGATACTATTTTGTCGATTTGACTTCGTTTGTCTATTAGAGGCACCGTCTGATCGTTAATAAAAACAGTTCTACTGTCCTGAGAGAAATATATTCTAGAATTCTCGGCAAGATATTTGAGGGACTTACTGTCTTCCGGTTCTAGCCCTTGCTCAAAAGAAAGCCAAGCTATGGCACGGTACATAGTTCCAGTGTCTAGAAATTGGTAATCTAACTCTTGTGCTAGCAGTTGACCTACAACACTTTTACCAGTGGCTACTGGTCCATCTATTGCTATTATATTGGGTACAACCAACAGTTTTTAATTCTAACTTTCTTAGCGTGACATAGTATGATGGTATAACTTGATTAATTATACCATTCTTAATTACCGGACAGTTTCAGTAGCTATTCATTAAATGGTGCTTTTCATGAGTAAGAGGTTATATTGTAAAGGTTCAGGAACACAATTCATTATGTTTTTTGCTCTCGTATCGTTGACTGTATCGCTTATGATTCTTGCTATATTTTTTGACACATTTCCTGGAGATCAATGGTTAATGGTGAGGATCAGCAGTTACAATAACCCAGGAATTAATTTTACTGCTACCTTTTTTAATCATATTGGAAGTCGAACAGGATTCGTATTATCCGTTATACCATTAATCGTGGGATTCTGGATATTTGGAAAAAAACATTACTCTATTACTTTTACTGCCATGATATTTGTTCATATTTTAGCATTTATTTTAAAATTTATGATTGATAGGCCTCGACCATTATCTATATTGCATGAAATATCGTCGGAATCTGCATCGTTTCCAAGCAGTCACGCTATCCATAGTGTACTATTCTTTGGATTTATCGGGTATATTTCATGGCCATGGGTCAGATCTTCAACTTTAAGATTGGTGATGGCTTTGGTAATTTTTATAGCGATAATATTAGTTGGTATTGCAAGGATACATGTTGGTGCTCATTGGCCTAGTGATGTATTAGGCGGATATGCATATGGTGCTGTTTTTCTATGGATTCTGATATGGATTAGCAAACTACAAATATCAAATCCAAATGAAAACAATTCTTTGTGATAATATTTATCAATAGATGTTTATATTAGGGGTAGGGATCTTTTGAGGTAAATATGAATTTTATAGATATTATAGTATTGATTACCGCGGGAATATCTCTCTACATTGGCTGGAAGGTAGGTTTGATTCAGGCATTGGCTTCACTTGCAGGAATCGTATTGGCGATTATTTTATCTACTCAAATGTTTCACAAGATGGCTTCGGCATTTTCTGGTATTACCGACAGTCAAAACGCAGCCAATGTTCTTGGGTTTCTCACTATATTTTTATTGGTATTGATTGGTGCCGGCATATCAGGTTCGTTTTTGAGGAAGATCATAAGGATTTTCATGTTGGGATGGTTGGACCAAATGGGTGGAGCAATTTTAGGAGTTATATTGGCCTTTACTGTTCTGTCGACTCTTTTGACGGTTGTTGACTCTTTTCCTATATTAGACATGGATGAATCTATTAATGACGCGACTCTAGGTCGGTTTCTAACGGATGATTTTGCTAGCTTGTTGCGATTCCCTAATTTATTGCCGGATGATTTTAGGGATAAGGTGGATTTTCTTTAGTTTTATTTCCTAACTTTCTTCTGTTGTCGTAGAGAGGATTTAGATGCTTAATCTACCAGTACTGGTACTTAATCTTAATTACGAACCAATTAATGTCTGTAATGTTAGGCGTGCGTTGTTGTTAATATTCAAAGGTAAAGCGGAATTTTTATCGAATGGGAAGGGGCAGATTCACAGTGTGAGACAAGTTTTTTATTTGCCTTCTGTGATCAGATTAGTTCATTTGGTGAAAAGGCCATTTGGTAAGAGGAAATTGTCAAAAAAGGAAGTATTGTTGAGAGATCGGCATGCGTGTCAGTATTGTGGAGTTAAATCTAATAATCTTACAATTGACCATGTTATACCAAGATTCCAATCTGGGGAATTGACTTGGGAAAATATAGTTACAGCTTGTATACCATGTAACCACAGGAAAGCTGGTAGGACACCTGAACAGGCGGGAATGATGTTGATGAAGAAACCTAAGCCTCCCTATCCGAGTCCTTATTATGTACTTTATGGACGGGTCATTCTAGATGAGTGGCGTAAATTTATTTTCTGGACCATTGATTAAACAGGATTAAAAGAAGGATAAAAGATAATTTTGTTGGTGGCTAGTTCATATTTCTTGGCATCATTATCATTATCGTTTCAATAGCGAGTCTAGGATTAACGTTATTATCTAAACAATCTATAGATTTTTGTATCCTATTTATTGTGTTGAGGATTTGCTCGCTTGAGTATTTCATGCTTTTGGCTTTTAGTATATCGATATAATCTGTGTTGGTTATGAGGTCAACAGAGTCATTTTTTATAAGGATAATGTCCCTCCATACACCCAACCATTCCCTCAGTATTTGCAGTGCCTCTTTCCGATTATTATATAGAGAGCTTACTAAATTATCAGATTCTCTAAATCTGTATTCAAGGCCTGAATCCATTAGGTTCAACATTTTTTCAATCTGTATGGAGCGTTGTTCTAGTATAAGTGGATTGCTTGATGCATCAATGGCCCAACCTAGGCACCCTTTTGATAGGAGGCCGATTAGTTGTGCTGTATCTTCTTTAATAGAATAGTTTTCACGTAAATGATCGATTATTTTTTTAACTGGCATGGGATTGAGTTTTAATTTGATGCAACGAGACCTTATTGTAGGGAGTAGTTGAGCTTCTTGTGATGACAATAAGATCAATAAACTTTGTGATGGAGGTTCCTCTAGAGTTTTGAGTAGGGCGTTGGATGCTTCTTCAGTCATCCGCTCAGCGTCTTCAAAGATAGTTACTCTAAAAGCTCCTTCAAACGGTTTGAGATTTAATTTATGTTGCAATTCCCTAATTTGGTCTATTCCAATACGATGAGTTGTACCATTTCTGGATGGGTCGTATGATTTTATGATTTCCAGATCCGTGTGATTGTCTTCGAGTGTCCTATTACATTGCGAACAAGAATTACAAGGTTTGGTTTGATTTTCAGAAGTGCAATTTACAGCTTGGGCTAAGTTTAGGGCGAGGGTCATTTTCCCAATTTGTGGGGGTCCTACTAACAAATATGCATGAGATAATCTGTTAGCTGCAAAGCTCGCCTTAAGGTAGTTAAGAGCTAAATTTTGACCAATCACATTCCACATATAAAACTCTTTATTTCATGAGACTGTATGACAGTATGTATAGTGGATTCGTGTCAAAATTCAGATCACATCTAGTAACATTTGGTCTTTGTATGTTTCTCTTCGTCTTATAAGATAAGAATTGCCATTATTTACCAATACTATAGGGGGTTTAGGATTAAGATTGTAATTACTTGCCATCGATAAACAGTACGCACCGGATGCTGGTATTGCAATCAAATCCAAGCCATCAGTTCCTATAGGTGGAAGTAATGCGTCTTTAACAAGAATGTCGCCGGATTCGCAGTATTTACCAGCTATCGTTACCATTTCAGTGGCCTTTTCATTCATCCTGTTAGCGACAAATGCTTCGTAGCGAGCTTCGTATAGAGCAGGTCGAATATTATCTCCCATTCCGCCATCGACTGAAACATATTTTCTAATTCCCTCGATGCTCTTAGTGCTTCCGACTTTATATACAGCAACTCCAGCAGGACCAGTAATAGCTCTACCAGGCTCAATTGTTAAATGTGGTAATTCTAGTCCCAACCTTTCGCATTCTTGGGTCATTGAGTTAATGATAGTTTCTGCATATGTTCCTATATGGGGTGGTATTTGTTCTCTGGTGTAAGATATAGCAAATCCCCCACCTGGGCTAAACTCCTTTAGTTCCAAACCTTCTTCTCTTAGTGAGGCAGCAAATTGCAGGACAACTTCTATTCCTAGTTCGTATGGCTCAAGTTCAAAAATTGGAGATCCCAAATGGAAATGAAGACCTCTAAGGTTCAAATGTTCCGCATTCATTACTGCTGTAACTGCCCTATGGGCATCTCCAGTATCTATTGAAAGTCCGAATTTACTATCTAGAGTACCTGTCGTTGTTTTGGAGTGTGTATGTGGGTCAACACTGGGAGAAACTCTTATTAAAACGTCCTGTTTAGTTTTGGCATACGCAGATATTTCCTCAAGCAATGCAATTTCATGGAAACTATCTATGACGATACGTCCTACTTTAGAATTAACCGCTTGTGTAAGCTCTTCTCTAGATTTGTTATTTCCATGGAAGTATATTCGTTCGCTTGGGAAATCAATTGCCTGAGATAGAGCCAATTCTCCACCCGATACCACGTCCAATCCTAATCCCTCTTCGGCGAATATTTTGGCAAGTGCTGGGTTCACAAAAGCTTTGCTTGCATATGCCACAGTAGTGTTAGGATACCGGCTAGTAAATTCTTTCGTGAATGTTTGGCAACGATTTCTTAGGGTAAATTCATCGAATATATAAAGGGGAGTACCAAATTCTTGGGTCAACGCGACTATATCACATCCACCTATCGATAGATGTCCAAGGTCATTGATTTCTGCTGTATCTGGTAGGACATTGTGTGGAAACATCATAAGCTCCTTGAAATATTGAAGATATCTTAGATTCGTGCATTCATGAGTGTCAAGTGTAAAGCGTTTTGAATCATTGTGTTTATTTGGATCCTGTGTCATAACTTTGTTAACATAGAGATCCAAAAGTATACTGGGGGGATAATGAAATGCCACTACATTATGAGGGAAATATATCTATACATAAAATTCCAGGAATGACTAAATTTGACAATAACGGATATCTAGTAATCTGTCCTTCAACTCTCGATTGTATTGTTATTGATGCTCCAGGTGAACCAGAAAAACTCCTTAAAGAAGTCGAAAGCCTTAATGTTAAGTCTATACTCATTACACATGGTCATAGTGATCATATTGCGGGTCTGAAGGAGATAAAAGAGGTTACTGGTGCGTTGGTGGGAATAGGTGGTCCGGATGCTCACAATATATTGCCGGATGAACCAGACTTCTACCTTACAGATCAGCAAGAAATCCAATTCGGAAAACACAAACTAACTGCTCTATTTACACCAGGGCATACTCCTGGCGCTACATGTTTTTTTGTAGGGACTCATTTGTTTAGTGGTGATACTCTTTTTCCCGGAGGCCCAGGTGGAACGAGGTCACCTGAAGCGTTTACGCAAGTAGTAGATAGTATAAAGTCAAAGCTTTTGGTTTTACCTGAAGAAACAGTAGTGTGCCCCGGTCATGGATTGGATACTACGATAAAAACTGCAAAGGAAGAATATAATTCATTTACTTCTAGATCTCATCCAGATGATTTACATGGTACCGTCACCTGGCTACATAGCTAGATTCATATTGTTTGAGTGACCATATTAAAAATTATGTATGAACAAACAGTCTTAAATAACGGGCTTAGGGTAATCACGGCTCCTATCAGGAACGCTTACTCAGTCTCAATATCGTTTCTTGTTGGAGCTGGGTCTAGGAATGAAAATAATGAGTTAGCAGGAGGGAATCACTTTTTAGAACATCTATTGTTTAAAGGAACAAGGAACTGGCCTTCAGCTCAAATTATTAGTGAAGCAATTGAAGGTGTTGGTGGCGTTATGAATGCCAGTACAGATAAGGAAATGACCGTGTACTGGAGCAAAATAGCTCAACCCCATTTCAATACCGCATTTGATGTTTTAACTGATATGTTTATCAATCCACTTCTCGATGAATCGGAAATGAATAAAGAGAGGGAAGTTATCAATGAAGAACTTCGGATGACTAATGATTATCCATCTTATCAGGTAGAACTTTTAATAGATGAGATGTTATGGCCTGAGCAACCCATGGGTAGAGATGTAGGTGGAACACTTGAATCCGTAAGTCAAATTAAAAGGAATGATTTAGTAGATCTTATGAGTTCTCACTACACCCCTAATAATGTCGTAATTGCTGTTGCTGGGAACGTAGATCATTCTCGTATTGTAAATAATTTGTTGGAAACGACTAAGGAATGGCTACCACGTTCTTCACCTAAATATGAGGCTGCCATAATGGGACAACATTCTAAAGTCTCTGTCCAGTACCGCAAAAGTGAGCAGGCCCATATTTGCGTTGGATTGCCTTCCCATCCACTTGGACACCCTGACCACTATGCGATGAATATAGTTAACATAATATTCGGTGAGGGAATGAGCAGTCGACTATTTATGGAAGTTAGGGAAAAACGAGGACTTGCATATGATGTCCATAGTGGGCTGAGTGAATTCTCTGATTCTGGGGCATTTGTGATTTATTGCGGCTCGGCTCCTAACCGTAGTACAGAATCTCTTCATGTGATTCTAGGGGAACTGAATAGATTACTAGATGGATTCTCTGAAGAAGAAATATGCAAGGCTAAGGAATATTGGAAAGGTAGATTGATGCTCCGCTTGGAAAATACTCAAAATGTAAGCATGTGGTATGGTGCACAGGAATTGCTGCTGAATAAAATTTCTGAAGTGGAAGAAACGGCTGCCACTATTGATTCAATAGATGTTGAGGATATAAATAGGGTAGCCAGGGAACTTGTAATGAAAAAGATAGTTAATTTAGCAGTGGTTGGGCCTTTTAAGAGTGACCGTAAGTTCCAGGCAGCCATTCATAATTAATTGCGCTCAACGGCTTTATCCGATGAACTTAATAATATAATAAGGCTTTGACTTCGATAGGAAACTGTCCTAATAAAATGTTCTATATTAGCGGGTGTCTATGATGCCAATCGTTAGCTTCTTGGTATGCGTATGCTACTTGTAGGATAGTTGCGTCGTTATATGGTTTTCCCGCCAGTTGCAGTCCTATTGGCAGTTTATTTCGTGAAAAACCACAAGGTATGGTAATAGCAGGGAAACCATTTAGGTTAAAAATTCGTGTATATACTGAAACCGCAATTCTAGGATCTACATCGTATGAGCCCAACTTTATTTTTGTCATTTCTGGGTTGAATGCGGTTATAGGTTCTGTTGGACCTATAATGACATCTATTGTTTCCATTAATTCTAGGCTCTCTTGATTGAACTTACGTCTGATTTTTTGAAATTCAATATGTTCATCTGTTGTGATTAGCAAGCCTTTTTCTAATCTACCGCGAACATCTTTCGGTAATCGTATTCCGTCTTTTTGAAAGAGGTTTTTATGAACTGTTGCAGCTTCTGCTGACAATAACTTACTTCCTATCTCCACTATTTGGTGAAAGGAAGGCAATGAAATATCTGATATTATGGCTCCCATTCCTTCTAGAATTTTTATGCTTTTTAGTACTGATTCTTCAACTTCAGGTTCAATGGGAACTTCAAAAAATTGTTTAGGTACACCTATCCGAATACCCTTTACACCATTTTTGATGGTATTAGTGAAATCCTGAACATGACTTTTGGATGAAGATCGGTCTTTTTCGTCATAACCTGAAATAACATTTAAAGCTAGGGCACAATCCATAACTGTACGTGTTAGGGGGCCGCAGTGATCCATAGTTGGAGCTAGAGTGCCTACTCCATGTCTACTAACCAGTCCAAATGTAGGTTTCAATCCAACCAGACCGCAGAATGAACTAGGTATTCTGACTGAACCTCCTGTATCAGTACCCATTGCTAAAGCAGATTGCCCTGAAGCGACGGCTGAAGCTGAACCGCTACTAGATCCTCCAGCAATCATTTGAGGATTCCAAGGGTTATAGGTATTTCCGAAGTCTGAGTTTTCCCCTGTGCCTCCTAATGCTAGTGGGTGCAGATTTAATTTGCCCATAAGTATGGTTCCTGCATCCTCTAATTTGGCATACACGGTACTGTTGTATTTAGGAACTAATGATTCATGGATTTTTATTCCAGAGGTTGTTGGTATCCCTTTGGTGTAATAAATATCTTTCAAGCCTAGTGGTATTCCATGCAATACACCTCTGTAGTTTCCCTGATATATTTCTTTTTCGATTATTTGTGCAGAACTTAATGCCTCTTCATGAAGAACAGTGATAAATGAGTTAAGTATCGGTTCGGTTGCTTCGATTCTATCCAAATGACATTGAACGAGTTCAGTAGGAGATAACTTTTTATCCTTGATTAGAGTAGCAAGTTCTTCTATAGATGCGTAACAAAGATCTAGAATATTCATATTAACTATGAGGCATTTGAACCTAGATTAATTTCCCCTGAAGCTATTTGCTGTAGAGTTTCAACATATAATGTGTGTTCCTGTAAAAGCACTCTCTGTTCTAGGCTGTCCAAAGTGTCATTCTTCATTATGGCTATTTCTCTCTGAGCGATTATTGGACCGTGATCATATTGCTCATCTACTATGTGGATAGTTACGCCAGTAAACTTTTCGTTGGATGACAGAACCGCTTTATGTATGTTTTTGCCATAAAATCCCTTGCCGCTAAACCTAGGTAAAAGAGCGGGATGAATATTAAGTATGCGATTGCGAAACTTTGTAACAGTTGTAGGGCCAAGTAATTTCATGTAGCCAGCCAGAATAACCAGGTTTACTTCATATTCTTCTAATTTCCGTGTAATGGCTATGTCCAATTCCTGATCACATGCATGGGTTTTAGTGCTGAGATGGGCGGTTGGTATATCTGCTGCCTTTCCTCTTTTTAAAGCCTTTGATTTTGAGTTGTTACTTATTATCACACAACATTCAGCTTTAAGGCTCCCATCCTTGCATGCGTCAATGATGGCTTGCATGTTACTACCGCCCCCAGATACTAAGAATCCTAGTCGAAGGTTTTTCATTGAAATATATCTTCGGATAATACGGCAGACACCACATAATTCGGAACATCTACTACGTTTCCAATTTTAAGGTCGGCTGCGACACTGCAAAGAATATATGCCTGTTCTCTTGTGAACCCCCTTTCCGATAGTAGTTCAATCATATGTAGAAGTGCATTCCTTGCCGCGAGGGTCAAATTCTCTCCGTCATTTTCACCATCAGGTGTTATGGGCATTCCAGTTGTAGCTATGAATCTTTTTGGAACAGCCCATTCAGGGTTTGCATAGTATCCATCTCGGGAAAATCTTGGCCAAACTATGTTATGTTTTCGTGCTGCATCTTTTATTACTTTGAACCTCAAACTTACTGTGGCACTCATTTCTACTCCCATAACACATACCTCCCCATCACCTTGAGTGAAATGAGCATCACCAGTAGAAAACAGTGCACCTTCAACTGATACTGGGAGAAATAATTTAGCTCCCTTAGTTAGTTGTTTTATATCCAGGTTACCTCCATTTTCTCTTGGTGGTAATGTACGTAGTCCCTCCAAAGAAGGTCGTCCTGAGTTTGGTACTGCACCTGCCGGATCAGGAGGAAGAGCTTCCCCACCTCTTTTTATAAGCTCCAATTCTCTATGGTTATACAAATCTAATTGGCTTTTTGAAGGGGCGACTCCTGATACTCCCATAAAAGCTCCAGCTGGCAATTTTACCTGCGGGATCTGTGGTGATGTTGCCCAATCATCTTTGATATTCCAATGCACCATGAATGGATCAGTGAAAATATCTCTTAGAAAACCCATTCCAGGCATGATTGCACTAAATCCCCATGGTTCGGGTTCAATGTCTAAAAATTCAACCTCAAGTAAGTCACCTGGATTCGCCCCTTTTATCATCACAGGACCAGTTAATGGATGAACGGCACCAGAATCAATGTTTGAAAATGCAGATTCGGTTGAAGCTGCATTTAATTGGCCGTCAAGACAATCTCTTGTCTCCAGTATAACTTCATCGCCGGGGTTAACTTCCAGAATTGGTAGTATGTCCGGATGCCAACGATTGTGTCCAGTTTCAGGCTCTTCTGCCAGGCGTTTTGTTCGATCTATTATTATGCTGTGCATTGTTATCCTCCACATCGATCCTTTGGATGACTAGTGTTACATAATTAGTATTTGTTAGTTAATCTAATGATGGTTTGATGTTATAAAGAGC
>CAZPLA010000059.1:0-20818 GCA_964587385.1 uncultured Dehalococcoidia bacterium | reverse complement strand
GCTACGTAGGTATTACACGCTGTATGCAACGCCTATATCTTGTCAGGGCATTCCGCAGAACTTTCATGGGTAGCAGCGGACCAACTATTCCATCAAGATTCCTTCAAGAAATCCCTTCACCTCTATTGCACTCTACAGATTCCTATAAAGAACCTGTTCCCAATAAGAAAAATTTATTGATTGGTTCGTCATCAAGCGAACCATGTTTAACGTTTGACACAGGAGATAAAGTGGTGCACAAAATCTTCGGTGAGGGAATCGTCATAAAAACTGGCAGTCACAAACAGGATAATGAGGTAACTGTCGCCTTTATAGGCGGAGCCGGGATAAAAAGACTCGATCTAAATTATGCTGACCTGAGAAAGCTATAAAGCTACCCTTCAAATCTTTCCCCCATTTCCTTTAGAAATTTCTCCACTTCAGGGGACAATTTGGTAAGATCTTCAGCGTTCGATTGGAATGAACGTGAATCATAATGAACTTCAAGTCTTTCTACCACAGACTTCAGACCTTGGTTACGCATGACTTCATAATTTAGCTCACGGTATTGGCGTTGACCACGCTCGGAATCAGTCAGCTCCATAGGCAGATCATAAACAGAACAAAGAACTTCTAAAATCCGAGCTGCACCTGCATAATCTTCGTCAAGTTGGACATATTGAGGCAAGTGAACCATCAAACTTGCAGCATCGATCCCACGATCATTTATTCCATCTGCCAATAGATTCAGAATAGATGTGGGCCCTTGATACTTACTAGGTCTTACTTGAAAAAAATCAGAATATTGCTTAACTAACTCACCATGAGCGGTTCCTGTCATTATTAAGGGACGGGTATGAGGAACCACATCATACATGCCCCCAACCCGAATATACTGTTTGACACCTAGAGTATCAACAACATCTAACACTGACTCTATGTAATCTTCAGCGAAAGCTTGAGGCTCCAAAAGGTGGAAAAATAATAAGTCTGGTAATCCCTTACGTAAAGCATACTTTATTACTGTATTAGGAATATTTAATGACCGTTGTCCTTCTACGACATTCATTACAGGACGATAACGAGTAAAATCGTAAAAGTTACCGGGCCTATATAGCCTGCCCAACTCCTTGGCTCCAAGATGGCGCTCTAGCTTTTTTAAGGCTATAGTGCCAACGCTTCCCACATCTACCCAAGGTCTCAATAGAGCTATAACGTGGGGATCCTTCAAGTCAGGCAACGGCTCCTGCAGTTCAAAAGAGCCAACTCTCATGTTGTTATCTTGCCAGAGAAATTTTATATGTGCAAGTCAAATAGTTACCTGATTTAGATATGCTAATGACACAAAGAATACCAACCCTTGCGAAATTAAGTTCATTAACGAATTTAATGAACTTCGTTAACTTCCAATTGAATAGGACAATGGTCAGAGCCCATTATTTGGTCGCAAATTGACGCTGATATTACACGATTTTGAGCTCTATCATTCACAAAAAAGTAGTCAATCCTCCAACCTACATTCCTTTCACGAGCTCGACTGATTTGATCCCAATAAGTGTAATTCCCTGCACTTTGATCGAAAATTCTGAAAGTATCAACAAACCCTTTCGATATAAACTTGTCCATCCATTCCCGTTCCATGGGAAGGAAGCCAGACGTGCCTTCATTGGGTTTAGGACGAGCCAAATCCGTCTCCTTATGGGCAGTATTAAAATCACCAGTTACAATTATATTTCTACCTTTCCGATGCAATTCATCGACATATTTAAGAAAAGCCTCATAGAATTCCATTTTATACATTAGCCGTTCTTTGGATCGTCTACCGTTAGGGAAGTAAATGTTAAACAGAATAAAAGAGCCATAATCCGCTATAAGTATTCGGCCTTCACTATCAAATCGCTTTATTCCTATACCATAATCAACACTTTTCGGTTTTATTTTGGTGTAGATGGCCACACCGCTATAACCTTTCTTCTCTGCGGGATTAAAGTAAGAATAGTATCCGTCAATAAACCTCAATTTTTCATCAAGCTGATCAGGGGTCGCCTTGATTTCTTGTGCACAAAATATATCCGGCTCAACTTCACTGAACCAATCTAAAAACCCTTTTCTCTGTGCCGCTCTAAGACCGTTAACATTCCAAGACAGTATTTTCATTGTTGTTCTCTAGATTAATTCCCAACTCAGCAAATTCAAAACAGATATCCCAAATATTGGAAACCCTAATAAATCTGCAGGATTATTGAAAACTACATTATCACAAAGATGATGGTATATTGTGCAGATGGAAGATAAAGAATATATATTTTCCCAAAACCTTCTTCCACTATTTAATGTCAACCCTAATGTAGTTCAAGTCCAGTGACAAACTAAACCATCGCGAGGGGGATTCAATATGGCAGATATAATCGTAACTGGGGGAACCGTAATAACTATGGATCCTGAAAGAAGGATCATTGAGGATGGCGCATTAGCTATAACTAATGACCGAATAATAGCAGTAGGCAGCCGGTTCGAGATTGAACGGGACCATACAGCATACAAGTTCATCGAATACGATAATGGTGTGATCATGCCTGGGATAATAGATGGGCATGGTCATGCTGGTCATTCACTATTAAAAACAATAGGCCACGGCCCGGCAGGTTCGTGGGGCCAAATAGCAGATCTAATATATGCCGAGGGAACCGATGAGGATTTCTGGCATGCTGAAGCCCTCCTTGCCTCTATAGACCGACTAAAGAATGGTACTACCTGCGGTGTCAGCTATTTAGGCGGTGGCACCATGGTGATGAGAACCGATACCCATGAATATGCGGATAGTCACTGTGAAGCCGTTAGCAAAGTCGGTATTAGAGAATTTGTTGTAGTTGGCCCAAGTGACCCCCCATATCCAAGACGATATGCCTCATGGTCCAATGGAGTTTCACAAAGTTACTGGGTAGACTTCGAGCAATACATAAAAACCACCGAAATAATTATCAATCAATGGCATAAAACGAACCAAGGGCGTATTCATGTGTCATTAATGTCCCCTACTTTAAACCCTGAGCGGCCTCTTTATAAAAACAAATCCTTGGATACCTATAAACGACAATCCTTTATAGTAAAAGAGTTAGCAGATAAATATAACTTAATCTTAACTCAAGATGGACACGATCAAGGCACTGTCAGTTTTGCATATAAAGAACTAAATATACTTGGCCCTAAAACGCTACTGTCCCACTCTACAGGTCTTACCAAAGAAGAAATAAAAATATGCAGTGCAACGGACACAAAAATAGCTCACAACCCTAGTTCCGGCAATTCATATCCTTCTCGATGTCCTGTCCCACAGCTGTTGGATGCAGGCGTTACCGTAATGCTCGGTTCCGATGGGGCAGCTCCCGACATGAACTATGACATGTTCCGGCATATGTATGTCTGTATGCGCCAGCACAGAGGTGAAAAACGAGACGGTACTTATATGCCACCTGGTAAAGTTCTAGAGATGGCTACAATCGATGCAGCCCACGCACTAGGAATGGAAAATGAAATCGGCTCTCTTGAACCAGGAAAGAAAGCCGACGTTATCATCATAGACATGAATAAACCTCACCTATATCCGTTAAATATGCCAGTCCACAGAGTAGTGTCATTTGCCAATGGCCAGGACGTTGACACCGTTATAATTAACGGACAGGTTCTCATGCAAAATAGGAAGTTGTTACAGACTAATGAGCTATCTATTTTGCAAATGGCACAGGGCGCAACAGAAAAAATGCTACAGCGAACAGGCCTTTATTCAAGTTTAGATATTCAAAACGGGTTTTGGGGAATGAGCAAGTATCCCTAGCAAACTTTATGGAAGATCACACTGATATTTAATTACTTAAATTGTGTATAAGCCGTATAAATTGTTAGACTAATCTAGTAGTGATTGATTATATTAGAAACAACCCCACTCCCCGTATATTGTTAGCTATCATCATAGCAATAGGTCTATTCTTAATATCTCCTACATTAGTAACCACTTACATTCCAGGAGAAAAGGATATTGAAAGAAAACAGGCTGAAACCCCCACTATAAATCAGCCACAAGATTGCTCTATTGAGGATGACTTCTGGCAATTATACAAAGAGGGATGCGAAAAGGTTTATGAGGAAAAAGTTAACTGCAGAAAACTTGGTGGAGAATGGGACAACCACACAGGTTTTTGCACAGGAACTTTTGAAGATAGGTCGATTTGCAAAAACTCAGGTGGAAAATGGGATTTTTATCAGAACACATGTAGAACATCTTAATTGTCTATTCATGGACAAAACCAACATGCTGACTCTGACAAATCCAACTAGCGGATTTAAACCTCCTAATACATTTGACCAAAAACTTCTGCTATTTCCTGCTAGTAGTCCCCCAACTTGTAATATTGGTCGGTCTTATTTTAATCACTGGATTCAAATCAACGTCCATATGGAGATACTGTACATATTTTTGTTTCAAAGATTTGATAGCCGCCATACGTTCCAATTCATTAGATACAACACTCCCATTTCCCTTAATCAATACATGCCATAGTTTATCCCAATCATCTTCATAGTGATTAACTATTAATGTTACCTTCGGGTTAGAAATAATATTCTGAACACGCTTTAACTTTAAGGGCTGAACATTCTTGGGTTTATTGTCTAGCAAAGAGTAAAAATTCTGGTCTAGTAAAACAAAACAAATTGGAACAATGTGGGGATGCCCTTTGTGGGATACAGTGGACAGGTAAGCAATACTAGAACCCGTAATCAACGATTTTAATTTAACGGGAATAACAACCATTGGCTAATCAAAAAACATGTGCGGAGCTCATTCAGCCCCCATGCCCAAAGATCAAATCATCATCCATATCCATCATGTCGAGATATTCTCTGGCGGTGTCCTGAACAACCTGGTCCGCCGAGTTTAAACAATATTTCAGTATCTTCTCAGCCAACATTCCTCCGATCAACCCTATAGATCTAATGGCCGCTAATTGAACTTCGATGTCGTCATCGTCGACCAACGATTCCAAATGTGGAATTGCTGACTCATCTTCAAGTTCGCCGCAGGCAGAAACAGCCTCATATCTAATTGAAGGAGATGCATTTTGCAGTTCAGCAAGCAAATAGGTAAGCCAATAGGAATCCGATGTTTTGCCCATAGCAAAAAGGGAACTACTTTTAAGATGACTCTCGGCACTGTTATATGCCCAATTTATATATTCACCAACCCAATCCGTGTTAAATACGGCCGCTGATTCTAGTGCCCTTCTACGCACCTCTAGAGCTTCTTCTGGATTCTCTAAGATATCAAATAATAAATCATGCACTTTTTGAGTATCCCGCTCCAACAGTTTGTTTTCTTGGGATAGAATGGCAAATTTACCCAATGATGAAGCCGCTGCACTTCTTACATTTTCGGAAAAATCATTAATCAACATTTTGCATAGCGGGTTAATCAAAGTTCTATCTTCATATTCCCACAACCCTTCGATCGCCAAGCAACGCACGTCTGCATTAGGATCCCTTAAACATAAAAAAAACACGCCCGTAAAATCCAATTGTGCTCTGTTTTGCCCCATTTCGACTAAGGTGCTCAAAAGTTTAATTTTGGCAGGATCTACCAATACATCCCAGCTAGCTGTAAAACTACTCATCTCCTCATCACTAAGGTTAGATATATCGGCCAATACAGAACTGCTAAAGTTAGGCGTATCCTGATTAATTTCTTGAAATAATCTATCGAACACGAAGGAAGCTCTCCACATTAACCTCTAGTTGCTACAGAAACATCGTTACAACATATACTAGGAGAATAAAGCGATCCACCTATCCATTCTCCATCGTTGCCTATTGCAGCGATATTATTCAAGGCACTATAAACATTACCAGTTATAACAGTGTTTTTAAGTCTCCCGGCGATCTTACCGTTCTCTATTCTATATCCTAACAAAACATTAGCGCTAAAATCTCCGGATAATATGTTGCTTTGCCCGGCACCTAGTAGACTTTCCACAATGATCCCATTTTCTATGCCAGCCACCATATCCTGAAAAGAAGTGTCCCCAGAAGAAATTACTGAAACGCTAACGCCCGGCGATGGTAGGCTATTAATTCCCCTATGAGCATTACCGGTGCTTTCGGTGCCGGCCTGTCCGGCAGTCTGCAAATCATAAAGAAAGTTACTAATCATTCCATGATCAATAAGTGGCATACGTCTAGAAGCAACCCCTTCATCATCAAACATGCGACTGCCAGGAATCATTGGTGTAAGCGGTTCGTCCCATAAGCTAAATCTCGTGTCGACCAGGGTCTCACCTAACATTCCTACTAATGGAGATGACCCTTTTATAATAGATTTGCCGTTAAACCCAGCCATAAGTGGGGAAAGTAAAGCAGCAGCCACTCCTCTTGGGGTGAAGATAATCTGCATATTACCAGAAGCTGGCTTAGCAATATTTCTCCCATTCTCTAATTGAAACAACACAGAATTAACCAATTCATCTATATTTAGAATAGGATTGCATGAGCTTTTGCTTCCTCCAAGGAAAAACATATCCGTGCCATTAACTAAAGTTGCACCTATAGACACATAAAAACTGCTTTGCCTATAGGAAGCAGATAACCCGTTAGAATTGGCAATAGAAATTTCCATAACATTTCTACCAACACCCGCGTCACATAACAATTCTGGCTCATGTGTGCGCAAATCATCTATCAGCGATTGACCCAAATGGACCATTTCATCTACTGTCTGAGTCTCTACTCTAGGATCATAGGTATCGACCTTCTTAAACATTGCGCCTGAAGGAAATTGCAAGGCCGCCACTGGCCCAAATGGAGACGTCTCCAATGCATTATCAACAACTGCATCTAGGTTATCCAAAATATTTGTGGAGGAAAATCCGATTTTCCCATCCTTAATTATACGAAGGGATAACCCTTTCGACTCTCTGTCTTCTACCGTTTTCAACCGGTTAGCTTCAAAATCAACAGGCTCATTCCAATAGGAGAGACTAAAAACTTCTGCCTGTTCAGACGTAGAACCAGCCTTATCTAGAACCTTTTCAATTTCTCGCTTAATTGCCACTTATTAAACACCTCTGTATTCTTATATGAGGACTACCATTAGACACAGCCAACGGAATCTGGCCTCCCTTTCCACAGCCACCACCTTGATTCATGTCCAAATCATTCCCGATACCATCAAGACTTTGCAGAGTAGTAAAAAGGTTGCCACTTAACAAAACCGGACGTAATAGTTCTTTGATTTGCCCATTTTTTATAACCCACGCCTCACCCGCTGAAAATGTAAACTGCTCCATACTCGTCATGCCCCCATACCAATTACTCACATATATACCATCTTTGACATCAGCTATTAGCTCTTCTGCGGAGGATTTCCCATTTTCTATGAATGTATTGGTCATTCTTACTATGGGGGGAAATTGCGGCCCTATAGACCGAGCATTACCTGTTACTGGTTCGCCCATTTTCGCCGCGGTTTCTCTTGAATGCAATCTGCCCACTAAAACTCCTTCCTTCAAAAGATAACTTCTTGTAGAAGGAACGCCTTCATCGTCATAAGCATAACTGCCGCGTAAATTAGGCACAGCGGCACCATCAACAACATTTAAATGATTATCAGCAAACCTTTTCCCCAAAAGCATAATGTCCTTTATCCGATCATCCTGATATACGTGATCAGCCTCTGAAAGATGTCCAAAGGCCTCATGTATAAAAACCCCTGCCAAAACAGGGTCTAAAACTACGGTATATTCTCCACTCTTAGCTGGACCAGCTTTTAAGAGCTCTAAAGCTCTGCGTGCTACAAAACTAGCCTGAGAATGCAAATTCTCGACCTCGGAAAAGTCTCCTGCTGAACCTAAACTAACCCCAGATTGTTGAACATCTCCTCCATCTCTAGCCACCGCGCTAAGCCTCATGGATATGTCTAATTTTTCTTGCTCAATATACGTCCCTTCTGATGACGCAAAGACTCTATTAAGATGGGAATCACCGTATCCAACCGTCGATGTAGCTATACCTGGAACTGACCAAATCTCCTCAGCATACTCATCCAAGAGATTCTTTTTATCATTAAGAGAAATCTTGGATGGGTCCTTTTTTACATTACTTTTGACACAATCAACCACAGGTTTAACGGGAGCTAACTCTATTGGATCGCCTCCAACTAGCCTAGCATTTCTAATCGCAGCCTTAACCTTATTCCTAAGATCATCTACTCCATTGAATGAAACAAACCCCCAACCTCCGCCAGCCAACGCCCTCACGCATCCTCCTCCGGATGTGGTCCGGTTGACCTCTTCCAAATCTCTGTCTCTATATCTAATATGAGTTGCCTCAAATTGGTCGAATCTTATTTCAACGTATTGTGCTTGATTTGAGGACAGCGCATCACAAATAATATCTCTTAAGTTGGAGTTCATATTAATTATCCCTAAAAGACCAGTCTATAATTCGAATATACCATAGATGAGCCCAAGCTAGTCAAACAGTGTGATTAGACACTATGACAAGAGCATGAAAAATATAGGTCGTTTTTCACTTTGGCTTCAAAAAAATAGAACCGGCATTGAGGACAATCATACCGGCTGATAAAATCGGTATTCATTTTGGATTTAAAACTAAATTAAAATACAGGCTCATTCAGAATATGAAGACAATAGGACCATCAAATAGAGCAACGGAAATAACCAAAATGCTGGTAAAAAAATACGGGCCATTCGAGCCAGTACGGAAACTGAAACCAGTAGAAGAATTAGTCTATACCATCCTTTCTCAACATACATCCGACATAAACTCTGAAAGAGCCTACAAAAACCTGCTTGCAAAATTCGGTAGTTTGCATGCTGTTGCGAAGGCCGATACAACTCTAATAGCTAACGTTATCAAATCAGGAGGTCTTAATAAAATTAAAGCTGTTCGTATCAAAAACATCCTCAACATTATTCTAACTAAGTTAGGCAACCTAGATTTATCGTTCCTCGGAGAGTTGCCACTCGAAGAAGCAAAGTCCTGGCTGAAAGATCTGCCAGGTATCGGACCAAAATCAGCGGCTGTAATATTATGTTTCTCGTTAGATATGCCTGCAATGGCCGTAGACACTCACGTCTACAGAGTTTCAAAACGTCTGCAATTAATTGAAGAACATATTAGTGCAGATGCATCTCATGAAATTCTTGAGGGCATGGTTGCTTCCACTGAAGTTTATAAATTCCATTCGGCGCTCATAAACCATGGTAGAAAGACATGTAAGGCTATAAACCCCAATTGTAGCGATTGTATTCTATCCGATATATGTCCGTACCCGAATAAACCCTCAAAGCAAAACAGCAAAGTTTAACTATCTTTACCTTTCAAATGGTGACCTCTATACTTTTATACCAAACCTATATGTATGAGGTGCACCGTTGATAAAAATAGGAATCTTAAACTCCACGGGTTATGCAGGAGCTGAAGTTATTCGGATCCTTCAAAACCATCCAGAGGTCACTATAACTGCGATCACCGGTAGGAGCACCGTAGGTCAGAAAATCAACGATGTTTTTCCGCACCTTGTAGGAATAGATCTAACTATCACATCTGAAATCTCCGATAGCGTAGACATCGTTTTTTCTGCATTGCCTCACAAAGCCAGTGCGGAAAAAGTCAGTCCGTTTTTAAAGAAGAATGTCAAAGTAATAGATATTAGTGCTGACTTTCGACTTAAGGATTTGGCCACATACGAAACGTGGTATAAAACAAACCATCCTTCACCAGAATATCTAACAGATGCGGTTTATGGTCTACCTGAATTACACCGCAAGGATATAGCGAAAGCACAATTGATTGCTAACCCAGGATGTTATCCAACAAGTGCCATACTTGCCATGGCTCCCGCAATCTCAGAGGGGATAATTCACCCAGATATCATAATAGACAGTAAATCCGGCACCTCAGGTGCCGGAAGGGGACTAAGTTTATCTACGCATTTTTCAGAGGTTAACGAAAACTTCATGGCTTATTCTCTCGACGGACATCGGCATTTACCGGAAATTCTTCAAGAGTTGAACGCAATTGCTAATGCAGACATAGATATTACATTCTTGACACATCTGGCTCCTATGACTCGAGGAATATTAAGTACTTGTTACGCACAACTGAAAGACGATGCTCCGAATGCTATTACAGACCTATACAACCGGTTCTATTTAAATGAGCCATTCGTAAAGATCACTAAAGCATCTCCTCAAACTAAGCAAACCCTTGGAAGTAATTTTTGTTTGATACACCCATTTGTTGACCAAAGAACCAACCGATTAATTGTTATCAGCTGCCTAGATAATTTAATCAAAGGAGCAGCCGGTCAAGCTGTTCAAAATATGAACCTCATGCTGAATTTGCCAGAGACTATGGCTTTAGAAGGACTGGCCATATACCCCTAAACCGCGCTATACTAGATAAGAATTAGCCCCCATCGTCTAGTCTGGTCTAGGACACCCGCCTTTCAAGCAGGAGATCAGGGGTTCGAAGCCCCTTGGGGGCACCAATTTTACTCTTGATTTACCCAGGGTGGATGAATCTGATAAGTCAGATATGTCACCCTGGGTTCAATAGATTGTTGAGATAGAAGAATAAGAACAGGAACGTGAAGAAGATTTGACCTGGCACAATTCGATAGCTTGGTCTGATACCTACCCACTGTTTAGTTAAATCAATTATTAACGTTGCCCAACTGATGAACTCAAAAAAGCGTCAACTGCAACAAGAAAACCCTTTGGGTTGTCTCCCATAACCAGATGGGAGGCATTTGCCACTGTTACACCGTGAATATGAGATGAAATACTCAGAATCTTTTTGTAGGTTGCATATTCCAATACATCACTTTCCGATCCCCTGACTAGTAAAGTCGGACAAATTATTCGACTTAGGCAATCCCATAATTTAGAAGGGGTCCAAGTCGTACATTTTATTGTAGGGAAACGAATCGCTCTATCATATTTCCAGGTCCACCTACCATCAGCAAGCTTCATTAAAGAATGCTTCAGGCTTCCACGAACCATGTCATGCGAGCGACCAGTATAACCTACAACCCTAGATACAAATTCCTCATAAGAATTCAGTACATCTGGCAGTCTCATAAACGTCCTTATCCTGTCAACACTCCTAGAAGTATTAGTAATTCCAGTATCCACTATAACAAGAGCTTTTACTTTTTCTGGCCTTCTAGAAGCAAAAACGTATCCATTTCTACCACCCATTGAATGTCCCATCAAAATGAATTTGTCCAAGCCAATAGTATCTACAAAGTGATCCAAGTCCTGTTGATGTGCTTCAATAGAATAATCTCCGTCTAGGGACCATTCCGAATCTCCATGCCCTCGGGCATCCAAAGCTATTACACGATACTTACTAGCTAATGCCAAAGAAATGAAATCCCAACTGTGACTTTGTTGGCCCATCCCATGCAAAATCAGTATAGTTTCTTTATTCTCGTTACCCCACTCTAAATAATGGAATTTCAGTCCGTTAGATACAATCTTTTTAGAAAAAGGATACAATTCCTCTGTAAAAGGAATTCCTGCAATACGAGCGGCCTGATGGAGAGATGAGTCCACATTAAGATATTCTTCAAACTTCAAAGTTTGTCCTGCCCACAAAATTCATATAGAGAAAATCGTAATTAAGGCTAAACTAAATTAGAGTTAGTTACCACATGCAACGGTTCCCTTATTCTTCTTGACTCTTTTCATATATGGCAACTAAAATTCTAGTGGATTAAGCCAACTTATAAAATAGTTATTGGTTTGAAAAACAATTCTGACAAAAATAATGCCTGTAAGGTAGTATCAGCCGGCGGTGTAGTCTATCGGCGCACAAATGACATCATCGAAATTATTCTCTGCGGCCTTGGAATCCCGCCGTCACGATGGGGCCTTCCTAAAGGCACGCCACATCATAAAGAAACCATTGTAGAAACAGCTTTAAGGGAGACACAAGAAGAAACAGGCCTTGCTGTGTCTGTTGAACAAACGCTGGGAAGCATAAACTATCAATTTAGAGGGAACCCTGGTTGGACCTTATACGACAAAACTGTATATTTCTATCTCATGGTCCCCATCGGCGGTTCTATAAGCGACCATGATGATGAATTTGATCAAGTGGAGTGGGTCAAAATTGAAACCGCTCTGAACAATGTTGCTCATGAAAATGAAGCGCGAATTATACGGCAAGCATTGGAGCTAATCAAAGAGGACTAATCTGTAAATTGATGGAGTTAACAGGCAAGCGCATTGTTTTAAAAGCTAAACGCCTTGAGGACGCATCCAAGGAATTCGAATGGCGCTGTGATCCTGAGCTATCAAAACTTGATGCAGCTCAGCCACTCAAAATGAGCTATCAAGAATTTCTTAGGATTTACACAAATCAATTATTTTATCCTAGCCCGTGGATCCAGCGTTTATCAATATTCACATCGAACGACGTATACATAGGGAACTGTATGTATTACGACATAGACTCCGTTAGAAAAGAAGCTGAAATGGGAATAATGATAGGTGATCGCAGATATTGGGGTATGGGACATGGATTCGACGTGATGGTCACATTAATAGATCATATTTTCTCTTCTAGTTCATTAAGGAGACTATATCTACATACACTCGATTGGAACCAACGGGCTAAGAATTGCTTCGAAAAATGTGGCATGACTCATGTTAAAAATGTAAAGAGATACGGCCAGAGCTTTTCTCTAATGGATATTACTGATAAAACCTGGAGCCAAATTAGGGCTAAAAAACTTGCTTTACAGGACGCTCTCAGTGTCATTCCATCCGCAACTAAAACTTTATGGGATTAGACATTATCTTGCGACAGACTATCAAGAGAAGGGGCAGGGTTAAAAAGCTCAGATCCAATGGCTGATGGGAAAACAGATGCTAATTCTTCTATTGTCCACCGGCCTTCTTTACTTATAGTTTTCGTAGATTCGGGCTCGTTAAATAAAGAAACTACTCCTCCATACACCAAAAAGGTTTGCCCATTTATATTGTGAGCATATTCGCTAGCCAAATACGCGGTAAATGGGGCTATATCGTCTGGATTTGCTGATAATAATTCATCTTCTCCCTCGGTCGCCATGATTCCTAGTTCCTCGCGAGCCTTTACAGCAGAATCTGGGATGCCACTCGTCATTCGTGTAGCGGCACGAGGCGCAATACTATTAGCAGTAACATTATATTTACCCATATCTCTGGCCACGACTTTTGTAAAACCAGCTATGCCTGCTTTAGCCGCTCCATAGTTAGCCTGACCAGAATTCCCTACAAGACCAGATTCGGATGTAAAGGTAACTATTCGACCATAGCCTTGCTTACGAAACAAACTACAAGCGGGGCGTACAATTGTAAATGTTCCTTTCAAATGAACATTGATCACCGAATCCCATTCATCTTCTGACATATTAAATATCATACGATCTCTTAATATGCCATGACATGTGATTACTATATCTAGCTTTCCAAACTCTTTCAAAGCCATCTGAATTATGGCTTCCCCAACTTCCATTGTGCCCACAGACCTATTAGAGGCTATCGCTATTCCTCCCTCCTGGATAATTTCATCTACCACCTGATCTGCCAGTGATAGATCCTTCCCAGTCCCATCCACATTAACACCAGGATCTACAACCACTACTTTTGCCCCTTCTTTGGCCATTAATTTGGCAACTCCCTTACCTATTCCTTGGCCTGCTCCAGTAACAATCGCCACTCTACCTTCCAAAAATCCAGTCACTTTAATCTCCTAAATTCGATAACTATCAATTTGATTTGGTAGGCAAAGACACGATTGCCCACCCTAAAGTTGATTTTTCTCCTTGCTCATTTTCCAACCAGATATCACATTCCACAAGATATTCTTCATTATCGACATACTTGGTTTTCACTAAGCCTTTGCAAGAAATTGGCCTCCCGGGTTCGTCCATTTGTCGGTATTGACACCCAAGCTTCTTAAGTTTGCCAGATATTCCAATCCAATCCGTCAAAATCTGAGCCAAAAAAGCACTTTTTAAAGCACCGTGCAATATAACTCCTGGCAAACCCATGCTAAGCGCATGATCTTTATCGTAGTGAATTTGATTAAAATCGCCAGATACACCCGCATACCTCACAAGTTGTCTGGTGGTTGGCCGCTTTACTATCGCAGGTATCACTTGCCCCTCTATCACATCTTCCCAAAAAAGACTTTTCATATATCTTGTAGTCCTTTAATACCTAATCGAAGTACTCTTTTGAATTGCTACAACTTGAGACAGTTGATTTGTATAGGTTATTTCACTCACTATGAATACCATCGGGCCTAAACGTCCTGTTCTACCGTATAGATCCGCGATGCGACTGACCGCTGTGACTGTGTCGCCTATTCTGACAGGATGCAAATATTCCCATTCGCTTCCCCCATCCAAAAGCCTTTTAAATGGAAAATGATCAGGCAATTCCTCTATGCTTTGGACTGAGACTACTCTCAAAAAAGTTGGAGGAGCAATAATTCCCCCAAACGAAGTTTGTCGAGCAAAAGTTTCATTCACCCAGAGTGGATTAGCATCTTCAATAGCCTCAGCAAAAGCCCGCACATGCCCCTTCTCTACTTCCAAAACTGTGGGCAGGCTTTCACTTCCAACATAACTCTCTTTGAGAGCATTTAGATCGTATGGGAATTCTGAAGCCACCTTTTTGCTCCAATAAACGAGTAATACTAGCAGGCTGATGGCTCAATTATAGCCAAGCCTTACGGTCGAACTAAAATAAAAAATTAAGTAATTCTCAACTCTTATGCATTTGGGTCGGGAGCTGCATCTACTTTAGCTTGAATCACATTTCTCAGTTCACGAACCCGAGTCAGATCCGGATATTTGCCATCCTCCTCATGCCTATCAAATATTTTTTCCCCATCCACATACACTTCAAGTCTTCCATTGGCTGCAGGAGTTAGAGAAATTCCAACCTGATTACCAAACTGCCTAAAAAATTCGGTCGCCATCCACATGGCGACAGCGTGGTATTGTCAAGGAACACAATAAACTATTTCTAAATTAACTTTCCACATTTCTACCCTCCTCGCAAGTCACTGTTTAATCAAAATTCAAATGATCAACTCCACTAACATTAGTTTAGCTTTAACTCTCTCAGTGTCAAGAGATTGCAATCGTTTGCTTGTATCTTGACAGGCTCTAAAGCTAACTATACTATCGGCGGCTACAATCACCAATAAAGGTTATCTCATTAAATATGACATCCGCACAGTCGCCCAAGCCTATTTGGCCAGAACGGTACAAAATACTTCTAGAATTCGTAGGGGTTTCAGAACATGATCTTTCTCTAATTAGATCGACTGGCCCAATTGTAGTCAAACATGCAGTTCAATTAACTAACGAAGTATACGAACTAATATTCGATTTCCCATCTGCGAAACAATTTTTCGTTAAGGAAGATGGAAGCCCAGATGAAAAGAGAATTAAAGACAACAAAGACACTATGATTCAGTGGCTTTACTACCTTGCTAAGGCCCCTACAAACGACGGATTCGCTCGTTATTTAGCCGCAATCAGTTCCATGCACCGTTCAGTACCAAGCCACAGGCCAGGTCTACCACCAGTGCCATCTCAATATGTCCTCGGATCCATATCATTTTACCAAACACGTTTAGCTGAGATCTTCCAAAATGAGCTAACCGATCAAATCGAAGCACATAGGGCAAGTGTGGCTTGGAACAAATTGCTAATCGTATCTCTGGACTTGTTACTTGGCTCCTATTTGACCCATTCCTGAATTTTGTTCCCATCTAATGAGCATTTTGCTTCAATAGTCTGATAGAATCATATGTAGAAATTGAAATGACGAATTAAGAGGTGTAACAATGACAACCTACTCTTGTGAATGCGGAATGGGCGTTTCCGGATTAACCTGTTTCAAATGTGGTTCGGAATTAAATTACGAGCTAATTACAAAGCCTGATGGATCAACAGTTGGCGTATCTATTTGCCCAACCGGATGTGGAAAAATCAAATCACCCATGTGCTGTGGAAGCGACATGGTTGCTTCTCATAATCACGATTAATACTACACGGAACTGAAATCTGATACCTCTATCTGGCCTAATCCTACTGGGAATAGGCCAGTTTACATAACAATCCTGCTTAGACATCCACCCCTGCGGCATTTTATACATGATTGAGCCGATTACATACTCTTACCCAAGAGAATGCCTAGAAGGGCTGCTGATAGCCCGACAACAATGCTAACTCCCATATTTATTATAGCCGTATAAATATCCCCTTTTTGCGCCGAATGAATGGTAGCCACGCTTAAAGTCGAAAACGTTGTATATGATCCCAGGAATCCTACGGATAAGAATAACTTGGACCCCTCAGGCCAAATATTGTTTGCTGATGTTATACCTAACAATAGACCCAAAACAAAAGAGCCCGATATATTCACAATAAACGTTCCAGCTAAGGAAGAATTCAAATAAGTTATTGCCAATTGATCTATCGTATAACGAGCTACTGCTCCGAGCGAACCACCCAATGCTACTAGTAGTAAGTGATACACAACAACTCCCTGGAATTAATATGCTTGCAATTTCAAACAAGGTCTAGCAAGGCTCTTCTTGCAAATTTATACTATTCGACAGACAAGTCGTCAAATCAGCGTCAGTATCAAATTATAATGAAGGTTCAAATGGTATTTTCGTCACTACGTGTATACTAATTCTTATTTGATTATAAGCCTTCCATTTACAGTTAATTTCGAATGATTACGGAAAATGCAGGAGTTAAATATGATAAGTCTGAAAAGAAATAGCAAAGGTGAGTTGGTTCCCGCAACAGGATTACGCACAAAACCCTCTTCTATATATACTCCCAACCAAGTTAAAGAATTCAAGATAAGCCGAAGTAAATTTAGCGACTTTCTAAAATGTAAAAGATGTTTTTACTTCGATAGGGTACAAGGGTTAGTATCTCCATCTACCCCCGGTTGGACACTCAATCAAGCAACTGATCTGTTGCTAAAAAAGGAGTTCGATGAATGCAGAGAAAAGCAGGTACCTCACAGAATTTTCAAGCAGTTTGGACTTGATGATGTGGTGCCATTTCGTCACAAAGATTTAGATTTATGGAGGGAGCCTTTGCACCATGGACTCCAACACCAAGTAGAAAACTCCAATTTAGTTCTTCACGGAGGAATAGACGACGTTTGGGTTGATCTGAATAATCAACAATTGATAATAGTTGATTACAAATCGCAATCAAGTAGCAAGCCGGTTACCAAAGAAACTTACCTTTTTGGAGCATATAAACAAGAATACAAGATTCAATTAGATTTCTATGCCTATTTGCTAGTGAAAATGGGTTTCAGTGTTTCACCAATTGGCTACTTCTACGTATGTAACGCTGATCGTAGTGTTGACCAATTCAATGGCCGTCTTTTATTCGAAGAGACCATAATTCCCTACAGATGGTCAATTGATTGGTTAGAACAACAAATTTCCCTTATGACAAATGTGCTCAATTCAGATCATTTCCCCGATGGAAATCCTGCTTGTGAAAATTGTGCTTACGCCATGCAAAGGACTCGTATAGAAAGTTGATTCCTGAACGTCAAACTAAAAAATGCTCTTGAACCCACAACACGCATGATCGTTCATAATTAAACTTATCGTCAATACCTCATCCCTGATATACTGCGTATATGTTGAAGTCAGCTTTACCAATCTGGACCATACTATTAATATTCATATCGATGGGATGTGCTGAACCAAAAGAAGCTGGCAAACTAGGTTCGATCACCACCCCAACTACAGAGACAACTATACAAAATTCAATGCCCGTTTCAAATGAAATGCCCAAGCTAGAATCCAAATCTCAACTGGCCTCTAGACTGGTATCCAGCTGCTGGCTTGAGCTTGACTCAGAAATATCTACCGTGATATGTATGGCTTATCCCAAAGTCTCCGGCTCCGATTTAGAATGGGCATACGAAGACTTGATTCATTCGGGAATTAAGTTTGAATTCCAACCTTACGATAGGATTCCAATCATTAGAGTAATTCTAAAGGAGTGTATCGACTCAGTATGTGAAGAAGTCGAATCGATAATTAATGTACCCGAAAAAGAACTATGAATACTAAATTTGAAATCAACGTGCTAAGAGTATTGCTAATAAATATTGCTGTGATGTTAACCTTGGTAGCCTGTGGTTCAAGTGAAAGCGATACTTTCAGAACAGAAGATAGCATCTCCAGTGATATGGCTGGAATGCCATTAATGGCAGCAGAAGGATTCGCTTCTAGTTCACCAGCTGGAAGATCTATTTCCTCCAAAGCATCATCATTGAGCGTTGAAGCTGGTGGTAGTAATGCAGTCGACCGTATGAACGTTCGCACATCCAGCATAGATATCCTAGTCCAAGACGTACAACAAACTATCGAATCTATAAAAATAGTAACAAATCAGACAGGTGGATTCGTTGTTACATCACAAATATCAGGTGATGAAAGCCAAGTAGGATGGATGTCCATACGCATACCGTCTTCAAAGCTTGAAACTACCTTATCGCATATTAGAAATCTGGCAGTTCGCATCACCCAAGAAAATTCTTCGGTGCAAGATGTGACTGATCAATATATTGATTTAGAAGCCGAGTTATTGGTATTAACTCAAACAAGAAATACATACCTAAAATTGTTGGAACGAGCTAAAAACGTAGAAGAAACGTTAAAGGTACACCAGGCTGCTACAAATATTCAGGTTCAGATTGAACAAATTACAGGACGAATGAAATATCTGGAAACTACTTCGTCCAATGCATTAATTACAATAGACATTCGACCATCTACAAATCCTGAGTCATTAGTAAAACCAGGATGGAATCCAACGGAAACCATTAAGGATGCTATTCGTGGATTAAGCGAGCTTGGACAAAACATCGTAGACATGTTAATACTAGTACTCATCTTCTCTCCAGCTTGGCTGCCAATTATTGCTTTTATATGGTTTGTTATAAGAAAACGTCGTATTAATAACCAAAACTCTTAACTATCTACGCAGAACCAAACAATGGAAAATTTTATTCGAACTAATCGGGGGAAACAGATGGAGTCAAACCTTTGGTCGGTTATTTACAAAAAGGACATTAAAGTCCTGGCACGAGCATTTTTAATTGGCATAGCTTTCGCTACAGTAGTCTTCGCAATAGTATTCATTATTGGTAGTATAATAGGCTTTTCGAGTTAATTGTGAACCATATTTTTGTGTACAACATAGTTTGGAAGATCTAAATTAAATAATTATGATTAATGGATTCGCAAATTGAAGCAAAATACCAACAAAGAAGAATTTAACAGCAATCTTCCGATGAAAGAGAACTGGACACTTAATGATAGCGATGGAGTAGATGTAAAACTACTACTAACAGCTCGATACTACTATTTTCTTGAACACGGAATCTTGCCAGACCAAGTAACCGAAACACAAGCCAGTTGGATTATAAAACTTCGTCGTTTCGCTACGGATATGCCTCCATCACTTGCTTGGTCTATAGGCCTTCGTTATGCCGATGCTGAATTAAACAAGTCGGAGTCAAAACATCTTGATGATTATCTTACTTTCGCTCCATGGCGCACCTCATTAAGCTGGCAAATTTATGTGCAGGCTCTTGAAGAAGGGAAAGTCTCACCTATAGACAAGTCAGACCTTAGTAAATGGGTAATAGAGATTAATCCAGCGATTTTGGCAGCAGAAAAGAACACCACAACCAGAGAAGAGGATAGAGAGGAGCGAGATAACCTAGTCCAAGCTCAACCTTCAAAATCAAATCCAGATTCCAAGCTAGGGTATAGAAGAAAACGAAGAGATCACATAAATGCTAATCGTTCGGTAACAGATGCAAAAAAGAAACTGGGCTTCAGAAGATTGAGAAGAAGAAAATAATCTATACATCTACAATAGCGTCTAAGTAGTATCGTTCAATGTAAAAATTAGTCATCAAATAGGTTTTATCATTGATAAGTCATTTTAAAATAACGATTCCTATTCTGGGATTCTTTCTGTTAGCTAATCTTAATTGCAGCAACGATACGGTAAATACTAAAGAGGAAGCAATATCAGTAGTAAAGTCACTATTAAACGAAGAAGTTAATCACTGGTTAACCCTTTGTCAACGAATGTCTTGCTCCCAAGACCACACCACAAAATCTCGCTCGAATTATGACCATTTGAATTTTGTACTGTCTACAGCCATTTTTGAAGCTAGGCAGGGAGGAAAATGGAGTTCTAGTGATTGGCAAATTTCTATTACATACCACTATTTGGAACAAGAAAGAACTTCCATTTTTGATCTATACAATGACACCGGTACCGTAGTTCAATGGGCTAGTGGCAAAAACTCGTCTGAAATGGATAGCAACTGGCTGCCTTTCGGCTTCAGAAAATTTAGGTGATTATTTCCTAATGGAACTACCGATTCCTTGAACCAAGGGGTTTAATCAATTATCCAAACTGGTATTCACGAGTAGCGGCAATTATTCGTAGTACTTCGCAAACTCTTCTGGAAAAAACCGAGTGCTCGTCTTCAGTGGTTCCTCTAGTTACGGGACCATCGTTATCAACATGAGCTATGAGTTCTTTCCTAGTAGTATCATTAAGTTTTACTGGGCCCATTAGGTCCAGGCATCCATCGACTAATTCTGCAGAACTCATATCACCTGTTTCGGATAGCCGTTGGACAATAGAATTTATACCGGGCATATCAATATCACCAACTCGGTC